>NZ_AJVM01000079.1:0-6708 GCF_000281735.1 Rhizobium sp. AP16 | reverse complement strand
CGGCGCCAGCCGTTGCAGCGAAATCGACGCCGGAGACGATGGTGCCGGCCTTGATGCTGGAGCCGGAAACACTGATGTCGCCGCCACCAAGAACTTGACTATCGATGTCCACGCCACCGGTTACGCCGGAAAGGGTAATGCCCTTGTGGCCGGTGATCACGTCGGCGGCGACGGACGCGCCGCTGATATCAATGACGCCGGCTGCCTGCAGGGTCGGCGCCGCAACGGTGCCGTTCACCGACACGCTCAGATCCCCGGCCTGGCCGAGAACGATATTGCCACCGGCCGCATTGGTGGCGTCGAAGTCGATGCCAGCAACGACCGTCTGGGCGGACAGGCTTTGACCGGTGATCAACACATTGCCGGCGCCAAGAATCTGGCCCGCAACGGTGGTCGCACCATCAAGAGTGATGTCGCCATGGGCCGCAACGCTATCAGCGCTGACAGTCGAACCGGCGGCAGAGAGATCGCCGGCCGACAACAGCGTGCCGGCATCGAGGGATCCGCTTGAAGCAAGTGTCAGATCGCCACTTGACGCCTGGACGATGGTTCCGTTCGCCGCTGCCGTTCTGGCGAAATCAACACCTGAGACGATGGTACCGGCCTTGATGCTGGAGCCGGCAACACTGATGTCGCCGCCACCAAGAACTTGATTATCGATGTCTACGCCACCGGTTGCGCCAGAGAGGGTAATACCCTTGTGACCGGTAACCGCGTTGGCGGAGATCGATGCCGCATGGGCGTCGATGGCACCGGCTGCCTGTAGGGTCGGCGCCGCAAGAGCGCCATTGACTGCGATGGTCAGATCCCCGGCCTGGCCAAGAACGATATTGCCACTGGCCGCATTGGTGGCGTCGAAGTCGATGCCAGCAACGACCGTCTGGGCGGACAGGCTTTGACCGGTGATCAGCACGTTGCCCGCGCCAAGAATCTGGCCACTCACATCCACGCGACCGCTTGCGGTCGTCGTGCCGGGCGCACCATCAAGGGCGACATCGCCATGGGCCGTGACACTATCAGCGCTGATGGTCGAACCGGCGGCAGAGAGATCGCCGGCCGACAACAGCGTGCCGGCATCGAGGGATCCGCTTGAAGCAAGTGTCAGATCGCCGCTTGTCGTCTGGACGATGTTGCCATTGGCGGCCGCTGTTCTGGCAAAGTCGACACCGGAGACGATCGTGCCGGCTTTGATGCTCGCGCCGGAGATGTCGACACTACCGCCGCCAAGCACTTGACGAGTAACATCCACGCCCGCGGCAGCCGTGCTGGAAAGAGTGAGGTCCTTATGGCCGGTGATGGCATCGGCGGCAACCGAGGCGCCACTGATATCAATGACGCCGGCTGCTTGTATGGTCGGCGCCGTAACCGCGCCGTTCATTGACACGGTCAAATCGCCAGCCTGACCGAGAACGATATTGCCCCCGGCCCCATTCGTCGCATCGAAATCGAGGCCAGCAACGACCGTCTGGGCAGACAGGCTCTGGCCGCTGATCAAAACATTGCCGGCGCCAAGAATCTGGCCGCTTATGTCCACGCGACCGCTCGCGGTCGTCGTGCTGGAGGCACCATCAAGCGTCAGATTGCCATGCGCCGAGATATTGTCGGCGGTAATGTTCGCGCCACTGGCATCAAGATTGCCTGCCGACAACAGCGTATCGGCGCTGAGCAAGCCCGCGGCGGCAAGCGTCAGATTGCCGGTTCCCGTTGTCGTCGGGCCAAGGGTAATGCGGCCGCCCGCCGCATCGGTGGCGGCGATGTCGACACCCGAGACGATGGCGTCGGCCGCGATAGTCGAGCCGGAGACGCTGACATTGCCCGCACCTAGGATCTGGCCGGTAACGGCAGTGGCGCCGTAAAGCGTGATGTTCTGATGACCGGTGATGGTATCGGCGGTGATCGTCTGACCGGTGGTATTGATAGCGCCGGCTGCCATGATGGTGCCTGCCTGGACGGCGCCGAGACTATCGTTGACCGTGAGATCGCCGCTATTCGCCACCACGATATTGCCGCCAGCCGCCTTGGTCGCTGCAAAGTCGACACCGGACGCAAGAAGACCGGCACTGACACCATTGGCGTTGCCATTGATGGTTATGTCGCCGGCTCCAAGCAATTGGTTGGCGACACGAACGCCGCCATCGATGCCGACATTGCCGTGACCTGTCAGAGTGTTTGCCTGCAGCAGTGCTGACCGAGCATTCAGATCACCGGCCGACAGCAGCGTGCCGACCACGATATTGCCGGTCGTGGCGGTCAAATCGAGCGTGCCGGTCGGACCGACAGCGAGAGTACCGCCAGCCGCATTGGTGGCGGCAAAATCGACGCCGGAGACGATGGCACCGGCCTGGATGGCCGCGCCTGAGATCAGGACGTTGCCCGCGCCGAGGATCTGGCCGCTCGCGTTGGTCGATGCGTTGACGGTGATCGCCCCATGCGACGTGATGTTGCTTGATGTCAGCGAGGCTGCGGTCGCCGTAAAATTGCCGGTAGTCTGGATGTTCCCGGCGGTCATATTGCCGGTCGCACTGGTGCTGAGGCTTCCCGCCGACAGCAGATTGCCGGTGGTTATATTGCCACCCGTTGCTGTCAGGCTGAGGTTCCCGGCTGAGCCGAGCACGACATTGCCATTGGGATCGGCGCTGGTGGCGGCGACATTGATGCCTGAGACGGCCACGCCGGTGGAGATCGACCGGCCGGTGGCGCTGACATTGCCTTGCGCCAATACATTACCGGAAACAGTGATGTCGAGGCCAGCGGTCAGCGCGATATTCTGGTTGCTCAGCAGTGAGCCTGCGGAGATCGAGCCGGCCGTGGCGGTCAGATTGAGATCACCGGTACTATTGGCAGCACCCGCAATCGCGATATTGCCGGAGGTCGCCGAAAGCGTCGCCGTACCATTGCCTGCTGTGACACTGCCGGCGGCAATGCCGCCGCCCGAACTCATCTGCACCGTCGTGCCGCTGTTGATGTCGCCAGAGACGCTCAAGAGGCCTGTGCCGCTTGCAAGCACGATATCGCTGTCGGCTGCCACCGACTGTAGGGTGATGCCTTGATCGGCCTGAACGACGACCTTCTGCTTCGAACTGACCTTGGCGGCGGTGACTTGTCTCTTCGAGGTGATGGTCACACCCTGGCTGCCCGACGCATTGCCGATCGAGATCTTGCCATCGGCCGATAGCGACAGTTCACCGGCATTGGCGGCCATATCGCCGCTCATCTTGACGCCGGCGCCCTTCTCGGTGACGACGACCTTGATGCGGTCGGCCTGCATGGCGCCAAGGGCCGAGCCGTCGATCGCATATTCCGGCGTACCGGAGGTGGCGGTCAGTGCTGTCGCTTCACCGGTGGCATAGTTGTATTGGCTGGCGCCGCCGGTCAGCCGCAGGGTCTTGCCGTAGATCGGCGCATTGACGTGGATATTGCGGGCAACGACGTCGAACAGGTCGACGGCACCAGGAGCAGCCGCGAGATTTGCCCCCGCCCCTTCAAAGGTGACATCGCCGCCATTGACGGTGAAGCCAGTGAGGCTGCCATCAGCGCCGATATTGGGTACGCCGGTCGTCAGCGTCGCATGCGGCGTATTGATGAAGCCGCAGCCCGAGCAAGTCAGGCCATTTGGATTCGCTATGATGACGTCTGCCCTGCTCCCGAACACTTCCGTTGGGCCGTTAAGTGCAGACCGGTTCCCACCGGTCACCTCATTGAGGATGACCGACGCGGGGCTGGAGCTGTTGAGGTTCGGGTTACCGGGCGTGGCACCACCAAGATTAGACGTGCCGACTTCGCCTTTGAAGTTGTTGAGGATCAGGCCCGGCGTGCCGACATTGAAGTCCGAAAATTTGTTGTGAGACAGGCCGGCCCCGTTCGGGGTGACGATGTCGACGAGCGGAACGCCGTTCGGCGCCGCGCCAACGCCCGGCTGGTTGGCGGCGGGTGCGGTGGTGCTTGCCGAAACCGCCTGCGCATTTGCCAGCATCGGCTGGAAAACAAGCAAGCCGCTCAGCAAGATCGCGGTGAACTCTCGGGCCAACGCCAGTACGGGGCGTGATGACGTCGGTACTTTGCTATTATACCTTTTGATGTCTGCCACTGTCGTTCTGCCTCTTCCTAGAGCACGCTACTTAAGCGGTGAGCCATATTCATCGGACGCAAGGCCCGGCCAGAGAATTGATGTTGCAATCGGCGCAAATAGGTTGCGGCGGGTGCAGCCATGAAACTGGTGAATGTGCGGCTGGCGCCCATCGTCACCACCGCACCGAAGTGCTTACAAAAAGCAGCCCGGCATCGCGCCGATCTGTCGTTCCGCCGAATATGTCCGAATAGCCGATATCGAAATTGACATGTCCGCCGGCGAGCTTGGCGCCAGCCGTCCAGCCAAGCATGTCACCGCCATCGATGCGATAGCGCGCTTGGCGTGCGATCCGTCCGTAGTCGAGGCCGACATAGGGCCGGAATTCGCCGAGGATCTTCGCAAGCTCCGCGTTGTCGGCGAAAGGCTGCGTGCGCCAGACGAGATCGTTGCGGACGAAGAAGCCGTTATTGCCGTAAAGCATGGTCTCGCGCGTGCCGCGAACCGAGGAATAGCCGCCAAGCGAGATCTGCTCGGCCCCGAACAGATTGTCGGGCGAATATTGTCCGGTCACGATCGAATTGATCTCGAAGCGCTGTTCGCTGACCTCGAAGGGCCGCGTCACGGTGATCGTGCCGCTGAACTTGGAGAAACGAGGATCGGCGTCTCCAGCCCCGGCATCGCCAGGTGCGACGGCGTCGAAGAGATTAAGTCCCTGGCTGTAGGAGAGGTCGAAGACCCAAAGCCCTCCCAGCATGCGGCGGGAATGGGAAATACCGAGATCACCGGCGGTATATTTGCGGCTGCCGACCTCTATTTTGCTGCCGAGCAGGAAATTGTTGGTTTCCTTGTAGGTCAGGCCAGTGTTGAGGGTGGTGATCGAATCCTTGTCGCGGAAGATTACCCGGTCGGCGCCGATACCGACCTGCTTGCTGTCGCCGGATGTTTGCAGTGTCCCGAAATTCCCCGGAACCGAACTGTCATAGCCATACCAGGAGCCATTCAGCGACAATGTCCAGTAGCCGTAGGGCACGCTGACATTGCCGGAATAGCTGTTGCTCTTGCCGACGCCATCGTTCCGCCAGGGGTAGTCCGGGCCGCTATGCTCGTAAGAAAAGTTCCATTGATCGTTGATGCCGAACAGATTGTCATAGCCGACCGAGGCCGAGGACTTGGAATATCCCGTCTGTTCCTGGCCGAGATTACTGTTGCCGAAAGAGAGATGCCAGGGGTGATCCGGCTTGTTCTCGATATTGAGGATTGAGGTGCCGTCCGTCTTCCCCGGCAGCATCGCCGTCTTGGCGTTGTTGGACGAGAGACGGTTGATCTGATCGAGGCCCTGCTCGATATCACGCAGATTGGTGATGTGACCCTTCATACCGGGAAAGGCAGTCGCCAGCATGCCGGAGCCGGGGGCCGGCTTGCCGTTGATGTAGATGTCGGAGAGCGTGCCCTCGACCGCCACCAGGCGCAGCACCTTCGTTCCGGCAATATCCTGGGCCGGCACGTAGACACGCGAGGTGACAAAGCCCTTGTTGAGGTAGAGATGCGTCAGGTCGCGCAATAGCGAGTTGATCTCACCGACGCCAACGCAGCGGTTCGCATAAGGTGCGGTCACCGTGTCGATAGCGGTGGCCGAAAACTGTTTGACACCTTCGACCTCGACATGGGTGATGGCAAAGCACGGGCCAGCCTTCTGGCCACCAGATGCGGCCGGTTGCTGAGCCTCGGTCTGCGCCGGCTTCGGGGTCATCCGGCCCAAGGTCTCCAGACGCTGCTGCTCGGCCTCCTGCGCCTGCCGGCGGGCGAAGTCGTCATTTGGCGTCTGGGCAGCTGCAGGTGATATCGCAAAAATTACCGCCAACAGTGCGCTGGCGGTCAAACCAAGATTGTGGCGAGGGGCAGCTGGGCGCCGGGCTGACGTCATAAGCCTGTCTGCCTTTACGTCAGTTGGAGGCAGACTTCTGCAGCGCATCCAATGCCGCCGACAGACCCTTCAGGGAGAACTTGATGTTGACCTTCTGGCCATTCATCATCTGCACATGACCAACCCCATCCGCCGCCTTGGCAAGCGCTGAGATCGTCTTTGTGTCCAGCTTCTGCTGTGACCAGCAGCCGGCCTGGTTGCAGTTGCGATAGGCCAGCTGCACAACAGGCTTATCAGCCGCGTCGATGCTCAAGCCTGCCGGCAGGTACATGTTGAGCGGCACGAGCGCGGTCAGCACCAGATCGCTTGCCGGCTGCTTTGCTGTCTTCTTGTCCGGTGCGGCCGGTGCATCGGCCTTGGCGATGGCGAGCGTCAGCACATTGACGTCCTGGTCACCCTGCTTCACCGTCGCGATCTGTGCCACTTCGCAATGCGTAGCTGCAGAACCGTCTGCGGCCTTGCCGTCGATGCAGCGATAGTACCAATCGTCAAACTTCTGCACGCGGGCTTGTGGCGCCGGTTGTGTCTGTCCGCCGGCCGTCGCGGCAGGGCTTTGCTGACTTTGCTGAGTGCCTGCATTGGCCGGTGCTGCCGGCTGTTCCTGCGCAAGGCCGAACGACGCGTATAGGGTTGATGAGATGAAGACCGCCGATGCGAGGGTCTTGACGGAAAATGCGTTAGCCAATGTCGCAAACGTCATGCAAACCTTCCTGAA
>NZ_AJVM01000078.1:0-37698 GCF_000281735.1 Rhizobium sp. AP16 | reverse complement strand
AAAAGCCGATCGGCAGCGCCGACCCGGCAGCCCTGCGCGCCCTCGGCCTCGCCCATATCCCGGAAGACCGCCATCACATGGGTCTCGTCCTCAAGTTCGAGGAATATGAGAATTCGATGCTCGGCTATCACCGTGACGTCAAATATGGCAGGGCCGGCATGCTCGATCTCGACGCCATGCGCAAGGATGCGATCGAGAAGATCGAGAAATACGACATCCGCCCGCCGAACGCCCGACTGAAGACCGCCAATTTTTCCGGCGGCAACCAGCAGAAGATCGTCGTTGCCCGCGAGATCGAGCGCGATCCGAAGGCCCTGCTGATCGGCCAGCCGACGCGCGGCGTCGATATCGGCGCCATCGAATTCATCCATCGCCGCATCATCGAGATGCGCGACGCCGGCAAGGCGATCCTGCTGGTCTCGGTGGAGCTGGATGAAATCCGCGCGCTATCGGACCGTATCCTCGTCATGTTTGCCGGCCATGTCGTCGGCGAAAAAACGGCTGACGCCGGTGAACAGACACTCGGCCTGATGATGGCCGGAATTGCCGCGTGAGGCCTTGATGAGTACCGCTTCCGTTCCGCTCCCCAATTGGATCAACTACGGCCTGATCCCGCTGATCAATCTGCTGTTGGCTTTTATCGTTTCAGGTTTAGTGATCTGGCTTATCGGTGAGAGCCCTATTGATGCCTTAAATTCCCTTGTTCAGGGTTCTCTGGGCAGCGGTGAGGCTATCAGCTATACGTTGTTCTATGCGACGAGTTTTATTTTCACGGGCCTTTCCGTTGCTGTCGCGATCCATGCGGGCTTGTTCAACATAGGCTCGGAAGGCCAGGCCTATATTGGTGGTCTCGGGGCTGCCTTGGTTGCCTTGTCTCTCGACAATTATGTGCCCTGGTATGTCACCATGCCGTTCGCGATGATTGGGGCTGCGGTGTTTGGCGCGGCATGGGCGTTTATTCCAGCTTGGATGCAGGCAAAGCGCGGCAGCCATATCGTCATCACGACGATCATGTTCAATTTCATCGGCGCGCCGCTGATGGTTTTTCTGCTTTCGCACGTCTTGATCGTACCGGGGAAACAGGCCGCGGAAACCCGCACCTTTCTTGAGGGCGGCCAGCTGCCGAAGCTCGATTGGCTGGTCAGTATGTTCGGCTCGTCGATTGGTGCTGCACCGCTCAACGTCTCGTTCCTGATCGCATTGGTAATGTGCTTCCTCGTCTGGCTTCTGATCTGGCGCACCAAGCTCGGCTACGAGATGCGTACGCTCGGCCTCAGCCCGACCGCCGCCGTCTATGCCGGCATCCCCTATGCTCGCACCGTCATTATCTCCATGCTGATATCAGGCGGTCTTGCCGGGATGATGGCGCTAAACCCGGTCATGGGCGCGCAGGCCCGTCTTGGTGTCGAGTTCGTCGCAGGTGCGGGCTTTGTTGGCATCGCCGTGTCGCTTATGGGCCGTAACCATCCATTGGGTATTATCTTCGCGGCGATCCTGTTTGGTATCCTTTCCCAAGGCGGCGATATGGTTAATTTTGATATACCAACCATTAGTCGTGACATGGTCATCATGATCCAGGGTCTCGTTATCCTGTTCGTTGGCGCGCTCGAATACATGCTGCGTCCAACATTCGTGCGTATCTATCAATTGTTCGGCAGGGCTTGAGGATCGACCATGGATTATTATGACATCCTGATCAGCGTGCTCGGTTCGACCATCCGCCTGTCGATTCCCCTTATCTTTACGGCGCTTGCCGGTTTGTTTTCCGAGCGTGCCGGTGTCTTCGATATCGGCCTTGAGGGCAAGATGCTGGCGGCCGCATTTGCTGCCGCATGCATGGCTACGGTCACCGGATCGGCCTGGGCTGGGCTGGGCGCGGGTATCGTGGTCTCTGTCACATTCGGCCTGCTTCATGGCTTCGCCTCGATCACCAATCGCGGCAATCAGATCGTCTCCGGTGTTGCGATCAACTTTCTGATTGCCGGATTGACCGTCGTGCTTGGCCAGGCCTGGTTTGGCCAGGGAGGGCGCACGCCACAGCTTGGCGCGGACGCGCGTTTCGTGCCGATCATCCTGCCGGGTGCCGATGCGATGCGCGGCGTGCCGATCATCGGACCACTCTACGCCAACGTCATTTCCGGCAATAACATCCTCACCTATATTGCCTTTCTTGCCGTGCCGATTTCGTGGTGGATTCTGTACCGGACGCGATTTGGCCTGCGCCTGCGCGCCGTCGGTGAAAATCCCGGTGCCGTCGACACGGCCGGCATTTCGGTCGCGTGGCTGCGCTATCGCTCGCTGATCTGCGCCGGTATTCTCTGCGGCTTCTCCGGCACCTATCTCGCCATCGCGCAGTCGGCCGGCTTCATCGCCAACATGTCGGCCGGCAAAGGCTATATCGCGCTGGCCGCGCTGATCTTCGCCAAGTGGAAGCCGGTGCCGGTGATGTTGTCCTGCCTGCTCTTCGGCTTCCTCGATGCCTTCTCCAATTTCATGCAGGGCAAGTCGGTGCCCGGCATCGGCGAGGTGCCGGTGCAGATTTTCCAGGCGCTGCCCTATATTCTCACCTGCATCCTGCTCGCAGGCTTTATCGGCGTCGCCAAGCCGCCCAAGGCCGGCGGCGTGCCCTATACCAAGGAGCGCTAGTCCATGTCGCATGATCTGTTCGAGGCCGCCCGCGGGGCGATGGCCTTTGCCCATGCCCCCTATTCGAAATTCCCCGTCGGCGCGGCGATCCGTGCCGAGGACGGCAAGATCTATGCCGGTGCCAATATCGAGAACCTGTCTTTCCCGCAGGGCTGGTGTGCCGAGCCAACCGCGATCAGCCACATGATCATGGGCGGTGCCAAGAAGATCGTCGAAATGGCCGTCATCGCCGAGAAGCTGCCACTCTGCCCGCCCTGCGGCGGTTGCCGGCAAAAAATCGCCGAATTTGCCAGCAAGGAGACACGCGTCTATCTTTGCGACGAAACCGGCGTGAGGAAGACGATGACCATGGATGAATTGCTGCCCTTCAGCTTCGAAACCGAGACACTGGGATGACCGCCGCCGTCGATATCCTGGCTGCAAAGCTCGGGGATCTCCAGCCGCGCTACGGTATCGTCCTCGGTTCTGGCCTGGGTTCGCTCGTCGATCAAGTGCAGGACGCCGTGCGCGTTCCCTATGCGGAGATTCCGGGCTTTCCCGTCAGCGCCGTTTCCGGCCATGCCGGCACGCTGGTTGCGGGCCGTCTTGGCAACGTCCCGGTCATCATGCTTTCTGGCCGCGTGCATTATTATGAAAAGGGCGATGCCAACGCCATGCGCGTGCCGATCGAGACGCTGAAGGCTCTCGGCGTCGAAACGCTGATCTTGACCAATTCGGCCGGATCCCTGCGCGAAGAAATGCCGCCGGGATCGGTGATGCAGATCACCGACCACATCAATTATTCCGGCATGAACCCGCTGATCGGCGAGGAAAGCGACAAGCGTTTCGTCGGCATGACCAGCGCCTACGATGCCGATCTCATCATGCGGATGCGCAAGGCGGCGGAAAAGGCCGAGATCAAGCTCTCGCATGGCGTCTATATGTGGTTCTCCGGCCCAAGCTTCGAAACGCCGGCGGAAATCCGCATGGCGCGCATCCTCGGTGCTGATGCCGTCGGCATGTCGACGGTGCCGGAGGTCATTCTGGCGCGTCTTTTCGGTCTAAGGGTTGCCGCGGCCTCCGTCATCACTAACTATGGGGCTGGCATGACCGGCGCCGAGCTGACGCATGAGGAGACCAAGGACATGGCTCCGGTCGGCGGCGCCCGTCTCGCGGCCATCCTGACAGAAATGATTGCGGACGGAGGAAACTGACAATGACGAGCCATTCCCTGAGAGAAACGGCGGCCGTTGCGCTTTCCCTTCTCGATCTCACCAATCTCAAGGATGATTGCACGCCGGCCCAGATCGAGACGCTCTGCACCCGGGCGCAATCGCCCTACGGCAACACTGCTGCCGTCTGCATCTGGCCGCGCTTCGTCGCCCAGGCACGCGGCATCCTCGGCACTGATCATGCGGTGAAGATCGCGACCGTGGTGAATTTCCCGGCCGGCGACATGGAAGTGGCCGACGTCGCCGCCGAAGCGCGCGAGGCGATCGCCGATGGTGCCGACGAAATCGATCTCGTCATTCCCTATCAGGCGCTGCTTGCCGGCAACGAGCAGGCCGTCACCGACATGGTCGCGGCCGTCAAGGCCGAATGCACCGGGCCGGTGATCATGAAGACCATCCTCGAAACCGGCGAGCTCAAGGACGTGGCGCTGATCCAGCGCGCTTCCGAACTGGCGATCGAGGCCGGCTCCGATTTCATCAAGACCTCCACCGGCAAGGTCGCCGTCAATGCGACGCTTGAAGCGGCCGACATCATGCTGCGGGCGATCCGCGACAGTGGCCGCAAGGTCGGCTTCAAGCCGGCCGGCGGTATCGGCTCCGTCGCCGATGCAGCGCTCTATCTGAGCCTCGCCGAGACCATCATGGCGCCGGACTGGGCCATGCCCTCGACCTTCCGTTTCGGCGCCTCGAGCCTGCTCGACGATATTCTCGGCGTGCTGGCCGGCGGACAATCCAAGACAGCCTCGTCAGGCTATTGAAGCCATGATCCCGCAGGAAATCATCCGGCTGAAGCGCAACGGCGGCATTCTTTCAGCCGCCGATATCAATAGCTTCATCGGAGCCCTGGCGCGTGGCGAGCTGGCGGAAAGCCAGATCGGCGCCTTTGCCATGGCCGTCTGGTTTCGCGGCATGACGCGCGAGGAGGTCGTGGCGCTGACGCTCGCCATGGCCCGTTCCGGCGACACGCTCGCCTGGTCCGGCATCGGCGGGCCGATCGCCGACAAGCATTCGACCGGAGGCGTCGGCGACAATGTCTCGCTGATGCTGGCTCCGATCGCCGCTGCCTGCGGCCTTGCCGTGCCGATGATTTCCGGTCGCGGCCTCGGCCATACCGGCGGCACGCTCGACAAGCTGGAATCGATACCCGGCTACGGCATCACCCCGGACGCGGCGCGCTTCCGCAAGGTGGTGGACGAGGTCGGTTGCGCCATCATCGGCCAGACCGGAGCCCTGGCGCCCGCCGACGGCAAGCTCTATGCCGTGCGCGATGTCACGGCCACCGTCGATTCCGTGCCGCTGATCACCGCCTCGATCCTATCGAAGAAACTGGCCGCCGGGCTGGAAACGCTGGTGCTCGACGTCAAGATCGGCAGCGGCGCCTTCATGACCTCACCGGAAGAGGCCGAGACGCTGGCCCGTTCTCTGGTCGAGGTGGCGAACGGGGCGGGGGTGAAGACCTCGGCACTGATCACCGACATGAACCAGCCGCTGGCGGACGCCGCCGGCAATGTCGTGGAGCTCCGCAATTGTCTGGATTTCCTGAAGTGCGGCAAGGCAGGCACGCGGCTCGAGACGGTCGTATTAGCCTTCGCGGCCGAGATGCTGACGCAGGCGGGGGTCGAAAAGACACTTGTCGAGGCCGAAGCCAGCGCCCGCGATGCGCTTGCCTCCGGCAAGGCTGCCGAACTGTTCGGCCGCATGGTCCATGGCCTCGGCGGTCCGGTCGATCTTCTGGAGAATCCGGCTAAATATCTCATCGAAGCGCCGGTGCAAAAGCCGGTTCTTGCCGCTTCGGACGGCTGGCTTGCTGCCTGCGATGCCCGCGCCATCGGTATGGGTGTCATCGATCTCGGCGGTGGCCGCCGTCGTCCGCAGGATAAGATCGACCATCGAGTCGGCTTCAGCGATATCCTGCCGCTCGGAACGAAGGTGAGCAAAGGCGATCGTATTGCGACCGTTCACGCGGCTGATGATGCAAGCGCCGAAAAAGCCGCAGCCGATCTCGCCGCAAACTATCGCATCGCGGATACCGCTCCCATTTTGCCGCCGGTGATCGTCTCGCGGATCTGACGGGGTTACTGCGTCAAACGCAATGAACCGTTTTCGGCGCCATAGGATTTCAACTTTTTCAGGAAGCTCATGCCGATCAGCGTCGTGCTCAAGGCGCCATCCTTCGAGACCACGGCATCGACGTCACGAACCTTAATCGTGCCAATCTCAAGACGGTCGAGCTTGACCAGCGCCACCTTGGACGGACCGTTGGCGGTCTGGGTGGTGTAGCGATAATCGAGATCGCTGCCGCTGATGCCGAGACGGCGCGCCGTGCTCTCGTTGATCGCCACATAGGTAGCACCCGTATCGATCATGCCCTGCACCGGCCGGCCGTTGATCTTGAAGTCGCCCTGATAGTGACCACCCGCGCCTGCGGGCAAGAGGACGCTGCCGTGCGACAGGCTCACCACCGAGACCTGCTGTCCCGCGGGAGGGGAAATGGCCATGGGCGCCGAGTTTTCGTCGATGGCGATCTGGATGTTCAGCAGCGACGGCACCTGCGTGGCAGCCACGGCGATGATACCGGCAAAGACAAGGACGCGAACGAGCATCGGCGGAGACCCTTCCCATGGGTTCGCCATGTCGAACCCATCGATCTCCATCGTTTAAATCAGCTTTGCTGACAGGCCGCTAAACAGATCAATAAAAAGCCCGGCAGTTGGACGCTGCCGGGCGGAAAACAAAGAGAGAGGTGGAATTTACTTCGTGCCGTACATGCGGTCACCGGCATCGCCGAGGCCGGGGACGATATAGCCCAGTTCATTCAGGTGGCTGTCGATCGCCGCGGTGAAGACCGGTACGTCCGGATGCGCCGCACGGAAATTGGCAATGCCTTCGGGAGCCGCGAGCAGGCAGAGGAAGCGGATATTATGAGCGCCGCGCTCCTTGAGCTTGTCGATCGCGGCGATCGAGGAGTTGCCGGTCGCCAGCATCGGGTCGACGACGATGATCAGGCGCTCGGAAATATCCTCCGGCGCCTTGAAGTAGTATTCGACCGGCTGCAGCGTCTCGTGATCGCGGTAGACACCGATATGCGACACGCGCGCAGACGGCACGAGGTCGAGCATACCTTCAAGCAGGCCGTTGCCGGCGCGCAGGATCGAGGCGAAAACCAGCTTCTTGCCTTCGAGGATCGGCGATTCCATCGGCTGCAGCGGCGTTTCGATGGTCTCCATCGTCATTTCCAGATCGCGCGTCACTTCATAACAGAGCAGCGTCGAAATCTCGCGCAGCAGCCGGCGGAAGCTCCCTGTCGACGTCTCCTTCTTGCGCATGATTGTGAGCTTGTGCTGCACAAGCGGGTGATCGATGACAATGACGCCGTCCATGGTTTCAGCCTTCCAGTAATTCCGCGATATCCGATGTTTCTTTCACGGAAATTGTCTCTGGTGCAAGGAAATAGGGCGAAAGGCTCGATTTCATCCCCAGTCTGCGGCCTAAAATGATGCCGTCATAACCTTGCCAGCAATGCCGCCCGCGTCGCTTCGTCCACAAACGCCGCCTCGATCGCCGTGCGGGTCATCGCATTGATCTCGTCGTCGCTGAAGCCGAAGGCGGTGGATGCCAGCTCGTATTCGCGCTTCAGCGAGGTGTGGAAGAAGGGCGGGTCGTCGGAACTGATGGTGACGCGCACGCCGGCGTCACGCAGCTTGCGCAGCGGATGCGAGGGGAAATCCGGGAAGACATTGAGGGCGATGTTGGAGCCGGGGCAAACCTCCAGCACCGTGCCGAGATCGGCAAGGCGCTTGACCAGATCGGCATCCTCGATGGCGCGGACGCCGTGGCCGATCCGCGCCGGACGGACCAGTTCCACCGCATCGGCGACGCTGAAGGCGCCGCAGACTTCGCCGGCGTGGATAGTGATGCCGAGGCCGGCCTCGCGGGCGATGTCGAAGGCGCGGGCATAATCCGCGACGCGGCCCATGCGCTCCTCGCCGGCCATGTTGAAACCCGATATCAGCGGATTGTCGCTCTTGGCCGCATATTCGGCCGCCTTTACCACCCGCTCCGGCCCGAAATGACGCTCGCCGGTGACGATTAGCCGGGCCTCGATGCCGCTCTTTTCCTTGGCGGCGCGGATACCGGCCGAGACGCCTTCCATATAGGCGTCGGCGCCAAGCCCGATGCGGTCGCCATGGTCGGGCGAGACGATCAATTCGCTATAGATCGTGCCGATGCCGGCAAGCTCTTCGAGATAGGTCTCGGTCAGCAGCGCATAGTCTTCCTCGGTGCGATAGACCTCGGAGACCTTGTCGTAGCAGACGAGGAATTCAGCGAAATCCTTCCAGAGATAGACGCCGTCGCGCATGAAAGCGCTGGTATCGACATTGTATTTCCGTGCTTGCGCCAGCGTCAGCGCCGGGGGAGCCGCACCTTCCAGATGGCAGTGCAGCTCGACCTTCTTCAAATGCGATGTCACAGAAAACTCCTCCCATGCGGCCCCGCCGCAATTCCCAGATGGTGTGCAACGGTTTCGCCGATATCGGCATAGGTCTGGCGGATGCCGATCGGGCGCGAGCGGATGCCGAGTTCGTAGGCGATGATGGGCACCCGCTCGCGCGTATGATCGGTGCCGCGCCAGGTCGGGTCGCAGCCATGGTCGGCGGTGAGGATGAGGAGATCGCCGGGCTTCAGCTTCCTGTGCACCTCCGGCAGCCGCGCATCGAAGGCCTCGAGCGCCGCCGCATAGCCGGCCACATCGCGGCGATGGCCATAGACCATGTCGAAATCGACGAAATTGGTGAAGACGAGATCGCCGTCGGCCGCTTCGTCCATCGTCTTCAGCGTCGCGTCCATCAGCTTCATGTTGCCGTTGGCCTTGATGATCCTGGAGATGCCCTGATGGGCGAAGATATCGCCGATCTTGCCGACCGCATGCACCTTGCGTTCGGCCGCGACCAGCCGGTCGAGCAGGGTCGGCTCGGGCGGCAGCACGGAGAAATCGCGGCGGTTGCCGGTGCGCTCGAAATTCGCCGGCGTCTCGCCGATGAAGGGGCGGGCGATGACACGGCCGATATTATAGGGGTCAAGCAGGGTACGGACGATCTGACAGAGGGAAATCAGCCGTTCCAGGCCGAAATGCTGTTCATGCGCGGCGATTTGAAAAACGGAATCCGACGAAGTATAGCAGATCGGCTTGCCGCTGCGGATATGCTCCTCGCCGTATCTCGCGATGATATCGGTTCCCGACGCATGGCAATTGCCGAGGATGCCGGGGAGATCGGCCGCCTTGCAGATCGCCTCCACCAGTTCCGGCGGAAAGGCGTCGCCTTCGGTCGGGAAATAACCCCAGTCGAACGTGACCGGCGTGCCGGCGATTTCCCAATGGCCCGATGGCGTGTCCTTGCCGCGCGAGATCTCGTTGGCGCAGCCATAAAGGCCGTAAAGCTTCTGCGGCAGTGGCATGCCTAGAGGATAGCGGCCCGTCGCCGCCTTGGCGATTTCCAGCAGCCCGAGTCCCGACATGATCGGCAGCGACAGCGGGCCGGAGCGCAGGCCCTCGCGGTCGGCCGCACCCGCCGCGCAGAATTCGGCGATGTGACCGAGCGTATCGGCACCCTCGTCGCCATAGCTTGCCGCATCCGGGCTGCCGCCGACGCCAAAGGAGTCCAGAACGAAAAGAAATGCGCGTGCCATGGGTCACCCGATAAGATTGCTCAGCGCGCGACATTTCATGTCAGGCGCATTGGACGTCACCCATATAACGCAGGCGTGAACTTGGCAATTTTCTCGCTAAATGGGGATTGCATCGCCCGATGAAAAGCCGTTCCGCTCAACAATCGCTGCAGGTGATCGGGTCTACCCCGCGCGGGCGATAAAAATAGGAGCGGCCGATGGTGATCTGGTTGCTGCCGGCGGGTAGGAAATCCGAGCCGAAGCTGAGGATCTGATAGGGAATGGCAAGTTCAGTGCGGACCAGAAACGAACTCGGCAGATTGAGATCGCTGGGTACGGTGACGGCGCTGCCGGCCGTATAGGGCTTGCTGCCGTCCTGTGCCCAGGACCAGGCGACGGTGGCGCTGCTGCCGGCGTCGATCTGGATTCCTGTGACCTTCAGCGTCAGGCCGGTGGTGGCATAGGGCGTGAAAATGGCGCCGGCGACGGAGGGCATGGTAGCCAGTTCCGCCTTGGTTGTGCTCGTTTTCTGGGTCAGGATATCGGCAATGGATCCGGCCGCCCGGCTTGTGCGTTTTTCGACGCTGAGGCCGACGGTGATTTCGAAGGCGCCGAGATAGAGCATCAGCAGCACCGGAAAGAGAATGGCGAATTCGATGGCGCCGATGCCACGCTCGTCGCGCCTGAAATGCCGCAGGCGTGTATAAACCCCTGCCGCCATCGTCCGTCCCGCCATCTCCCGCCGCCTCATCAATAATTCTCGTTCTGGAAGGCACCCGTCGCGACGATGAGATAGGTGCTCGGCATCGAGCCGTCGGATGGATGGATGTTGGTCAGATAGGGCCGCAGCAGATCGATAATGATCTGCCAGCGATAATAGGCGCGCACCATATTGATAGTCCCGGTGCCGCCGGGAGCGAATGAAAAGCCCGTGGTATTGAGGTCGGAATAGGGATCGGACGAGACACGCGGGATCGTTGTCGGCATATCGGCGAAGGTCGAATAGCTTTTGACGTCGAGATAGAGGTTCGTCGGGGTTGCCAGTTCAGCGGCGGAGCAGGCGATGAGCACCGAGATCTCGTTGCAAAAGGCCTGGCGGAACTGCTGCCCGGTCGTATTGGTCGCGGTGATCTGTCCGGTCCTGACCTGGCGCGACAGCGTATCGACAGCGTTGGAAACCACCTGTTCGGCGATGAAGGCGACGAAAGTTTCCAGGATCGCGAAGATGATCATGAAATAGGGGATAGCCAGCAGCGCGAATTCGATGGCGGCTGCGCCGTCGCGGGCACGCCCGAACGCGTGCAGGCCCCTCTTCGCACGCCGCGGTGCAAAGGCCTTGTCTCCAAGAAGAGCGTCATCTGGCGTCATAACGGAATCCGCGGCGATTTCAATCGTGGCGAGACTAGGGCGGCTTCCTTGACAATCCGTTTCTCTTCTCCCTCCATATTTAGAGGAAGCGCACATTATTCAGAAAAGTCTTGGCTTATACAGTATAATTGAATGAAAATGGACGCGAGATACCGGCCTTACTGGCTGGTAGCGGCCGCAGCATTGTTGTTCTGCTGGGCATGCTGCTCGCAATTGGGCGTGCAGGACAGCACCGAACGGTCTGTCTGGCGGAAGACCCGCACCGTGTTGCCCTCGTCGATCGAGACCAGGATCCGCTCGTCGACGATGGCGTTGCCGTCGGCATCAAGCAGGACGATGTTCGTGGTGCCGAAACTGCGGCCGGTGAGCACGATCGTCTTCGGATCCGCCACGGTCGCGTCGGCGACCTGCGCATTGCCGACGATGACCTTGCTGACGGGGCGATCGAGCTTCAGTACGCGCGCGTGATCCATATAGACACGCAGCATGCCGTCATCGGCGGCGTGCGAAAGCTGCGGCATCAGGCCTGCCATGGCGGCGACGCCGGCAAGAAATGCGGTTCTGCCGCGGATTGGCATGGTCTGGCCTCATGAAATTGATGGCGGAAACAATTCCTGATTAGAATGAGAAAGAAGGGTGAATGAACAATTAAGAGTGCAGTCATTGCTGCAATTACGGGGCAGGCATGGCCGTTTTAGCGCTCATTTCGGGATTCTCGTGTCAAGCATGCAATATTCCGGCACATGAAGTATATGATTCTAATATATTAACTTCTAAACTTTATGCTGTGTCTGAAGATTTTCTTTAAAAATGCCCGGAAAGACCTGAATTTATATTAACTAGTCTTTTTGTGCTTCGGAATTGACGATCTGTTAACCCACTTCCTTAAAGCGATGGAAACGGCCAACCGCTACGGTTCAACTCATCCGATCAACGGCACAGTTGGCGGACGTGCTGTCAACAAAGTGAGTGGAGTTAAATTATGACCAAGCTTTTTTCGCGTTTCCTGAAAGACGAATCCGGCGCGACCGCCATTGAATACGGCCTCATCGCTGCCCTGATCTCGGTCGCTATCATCACCGGCGCAACGACGCTGGGCGGCGCGCTCAATACTACGTTCGTAAGCATTTCGGATCAGATGACCAAGGCCAATACTGCGGCCGCAAACGCCGGAAAATAATCCGATATTTTTGGGTTAGGCCAATATCTAGCGAAAACCGCTCTGTATAATGAGCGGTTTTCGGCATTTATATTTTCATCGTCGGGAGTGAGTATCTTCAATGCTTGAAGCCGCAACATTGCTGATCTTTCCGCTCTGCCTGTCGGTTGCAGCCATCTCCGACCTCTTAACCATGACGATCCCGAACAGGGTTTCGCTCATCCTGCTCGGCGCCTTTATCGTGCTTGCGCCGCTCGTCGGCTTGACGCTGCCTGAGATCGGCATGCATGCCGCCGGTGCAGCCATCGTTTTCTGTGCCTGCTTCGCGCTCTTCGCTCTGAATGTCATGGGCGGCGGCGATGCCAAGCTGCTGGCGGCATCGGCGATCTGGTTCGGCTTCGATCCGTCGCTTCTCGCCTTCCTCGTCTATGTTGCCTTCCTCGGCGGCGCGGTGACGATCGTCATCCTGATGATACGCTCGCAGTCAAATGCCATCATAGCCATGGGCCTGCCGCTGCCCAACTCGTTGCTGATCGCCAAGAAGATTCCCTATGGCATCGCCATCGCCATTGGCGGCTTTCTCGCCTTCCCGTCGTCGCCGCTGGTTGTTGTGGTTACATAAAGAATTATCTAAATTAGCTTATGCTAAGTATTTGATTGGGGCGATGTCCCTGTATATATTGTATTGCTTAAATAATTATAGTCAAACAATAGTAGATGTAAGATACCATTAACCATAATTACACCAATTACTGAGCATTCTGCGGGGCGAAGAATCGTATTCCCCAAGGAATGATCAATGAAACCCGCTCGCATAATGATACTCGCAGTAGCAGTCGTCACGGCAGGGCTTGCCGGACTGCTGGCGATGCATCTGGCCGGCTCGCGCAATATCGTGCAGCAGGTCGAGACGGTGGTGGAGAAGGAGGCGACGGTCAATGTGCTGGTTGCCGACGCCAATCTTCCTGTGGGCTCGCGCCTGAATGAGAAATCGATCCACTGGATGGCCTGGCCGCAGAGCGGTGTCGTCAAGGGGCTCATCACCCAAGCCGAGCGCCCCGATGCGTTGAAGGACCTGAACGGCGCGGTCGTCCGCCTGCCGATCTTCGAGGGCGAGCCGATCCGCGAGGAAAAGGTCGCCGACGCCAGCAGCCGCATTCTGTCATCGCTATTGCCCTCCGGCAAGCGCGCCGTTGCCACAGAAATCTCGGTCGCCACCGGCGCCGGTGGTTTCATTCTGCCCAATGACCGCGTCGACGTGATCATGGTGCGCAAGGGCGACACCCAGAAATTCGTGACCGAGACCGTGCTCAGCAATGTCCGCATCCTGGCCGTCGATCAGCAGATCGAGGAAAAGCAGGACGGCAGCAAGGCCGTGGTCGGCACCACCGCAACGCTGGAGCTGACGCCGGACCAGACGAAGGTGCTTGCGGTCGCCCAGCAGATGGCCGACCGGCTGACACTGGCGCTGCGCTCGGTCGCCGACGCGCAACAGCCGGATACGACGGCCGCCGATTACCTGCTCTCCGGCGACAATGGCGGGGCCGTCGTCCAGGTTATCAAGTCGGGCGCCATCATCGCCAACGGCACAGCCGCGGCCAAGACACAATGAGAAGGGGCGGGACCATGTTGAAAATCAGCCAGATAACCGGCTTTCCCCTCCTGGCGGCGCTCTCCTTCTCGGTTGCCTTTGCCGGCCTTCCTTTTGCCGAAGCGCCTGTCTTTCTGCGGACTGCGGTTGCCAAGGCTGACGGTGCCGACAGCATCGTCACGATTTCCGGCCTGAACACCAAGCGCACGTTGAAGCTCGGGCTCAACAAGGCGTTGGTGGTGGACCTGCCGGCGGATGCCCATGATATTCTCGTGTCCGATCCCAAGATGGCGGATGCGGTTACGCGCACCTCGCGTCGCATCTATCTCTTCGGCAAGACGGTCGGACAGACGAATATCTTCGTCTTCGGCGCCAACGGCCAGGAGATCGTCAGCCTCGACCTGCAGATCGAGCGCGATATTTCCGGGCTGCAGGCCAATCTCAAGCGCTTCATCCCGGACTCCGACATCAATGTCGAGATCGTCTCCGACAATATCGTCCTGACCGGCTCGGTACGCACGCCACAGGATTCGTCCCGCGCCCAGCAATTGGCGGGGGCATTCCTCAAGGGTGGCGAGGCCACGACCCGCACCGAAACCGCCAGCGGCACGGGTGGCGACAGTTCGGTCGCTCTCTTCGCCGAGGGACGACAGACCTCGCAGATCGTCAATCTTCTGCAGATCGAGGGCGAGGATCAGGTGACGTTGAAGGTCACCGTCGCCGAGGTAAAGCGCAGCGTGCTGAAGCAGATCGGCTTCGACAATCTCGTCAGCAATTCCTCCGGCCTCACTGTCGCGCAGCTCGGTAATATCAGCAGTGATTCGACCGCGGCCACGGGCAATGGCGGCCTCAGCGCCTTGTTCAAGACCGCGCTCGGCAAATACAATGTCAGCAGCTATCTCAATGCCATGGAACAGGCGGGCGCAGTACGCACACTTGCGGAACCGACGCTGACGGCGATCTCAGGCCAGGCAGCGACCTTCAATTCCGGCGGCCAGACGCTCTATTCCGTCATCGACAGCGACGGCAACGTGACGATCACGCCATATACCTACGGCATCAGCCTTGCCTTCACCCCCGTTGTTCTCTCCGCCGGCCGCATCAGCCTGCATGTCCAGACTCAGGTCTCCGAACCGACGGGCACTACGGGCGCTGCGACCTACAATCGGCGTGCGGCCGATACCTCGGTCGAACTGCCGTCCGGCGGCTCAATCGCCCTTGCCGGCCTTTTGAGCGACAATGTGCAGCAGTCCACCACCGGAACGCCCGGCGCTTCGAAGATCCCGATCCTCGGCGCGCTGTTCCGGCAGAAGACCTTTCAGCGCGACGAGAGCGAGCTGGTGATCATCGCGACGCCCTATCTCGTGCGGCCGGTGGCGCGCAATCAGATCGCCCGTCCGGATGACAATTTCTCGCCGACCAACGATGCCGGCGTCTTTTTCATGAACCGTGTCAACAAGATCTACGGCCGCAAGGATGCGCCGCCGGTCGCCGATGCCGATTTCCACGGCACGGTCGGCTTCATCTACAAGTGAGGGGAACGATCGTGACGCACCCCTTTTCAACCGGATCAACGAGAGACCAAACGATGGCCAGCCTCGATCGTAATGCGCCCCGCACCGGCAGGCCGCGGTTTGCAGCGCTTGTCATGATTGTAATGGCCACCGCCGTCAGCGGTTGCGCAGGCTCCAGGGATGGCATGACCACCAGCGCCATCACCGACGACTATCGTCAGCGCCATCCGATCGTGTTGACGGACAAGGAACACCGCGTCGACATTCCCGTTTCGGTCAGCGATCGTCGTTTGACCTCCGGCATGCGCGATACCGTGCGCGGCTTCGTTCAGGATTATCGCGCGCATGCCACCGGCACGGTGGAAATCATGACCCCGCGGGAATCGGCGAATTCGGCGGCGGCCTCCGCCCTGCGCCGGCAGATCCGCCAGGAACTGGTGGCGAGCGGCATCCCGTCGGCGCGCATCGCCGACAATTATTATCCGGCCGGCGGTCCCGGCGATGCCGCCCCGATCCGCCTCCGCTTCATGGCGACGGCGGCGGTCACCAATGCCTGCGGCCAATGGCCGGCGGATCTCGCCGACAATGCCTTCGACAATCAGAATTACTATAATTTCGGCTGCGCCACCCAGAACAACCTCGCCGCACAGGTCGCCAATCCGACCGACCTCATCGCACCGCGTGCCATGACGCCGATCGATGCCGACCAGCGCAGCAAGGTGATCGACGCCTATCGCAGCGGCTCCACCGCAACCAGCACCGCGTCAGTCAGCAGTTTCTGAACATGAGAGCCAGCCGTCGCCGGAACAGGATAAAGTCATGAGCGCCATCGATTACGATATCAGGCCGACCGCGGTGGACGCCGAGGATGCGCCGCGCACGGGCGATATCGAGAATATGCGGCCGTTGCCGCGCATTTCCGTGCATGCCTTCTGCGAGAGCGAGCAGCTGCACCAGGTCATGGACCGATGTGCCAACGACCGGCGCATGTCCAAGGTCAATCTCAGGATCACCGGCGGCAGCACGGCGGCGGCGGCGAACATGTTCGCCTCGGCGCCGACGCCCAATCTGATCATCCTGGAAACCCGCGCCAATCCGCAGAACCTCCTGGCTGAGCTCGCGCCGCTCGCTGCCGTCTGCGATCCGACCACCAAGGTGGTGATCGTCGGCCATCATAATGATATCAGCCTTTATCGCGAGCTCATCCGCAACGGCATTTCCGAATATATCGTCCAGCCCGTGACCATGACCGACATCATGGCAGCGATGGCGGCGATTTTCGTCGATCCCGATGCCGAGCCGATTGGCCGCAGCGTCGCCTTCATCGGCGCCAAGGGCGGGGTAGGGGCGTCCACCATCGCCCATAATTGCGCCTTCGGCATCTCCAACCTGTTCTCGGTCGAGACCATTCTCGCCGATCTCGACCTACCCTACGGCACCGCCAATATCGATTTCGACCAGGATCCGGCCCAGGGTATCGCCGAGGCCGTCTTTGCGCCGGAGCGTCTCGACGAGGTCTTCCTCGACCGCCTGCTGACCAAATGCTCGCAGCACCTGTCGCTGCTCGCGGCTCCCTCCATGCTCGATCGCGCCTATGATTTCGAGGGCCAGGCTTTTCAGCCGGTGCTCGACGTCCTGCAGCGCAGCGCGCCGGTGACCGTCCTCGACATGCCGCATCTTTGGACCGAATGGACGCGCTCCGTGCTCTCCTCCGTCGACGAGGTGGTGATCTGCGCGGTGCCGGACCTTGCCAATCTGCGCAACGCCAAGAACATGCTGGATGCGCTGCGCAAGCTGCGTCCCAACGACAAGGCGCCGCATCTCATCCTCAATCAGGTCGGCATGCCGAAGCGCCCGGAAATCGGCCCCTCGGAATTCTGCGAGCCGCTGGAGACCGACCCGATCGCCATCATTCCCTTCGACATCAACCTGTTCGGAAATGCGGCCAATAGCGGCCGGATGATTTCGGAAACCGATCCGAAGTCGCCGATCGCCGAAACCTTCTCGCAGATATCGCACATCGTTACCGGGCGCGTCGCGCTCAAGAAGGCAAAGAAAGGCGGCCTGCTCGGCCTCCTGAAACGGAAGTAATTGTTTGATTTCGCATGATCGGATTGGAAAGGCGGCTCGCATTTTTCGGGATCATGCTCAAGCGTAGAATTGGATCGACGGCATGTTTGGCAGACGCGGAAATGAAGGTCCTGCAAAGAGCGGCGGCATAGCCCCTCCGCCGGCGCCCGCGCGCGCTCCATCCGCCGCGCCGCCCGCGACATCGACCATACTGGTCGAGCCGGCGCGCGAGGCCTCGCCGCAGCGCCAGCAGGTGCCTCCGCCCTCGATGCAGACGCCGACACGCCGCCGGCCTGTTCGCACAGAGGAATATTACGACACCAAGTCGCAGGTCTTTGCCGCACTGATCGATACGATCGACCTCTCGCAGCTCTCCAAGCTCGATGCCGAGGCCGCGCGCGAGGAAATCCGCGATATCGTCAACGACATCATCACGATCAAGAATTTCGCGATGTCGATTTCCGAGCAGGAGGAACTGCTCGAGGATATCTGCAACGACGTGCTTGGCTACGGCCCGCTGGAGCCGCTGCTGGCCCGCGACGACATCGCCGATATCATGGTCAACGGCGCCGGCCAGACCTTCATCGAAGTCGGCGGAAAGACCATCGAATCGGAGATCCGTTTCCGCGACAATGCCCAGCTTCTGTCCATCTGCCAGCGTATCGTCAGCCAGGTCGGCCGCCGCGTCGATGAATCGAGCCCGATCTGCGACGCCCGCCTGCCGGACGGATCGCGCGTCAATGTCATCGCGCCGCCGCTGTCGATCGATGGCCCGGTGCTCACCATTCGTAAATTCAAGAAAGACAAGCTGACGCTCGACCAGCTTGTCCGCTTCGGCGCCATCACGCCGGAGGGCGCGACGCTTCTGCAGATCATCGGCCGCGTTCGCTGCAATATCGTCATCTCCGGTGGTACCGGCTCGGGCAAGACAACGCTGCTGAATTGTCTCACCAACTACATCGACCGCCATGAGCGCGTCATTACCTGCGAGGACACGGCCGAACTGCAGCTGCAGCAGCCGCACGTCGTCCGTCTCGAAACCCGCCCGCCGAACATCGAGGGCGAGGGCGAGATCACCATGCGCGACCTCGTCAAGAACTGCCTGCGCATGCGTCCCGAACGCATCATCGTCGGCGAAGTGCGCGGACCGGAGGTCTTCGACCTGTTGCAGGCGATGAACACCGGCCACGACGGCTCCATGGGCACGCTCCACGCCAACACGCCGCGCGAATGCCTAAGCCGTATCGAATCGATGATCGCCATGGGCGGCTACAGCCTGCCGGCAAAGACGGTCCGCGAGATCATCTCCACCTCCGTCGACGTAATCGTCCAGGCTGCTCGCCTGCGTGACGGTTCGCGCCGCATCACCCAGATCACCGAGGTGATCGGCATGGAAGGGGACGTGATCATTACCCAGGACCTGATGCGCTACGAGATGGAAGGCGAGGACGCCAACGGCCGCATCATTGGCCGGCACATGTCGACCGGCGTCGGCAAGCCACATTTCTGGGATCGCGCCCGCTATTACAACGAGGAGAAACGCCTGGCGGCGGCCCTCGACGAGATGGAAAACAACTCGAAATAGGACTTTCCCGATGTTCGGTGTCGATCCGGTGGTGCTTTTGATTGTCGTGCTCGCAGCCGTTTCGGCGGCGGCGGTCTGCTACGGCGTCCTTTATTCCCAGATCGAGGCGCAGAAGAAGACGGACAGCCGGGTTGGCCGGGTCAAGGCGGCCGAGAGTGATCGCACCAAGGTCAAGGCTGCGCGCGACCGCGTGCAGGAAATGTCGAAGCGCCGCAAATCGGTGCAGGACACGCTCAAGGATCTGGAGAAGCGCCAGGTCGAGAATACGAAGAAGAAGCAGTCGCTGAAGGCGCGCCTCGTACAGGCCGGCCTGTCGCTGACGCCGGCGCGCTTCTATCTCTTCAGCGTCCTGTTCGGCCTTTTCGTCATGGTCGTCGCCTGCCTTTTCGGCGCGCCGCTCCCCGTCATCGCCGGCCTGCCATTCGCCGCAGCCTTCGGCTTGCCGCGCTGGGTTGTTGGTTTCCTCATCAAGCGCCGGCAGAACAAGTTTCTGGAGGAGTTTCCGAACGCGCTCGATCTCATCACCCGCTCGATCCGCTCCGGCCTGCCGCTCAACGACGCGGTGCGCCTTGTGGCGAGCGAAGCGCGCGAGCCGGTCAAGACCGAGTTCCGCAGGGTCGTCGAAACACAGCAGGTCGGCCTCAGCATGACCGATGCCTGTGCGCGCATGAACAATCACATGCCGCTGCAGGAGGTGAACTTTTTCTCGATCGTCATCGCCATCCAAGCACAGGCGGGCGGCAATCTCTCCGAAGCGCTGGGCAACCTCGCCAAGGTGCTGCGCGAGCGCAAGAAAATGAAGGCGAAGGTGGTGGCGCTGTCGATGGAAGCCAAGGCATCGGCCGTCATCATTGGCGCGCTGCCCTTCATCGTCATGCTGCTCGTTTACCTGACCTCGCCGCAATACATGATGATCCTGTTCACCGACCCGCGCGGCCACCTGATCATGGGAGCCGCCGGCATTTGGATGTCGGTCGGCGTCTACATCATGCGCCAAATGGTCAATTTCGAGATCTGATCGGAAGGAAGACGCAGCCCATGTCCGATATTGCCGCCAGATTGACCGATCCCGGTACGATCCTCGCCGTTTTCGTGGCGATCGCCGTTTTCGCCACCTTCTATACGATCGCCGTGCCCTTCCTCGAGCGTGGCGATCTCAACAAGCGCATGAAGGCAGTCTCCACCGAGCGCGAGCAGATCCGCGCCCGCGAACGCGCCCGGCTGAACACGGACGGCAGTAAGGCGTCATTGCGCAGCCAGAATAACAAGAACGTCCGCCAGATCGTCGAACGCTTCAATCTCCGTAACGCGCTGGTGGATACCAACACCGTCAATCGCCTGCGCGCCGCCGGCCTGCGCTCGGAAAACGCGCTGAACATGTTCCTGGTGGCGCGCTTCCTGCTGCCCTTTCTGTTCCTGGCCGTCGCCGTCTTCCTCGTTTTCGGCCTCGGCTATTTCGCGGCCAAACCCTTTGCATTCCGCCTTCTCGGCGTCATCGGCACCGCCTATCTCGGCTTCTATTCACCGAATATCTACATTTCCAACCGCGTAACCAAGCGGCAGAAATCCATCAAGCGTGCCTGGCCGGACGCGCTCGACCTGATGCTGATCTGCGTGGAATCGGGCATTTCCATCGAGGCCGGCATGCGTCGCGTATCCGAGGAAATGGCGGAGCAATCGCCGGCACTTGCCGAGGAAATGGTGTTGACCACGGCGGAGCTCTCATTCCTGCAGGACCGCCGCACCGCCTTCGACAATCTCGCCGCCCGCACCCAGATCGAAATCGTCAAGTCGGTGACGCAGGCCCTGATCCAGGCGGAGCGCTATGGCACGCCCGTCTCGCAGGCGCTGCGCGTGCTGGCGCAGGAAGGACGCGACGAGCGTATGAACGAGGCGGAAAAGAAGGCGGCCGCCTTGCCGCCGAAACTGACCGTGCCGATGATCGTCTTCTTCCTGCCCGTTCTCATGGCCGTCATCCTCGGCCCGGCGATCATCCAGGTGATGGATAAGTTCTGACGAGGGAACTTGCTGACGACATCGAGAGCGTTTAACTTTCGATTCCACGCAACTGGCAAGGTAAGATGGACGACCATCGAGGAGCGTGGGAAAGACAGCGCCGCTTGCCTGGGCAAATTTCTAACTGAAACGGGAGTTGCAGCATGTCGTCCTTCGCCATCTTTTTCACCGTCATCGCAGCCGTCCTTATCGGCGCGGTCAGTCCCGGACCGAGTTTCGTCCTTGTGTCTCGCATTGCCGTTTCCCGCTCGCGTCAGGCGGGGCTGGCCGCTGCCTTCGGCATGGGAACAGGCAGTGTCATCTTCGCGACCCTGGCCCTGTTCGGCCTGAGCGCGCTGCTGATGCAGGTCGAATGGCTGTATCTTGCCCTGAAGATCGCCGGCGGCCTCTATCTGATCTATATCGGCATCCGCATCTGGCGCGGCGCAGCGCAGGATCTCGCCCTTGACGCGCCGGCATCGCCGGCCGGAGCGAGCGTCGCGCGCAATTACTGGTTCGCGCTCGGCACGCAGCTCAGCAATCCGAAGACCGCGATCTTTTATGGCAGTATCTTTGCCGCACTTCTCCCGGCGCAGCCCGCTCTCTGGATGCTGCTCGCGCTGCCGCCGGCGGTCTTCGCGATCGAGGCGGGTTGGTACACGGTGGTGACGCTGGCCTTTTCGTCGAACCGCCCGCGCACGCTTTATTTGGGATCAAAGCTCTGGATCGACAGGGTAGCGGGCGCCGTCATTGGCGCTCTCGGTGCCCGGCTGGTGAGCGAGGGTCTGCCGCGGCACATCTGGCGCTGAGGGCCTAGTTGACCGCCTTCTTGGCGCTGTCGCTGGCCGCGAGTTTCTGCCAGGAATTCTGCTGCGTCAGCATCCCGCGCAGATAGGCCACATTGGCGTCGGCCTGCTGTTGCGTCAGCTCCTGACGGGCGATCTGCTCGGCCTCGGGGAAGCGGCCCTGCAGGCCGACGACGAGGGCGAGGTTCTGGCGCACGCGGCTATCGGCCGCCGGCTGGCCGGCGGCGGAGCGAAGATAGCTCTCGGCGGTCTTCAGGTCACCGGTCAGCACATAGGACATTCCGAGATTGGAAAGGATGGACGGCTCGTTCGGGGCGAGCACGAGGGCGTCGCGATATTTGCCGCGGGCCTCGTTCGAGCGGCCGAGCTGGTCGAGGATCGCGCCTTCGGCCGAGACCAGCCGCCAATCCGGCCGATCCGGCAGCTGCGCGCGGTCGATGGTCGCAAGCGCTTCCTGCAACTGACCGGCTGCCGCCTGGGCCTTACCGTAGGCGGCCAGCACGCCGCGGTCGCTTGGATGGTTGATCGCCACCTGTTGCATGACGGCGAGCGCCTGTTCGTTGCGGCCGGTCATGCGCAGCACATTGGCGTAGTTGACGCCGGTGTCGCGGTCCTTCGGATTGGTGTCGTAGGCCTTGCCGAGGGTAAGGGTTGCCCGAGCGAGGTCGGCACTGTCCATCTGGTCGATCGGCTTCGACACCGTCGGGATCGATCCGGTCGTCATCTTGTCCTTGCCCGTCGTCGAGCAGCCCGCCAGCGCTAGCGCCAGAAGGGCTGCCGATGCGCCACGGAAAAGGAAAGTCTTGAGCAAAGACGTGGTGGAGGCGGCGGACATGTCCCTATCCCTGAATGTCAGAGTCCTGCGTCTGGCCTCAAATCGGAACAGGGAAAGGTTTGACGCAATGTTCGCTCCAGCAATAATCTGTTAACCCTAACAGACAGTTAACCAATGATTCCCTGAAATGACCGCCAAAGGATAGTCATGGCCCCCTATCAGTACATCGAGCGCGCGACGCCGTTCAATTCGAAGGGTGGCGCGACGCTGCCGATCTTTGCCGTTACCCCGGCCCATATCGACACCGGCACCATCGATCCGATCGCGCTCGATTGGGCGCACAAGGCGGGCTACAAGGCGGAAAGCGGCTCTCTCTTGCTGATCCCGACGGCCGAGGGCCATCTCGGCGGCGCGCTGTTCGGCCTTGGCTCCAACCCCTCGGAACAGCCTTTTCTCACTGGCAAACTGGCGCGATCGCTGCCGGCCGGCGAGTGGCATATCGAGACCGCGCCGCTGACGGCAAACCGGCTCTCGCTCGGCTTTGGCCTCGGCAGCTACCGCTTCGACCGCTACAAGTCGGAAAAGGCGGCCGGACCGACGCTGATGATCCCGCGCGACGCCGATGCCGCCGACATCAAGCGGCAGCTCGCCGGCGTCTTCCTCGCCCGCGATCTCATCAACACACCGACCAACGACATGGGGCCGGAACAGCTCGAGGCCGCTTTCCGGGCCTTGGCCGAGCATTACAAGGCGGAAATGTCCGTCATCATCGGCGACGACCTCCTGAAGGAGAATTTCCCGCTGGTGCACACCGTCGGCCGCGCCAGCGCCGATGCACCGCGCCTCCTGGAATTGCGCTGGGGCAAGAAGGGCCATCGCCGCATCACGCTGGTCGGCAAGGGCGTTTGCTTCGATACCGGCGGCCTCGACATCAAGCCGGCCTCCTCGATGCTGCTGATGAAGAAGGACATGGGCGGTGCCGCCAACGTCATGGGTCTGGCGCTGATGATCATGGACGCCAAGCTGAAGGTCGACCTGCGCGTCATTGTTCCGGTCGTCGAAAACTCGATTTCCGCCAATGCCTTTCGCCCCGGCGACATCTACCGGAGCCGCAAAGGATTGACGGTGCAGATTGACAATACCGATGCCGAAGGCCGGCTGATCCTCGCCGATGCGCTCGCCTATGCCGACGAAGACGCGCCGGACCTGATGATCGATATGGCGACGCTGACGGGCGCTGCTCGCGTCGCGCTCGGCCCCGACCTGCCGCCCTTCTTCACAGACGACAACGATCTCGCCCGCGACCTCACCGAAGCGAGCCTCGAGACCGACGATCCGCTCTGGCGCCTGCCGCTGTACAATGGCTACGACAAGGATATTCGCGCCAAATTCGCCGATATCACCAACGCCCCCTCCGGCGGCATGGCCGGCTCGATCACGGCAGCGCTGTTCCTGCGCCGCTTCGTGACGAAAACCCCGAGCTGGGTGCATTTCGACATCTATGGCTGGGCCCAGAACGAGCGTCCCCATTCCCCGGGCGGCGGCGAGGCGCAGGCGATCCGGGCGCTGTATCACCATATTCGGGAAAGCGTGCGGTAGGGCATTATAGTTCCCTCTCCCCGCATTGCGGGGAGAGGGCTAGGGTGAGGGGCCAGGCACGAGAGCGCGGCAACGCCGGACTGGCCTGACCATCACTGCTAATCGGTCCGAGAAGACGGTAACTCCGGATTCGCCGTCGCTTCCGAGAAAGCCCCTCATCCGAGCCCTCGACACTCGCTTCGCTCAATGTCTCGGCCCCACCTTCTCCCCGCATTGCGGGGCGAAGGATTGGAATAAATTCACCCCCTTGAATCCGCCACGATCTTGGCAGAAACTGAAACGGTAGCGTAACGATCTCCGGGGTTGCCTTTGCCGCTTGAACTCTCTGCCTCGCAGGCTCTCGGCCTCTGGCATGGCGTGGCGCTCGAACAAGTGCGCCGCGAGGACCATGATTTGACCCTGCGGCAGACAACAATCCTCCTGCAGATCTATCTCGTGCCGCCGCCACACACCGTGCGCGGGCTTGCCGCGACGCTCGGCGTTACCAAGCCGGTCATTACGCGTGCGCTCGATACCATGGGCGAGATGGGGCTGGTTGACCGCGTGCGCGACGACCGTGATCGTCGCAATGTCATCATCAAGCGCACGGTAACCGGCGCGCTCTATCTCGAAAAGCTCGGTGATCTCGTCATCGCGCAAGGCCGTAAACTATCAGTCTAGGAACCATCGTCATGACGCTCGACCATCGCCTCAATGCCTTCCGACCCGATCTCGCCGAAGCCTCTCTCCGGGGCCGGGTCGAGGCCGAGCGTTTCGTCGAGGGCACTAGGGCGCAGGTTACCGTCCCCGTCGTCGCGCTGCGTCCGCAGCCGGATCTGGCACGCGGCATCGATACGGAACTTTTGCTTGGCGAGGATGTCACGGTTTTCGAGCGCAAGGACGGTTGGGCCTGGGTCAAGGCGGTGTCGGACGGCTATGTCGGCTATCTGCCCGAAGATACGATCGGAGAGGGGCTGGTCGCACCGACCCATATCGTCGTTCCGCAGCGGACTTTCCTTTATCCGGAGTCGGAACTACGCAAGCCCTATACCGGCGTGCTCTCTATGGGCAGTCGTGTTCGTGTCACCGGCACGGCCGAGGCGCGCGGCAATCATTACGTTGTGCTGGAAGATGGCACCGCCATTTTCGCCAAGCATGTGCAACCGATCGGCTATAATGACGGCGGCGACTATGTGGATGTCGCCGCGAAATTCATGGAAACGCCCTATCTCTGGGGCGGCCGCTCTGGCCTTGGTGTTGACTGCTCCAGCCTGATCCAGCTTGCGCTCCTGATGACGGGCCGCGCCGCGCCGCGCGATTCCGACATGCAGGCGGCCGGGCTTGGCGAGCCGATCGCTCGCGAAGAACTGAAGCGCGGCGATTTTGTCTTCTGGAAAGGCCACGCGGCGGTGATGGAAGACGCCGAAACCATCATCCATGCCAACGGCCACACCATGACCGTCGCACGCGAGAATTTTGCCGCCGCCGTCGAGCGCATTGGCTGGCTTTACGAGTATCCGACTGGCTATCGCCGCCTCGGTGATTGAGCGTTGATCGGAACCGTCGCTGATCTGGACCGTTATTCTCTCGATTGAACATCGTTTTGTTCGAGAGGAGAAGCATCATGCCGATTACCGCGATGGAACAGTCGATCAGGGATATTCTCGGCGACAGCCATCTTCGGCGCAGCCGCAAGATCGACCGCCTGCTCGAGTTGCAGAGCGAAGCGCGCGGCATCCAGCGCGCCGGCAGCGAAAGCACGATGAGCGCCGACGACGGCCTTCAGGACGATCTGCGTGTGATCGAAAAGGCGCTTCAGGATCTCGGCGCCGATGTCGAGGAAAAGGGTGCAGCGACGCTGTAGCGCCGATCTTAGCCCGGTGCTTTCGGCCAGTTCGTCACACCGCCCGACCAAGTCTCGAAGGCTTTTGAGAGTTTCAGAACCAGCATGTCGCCAAAACGCGGTCCGACGATCTGCAGGCCGATCGGCATGCCGGAGCGGGAGAAGCCGCAATTGATCGAGGAGGCCGGCTGTTCCGACATGTTCCAGGGAACGGTGAAGCCGATATGCTCGAAGGGCAGGGCCGGATCGTTGGTGGGCGAGGCCCATTCGGCCGGATAGGAGACGATCGGATTGGTCGGCGACAGCACCGCGTCGACCTGAGTGAAGAGCTTGCCGCAGCTCTTTCGCATCTCGATCGTCTGGTTGAAGCCACGCACGGCATCGACGCCGCTGACATCGGCGCCCCCTTTCGCCCAGCTGTGAATATAGGGCAGGATCATCTCGCGGCGCTCTTCGCTCAGATTGACGATATCGCCCCAGAAACGCGCCCGCCAGAAGACATCCAGCCCGTCGAGCATCTGCCGCGTCAGCACCGGCGCGACGTCGATGATGATGGCGCCTGCCTCTTCGAAACGCTTGGCGGCGGCAACAACGGCATCGCGCACGTCGTCGTCGACAGGCAGGCCGCAGCCGGCGTCGAGCATCAGGCCGATCTTCAGCCCGCGCACGTCGATATCGAGATCCATCCAGTCAATGTCGTTTGGCGGCAGGCTGGTGCCGTCGCGCCAGTCGGGACGCGAGAGCGTCGCCATGGAGTAGGCGGCGTCCTCGACCGTGCGGGTCATCGGTCCGGCGCAGCGCCCGACATAATAGGGATCGACAGGAATACGGCCATGGCTCGGCTTGAAGCCGAAAATGCCGGTCCAGCCGGCCGGCAGGCGCACCGAGCCGCCGATATCCGTGCCGATATGCAGCGGGCCGTAGCCGGCAGCGGCCGCAGCCGATGCACCGGCGCTGGAGCCGCCGGGGTTCTGCGAGGGATCCCAGGGGTTGCGGCTGAGCTTGTGGAAGCTGGAAAGGCCGGAGGAGAGCATGCCATAATCGGGACAAGTGGTCTTGGCGAAGATCACCGCGCCGTCCTCACGCATCCGCGCCGCGATCGGCGCGTCCTCTGTGGCGGAAACGAGTTCGACAGCAGCCGTACCGAGCGGCACCGGCTGGCCCTTGGTAGCGATCAGTTCCTTGAGTGTCACCGGAATGCCATCCAGCGGCCCGAGCGGTGTGCCTTTTGCCCAGCGCTCGGTGGAGGCGGCTGCCTGCTTGCGCGCGTCTTCCGGGTCATAGGCGTAGAGAGCGGCAATGGTCGGCTCCCAGGCCGCGATATGCGTTTCCAGCGCCAGCCAGTATTCGCTCGGCGAAAGGCTCTTTGCGGAAAACTTCTCAAGGAGCTGGCGGATGGAAAGATCGGTCGTTTCGGTCATGGTCGATACTCTTTGTGGTCTGAAGTCAGCGGCGGGCTTCGCGCGGATCGAGATGATCGCGCAGGCCGTCGCCGAGCATGTTGAAGCCGAGAACAGAGAGCGCGATGGCGAGGCCCGGCAGGATGGCGAGCCAGGGCGCCAATCCGAGATAGGTTTGCGCATCCGCCAGCATCCGTCCCCAGGTCGGCGCCGGCGGCGGCACGCCGAGGCCGAGGAAGCTCAGGCCCGCCTCGGTCAGAATCGCCAGGCCAAGCTGGATCGTCGCCTGCACGATGATGCCGCTCAGAATATTCGGCAGCACATGCCGCATGGTGATCGAGAAGGGCGTGTTGCCGATGGCGCGCGCCGCCATCACATAGTCACGGCTCCAGGCTTGCAACGCCGAACTCAGCGCCACGCGGGCAAAGACCGGAACCATGAAGGTGGCGATGGCGATGATGGCGGTCAGGCGTCCGGTGCCGAGAAACGCCCCGAGGATCATTGCAGACAGGATCGGCGGCAGCGCGAAGATGACATCGCAGGCGCGCATGACCAGCGCCTCGAACAGCCCGCGCTGCGCGGCGCCGGCAACGCCGATCATTGTGCCGATCGTGCCGCCGATCGCCACGGCCGACACCGAGATCGACAGCGAGTTCCAGCAGCCGGCCATCAGCATCGACAGCACGTCGCGGCCAAGCTGATCGGTGCCGAGAAGACCGAAGCCGAGCGGCGGCTGCAGCTTGTGAATGATCTGCATTTTCGCCGGCGGCAACGGCGTCCAGAAGAGCGATAGAACGGCGACGCCGACAAGCGCGAGGATGATGATCGCGCCGATGATCAGATTGGCGCGGCGGAGCGCGCGAAAACGAAAGCGGCGAGGGGAGGCGGTTTCGGCCATGGTCATCGCGCCCCTCCGCTGCGAAGCCTGGGGTCGATGACCAGATAGGAGAGATCGACCAGGAAATTGACGACGATGACCAGCCCGGCGAAGAACAGCACGACATCCTGAAGGACGATGACATCGCGCTGGCTAAGAGCCTGATAGGCGAGCCGTCCGAGGCCCGGCAGGTTGAAGACGTTCTCGATCAGCACCGCGCCGGCGACGAGAAAGGTGAATTGCAGGCCGAGAATGGTCATTACCGGCATCAGCGCATTGGGCACGACATGCCCCCAGAGCACGGCGTTGCGGGACAAGCCCTTGGCGATGGCGGTACGGGCAAAATCCTCATGCAGCGTGTCGAGCACCGCCGAGCGGGTGACACGAGTCAGCACGCCCGCCTGCGGCAGGGCCAGCGCTACCGCCGGCATGATCAGTGCCTTCAACGCCGGCCACAGGCCATTGCCCCAGCCGGGAAAGCCGACGGCCGGCATCCAGCCGAGCGAGGTGGCGAACAACAGGATCAGCAACAGCCCCACCCAGAAGCCGGGCACGGCGATGCTCATCTGCGAAAACAGCGTGGCGATGATGTCGAAGACGCCTCCGCGTTTGGCGGCGGCGGCAACGCCGAGTGGCACCGCGATCAGGATAGAAAGCAGGATGGCGAGGATGGCGAGCGGCAACGTCACGGCCAGCCGTTCGAGGATCAGGCCGGCGACGGGAACGCCATAGGTATAGGACTTGCCGAGATCGCCGGTCAGCGCGCCGCCGAGCCACTGGCCGTAGCGGAGGATCAACGATTGGTCGAGGCCCATCTCATGCCTGAGCGCCGCGAGCGTTTCCGGCGTTGCCGATGTGCCGAGTGTGATGGCGGCAGGATCGCCCGGCAGCAGGGCCATCACCGCGAAAAGCAGCAGCGAAACGGCGATCAGGGTCAGGAAAAGGCCCATGATCCGGCGGGTGAGAAGTACGATCATTGCATGTCCATGGCCGGGTGGCGCCCGGTTGCGCGGCGCTGAAAGAGGTCAGTCTTCCCAGGAAACGTTGGTCAGGACGTTCGAGGGAATCGGCTCGTTTTCCCAGAGCCCTTTCAGCTTCTTGTCCCAGACGCCGAGTTTCGGCATGACGAAGAGGAAGAGCGCCGGTACATCCTCGGCGAGGATCGTCTGCGCCTGGCCGTAGAGCTTGTCCTGCTCGGCCGGATCGGCGGTGAGCTGGACCTTCTTCATCAGATCGTTGAAATCAGGGTTCTTATAGTTGAAATAATAGGGGTCGCGCGCATAGATGTCGATGTCGCGCGGCTCGGCATGGGCGACGATGGTCATGTCGTAGTCGCGACCGGTAAAGACGTCCTGAACCCATTTCGCCGGGAATTCCGTCGGCTCGATGTTCATGGTCACGCCGATATCGGCAAACATTGCCTGCATCACCTGGGCGCTTCTGGGCGCATAGGCCATTTGCGGCGTCTTGATGGTGAAGGTGAAGCCGTTCGGATAGCCGGCCTCCGCCAGCAGCGCCTTAGCCTTGGCGGGGTCAAAGGGCAATTTGCCCGTCAGATCCTGATAGCCCGGGTCGTTCGGCGTGTAATGGCTGCCGATCGCGGTGCCGAAGCCGGACCAGGCGCCGTCGATGACCGTCTTGCGGTCGAGCGCCATCATCAGCGCCTGACGCACCCGCTTGTCGTCGAAGGGCTTGCGCGTGTTGTTCATGCCGGCGACGACCTTGAGCTCGGTATTGCCGACCTTGGTCATCAGCCTGAGGTCGCCATCGAAGGAGCTCATCAGCTCAGGCGCACCGAATTCCGGAAAGGCGTCGAGGTCGCCGGCCTTGAGGGCAGCCGCTTCCGCCTGCGGGTCGGGAATGAAACGGAAGGTCACCTTCTCCAGCTTCACGTCGACGGATTTGTTCCAGTAGTCTGGGTTCTTGGCAAGCTCGACATGGTCGCCCTTGGCCCAGGATGCGAATTTGAACGGGCCGGTGCCGACGGGCGTGGTCTTGTCGTTGGCGGTCGATTTCGGCCCGACCATGACGGAAGAGGGCCAGCCAAGCCAATAAAGCAGGCTGCCGGTCGGCGAGGAAAGGTGCAGCACCAGCGTTTCGGGATCGGGCGTGTCGATCGAGGCGATGGTGGCGAAGAAACGCTTCTGCGGATTGACGGATTTGGCGTCGCGGGCACGGTCGAGTGTGAATTTCGCCGCCGCCGAATCGAAGGTCTGGCCATCATGGAATTTGACGCCGCTCTGCAGCTTGAACGTATAGGTCAGCCCATCGGGAGAAATTTCCCAGCTCTTGGCAAGCTGCGGTATGACCTTGCCGCTCTCGTCGATTGCCACCAGCCCTTCGAAGATGTTCTGCCAGGTCACCTGTCCAATGGCGACGGGGGCGGCGATTGTCGGATCGAGGCCGGTGGGTTCGACCGTCATGCCGATGTTCAGCGTCGTCTTGGCCGCTTCGGCCGATGTCATCCCCATCAGCAGCAGCCCCGACGAGATTGCGGCGCCACAGGCAAGACGGCGAGCAAAATCGCCCAGGCTCGGACGTAAAAACGTGGTCATATCAGTTCCCTTGGCTCTAGCTCGCAATACCGGCTTTCCCTCCGGCATACGGCCCTTTTTCGAAATAGTGTCATCTCGCAGGCGCACACACAATTCTAAAAATGTGTGCTCAGTGTAGCTGATATGGCTACATTGATTTTGCCCGGTTGAAATCCTTCGTCCGCGATCAATCGCTTCTTCCCTTGTGGGCAACCTGTTCGCGCATAAAGCGTTCGATGAAGTCGAGAAGCTTGCCGGCGGCGAAGGAAAGCTGGCGGTCCGGCGCAACGCAAAGATCGATCGGCGTCCTGATCCCCTTGCCGCCGGCGACCGGCAGCGCCACGAGCTGGCCGGCCTGGATTTCCCGTTGAACGGTCAGCGCCGGGAGCATGGTGATGGCCGCCCCTCGCAGCACCAGTTCCTTCTGCATTTCCAGCGAGCTGCTCTCGAACACCGGATCGAGCACCAGCCCTTCGCGCTCGAACAGCGCATCGAAGGCCTGTCGAGCGCCGAAGGATCGGTCGGGCACGGCAAGCGAATGCGCCGCAAGTTCGGCAAGGGAAACCTCTTTGAGTGCCGCCAGCGAATGGCTCGTCGCGGCGATGACGTCATAGGTGATTTCGGAGCGCAGCCGCACCTTGGTTCCCGACAGCGGCGGCGCGAACAATGTCACGGCGATATCGGCCTCGGCGCCGTTGACGGCTTCGATGGCGCTGCGGGCGCTGGTGATGGTCACCTCGAAGCGCAGCTTCGGATAGCGCAGGCTGAATTCGGCAAGCGCCGGCGCCAGCAGGTTGGCGACAGTGGCGCCGCTGGCATAGACGCTGACGCGGCCGCGCTGCAGTCCCTTCAGGTCTTCGATCAGCTGATGCACATGGTCGAGTTCGCGCAGCGTCCGTCCGGCGCGCACGGCCAGCAGCTCGCCGGCGGCGGTCAGCTTGACACCGCGGGCGCTGCGTTCGACCAGCGGCGTGCCGAAATGATATTCGAGATTTTCGATCTGCCGGCTGATCGCCGTCGGAGCGACGTTCAGGTTTTCCGCCGCCTGGCGCATGGAGTTGGTGCGCACCAGCTCGTCGAAATAGATCAGCGCCCGGATCTGCATGGATGAAATCTCCGGCTAGGCCATGCGGTTGGGAAAGCGATCCCGCCAGGCCGGCTGCGCGCCCTCGACCGGCAGCGCCGTCGCCTCGTATACGCCGCGTGCAATGGCGCGGGCCATGACGATGGTGGCGAGATGGCAGAGTTCCATGAAGCTGGGCATGTCGTCCCTTGGATGCCTGGCGGTGGAGGCGGCAAAAACCGTGTCGCCGTCGAGCGGCAGATGCGCCGGCAGAAGCGCGCGGGCAAGGCCGTCATGGCCGCAGATCGACAGGCGATGCGCCTCCGCCTTGGTCAGCTGTGCGTCGGTGACGATGGCGCCGATGGTGGTTGCCGTGACATTTCCGCCCTTCAGCCGCAGGCGCGTGTCGATGGTCTCGGGCATGCCGAGCCCGCCGAATTCGCCCGTCTCTTCGAAGGGCGCTGCCCAGAAATGCGGGCTGTCGCCTATGGTGGCGGTGCCGAGAGCATTGACGGCAACGATGGCGGCAATCCTGTGCCCCCGGCTGCTGACGGCGCTGGCCGAGCCGAGGCCACCCTTGACCGTCGCCGTCGTCCCGCCGGTGCCGGCGCCGACGGTGCCGAGCGCGAAGGCGCCCTTTTCCGCTGCCTTGAAGGCGGCGTAGCCCATGTCGCGATAGGGCGAATAGAGGCCCCAATCCTTGTTGCCGCCATTGATGAGATCGAAGAGGATCGCCTGCGGCACCAGCGGGATGAGCGCCGTTCCGATCTGCAGGCCGCGCCCGATGTCGCGCAAGCCCGCCTGCACGCCGCCGGCCGCATCGAGCCCGAAGGCCGAACCGCCCGACAGCACAAGACCGTCAACCGTGCTGATGGTCATCGCCGGATCGAGCAAGGCCGTGTCCCGCCCGCCCGGCGCCCCGCCGAGCACGGAGCCGGAGGCGATCGCTGGCTCATTGAAGATGATGACGGTGACGCCGGAGCCAAGCGCAAGATCGGTTGAGTGACCGACGGCAACACCGTCGACGTCGGTCAGGAGATTGAGGAGGTCAGCCAATGAAAAATCCTTCGCCTTTCGAAGCGCGAGGTTGTCATGGCGATAGGATCGCAAAGAGGGGGAAAAGACAAGATAGGTTTGTGGCGCGCGCGCTGTAGGGGCCGACCCTCGTGGTTCGAGACGGCCCTATGGGCCTCCTCACCATGAGGGCGGAATGGACCTCTGTCGAGATGTAACAAAATCCGATTGCGGAAACGGAAGCAGGATAGGGTCGGCCATTGAGACGAAAAGACTAGCCCTCACCCTGAGGTGGGAGCGAAGCGACCCTCGAAGGGCGAGGGCGGGTGATGTCGCGATGAGAAAGTGGCGGCTAAGCCGATCCATCAAACGTGGATCGGCTTAGCCTGTTGGCGTGAGAGGAGATCGCGGATGGCGAGCTTGACCTCGTCCGTGTTTCTGAAACGCTGTTCGTCCAGGTCGTGGACATGGTATTTCACGGCGATGAACTTCAGCCGGTCTTCATCCGGAATAACGATGCCGACGGGAACGCCGGCATATTCGATGACTTGCTTCTTCATAAAAAATACTCCCTCCGCGCCCTAGCGGCGCAGACATGGCGAATTGACTGTTTGAATCCGATTAGGGGACGAACGTCACATTCGACAGCACGGGCGGGAGAGCACGCCCGAACGGTCATGGCCAAGCACGGACCACCCAAGGATCGAGGCGGTGAATTTGATATTCAGCATGTCACTTTCCTTAGTTGGTGTTGTACTTGTTCTGGCTCCGCTCAAGGGAGCCGGTGATCCGGTGTGCTATTGTCTACAACCTTAGCAGAGAATAGCGATTCCATCTCCAGAAACATATTCCGAAAGATGTCAAAATATCGACGATCGGTAAAATATAATTCCGTACCTGGCTAATTACGGGGATGGTTGTATCAACCTCCGCGCAACCTCCCGTAGCGGAACGGCATCGCCGATCACCGAAAGACAGATAGGAATTACCGCGAGATTCGACAATCCCCAAAAGGCACTAAAATTCGCTTGTCGCTAAATTACCCTAATGGTTAACGCCGTCGCCGGGAGGCATTACACGGTGTCTTCCAGAGCCTTTTCCAGGGCTTTGACGAAGAAATCGGCACTCTCGGACGAAAGGCAGAGCGGCGGTTTGATCTTCAACACATTCAGGTGATCGCCGGTCGGCTGCATGATGACGCCGAGATCGAGCAGCCGGTCGCAGATATCAGCCGTTTCTTCCGTGGCAGGCGTCAGCGTCTCGCGATTGCGCACGAATTCGACACCGAGATAAAGACCGGTGCCGTGCACCGCGCCGATCAACGGAAAGTGTTCCATCAGCGCGATCAACCCTGCCTTCAGATGATCGCCGACGACGCGGGCATTCTCCTGCAAGCCCTCGTCCCTGATGATGTCGAGTACGGTGAGGCCGACGACCGAGCTTACCGGGCTGCCGCCGGCAGAGGAGAAGAAATAGCCTTCTTTTTCCAGCGATGCGGCGATCTCTTTCCGGGTAATGACTGCGCCGAGCGGATGGCCGTTGCCCATGCCCTTGGCGATGGTGATGATATCCGGCACGACACCCTGTTGCTCGAAGCCCCAGAAATGATGGCCGAGCCGGCCGTAGCCCACCTGCACCTCGTCGGCGACGCAAAGGCCGCCGCGCTGGCGCACCGCGGCATAGACATCGGTGAGATAGCCGCGCGGCAGAGCGATGCCGCCGGCGTTGCCGTAGACTGGTTCGGCGATGAAGCCAGCGAGGCCGTCACCCTTCTCGTCGATCGTCTCCAGCGGCGTCGTCACGCCGGCCACGTAGTCAGCGCCCGAATCCGGCCCCCGGAACGGGCCACGATAGGTATTGGGTGAAACGACGGGGTGCACCCAGTCCGGCCGTGTCGTCAGCGCCTGCGGATTGTCGGCGACGGAGGTGGAGACGGCGTCGCTCGCCAGCGTCCAGCCGTGATAGGCCTCCAGCAGGCAGAGCATGTTTTTCTTGCCCGTATGCGCCCAGGCAAGCCGGATGGCGAGGTCGTTGGCCTCCGAGCCGCTGTTGACCAGGAAGACGCTGTCGAGCCCTTCCGGCGCCAGTGCCGCAAGCCGTTCGGAAAACTCAGTCACGGCGGCATAGTGGAAGCGGGAGTTGGTGTTGAGCCGCGACCATTGTTGCTCAACGGCCGCGGTCAGGCGCGGATGCGCGTGGCCGAGCATGGTGACGTTGTTGACCATGTCGAGATAGGCGCGGCCCTCCACGTCGAACAGGAATTCGCGCCAGCCGCGCTCGATCTGTGGCGGGGTCTCGTAATAATGCTTTTGCGGCCCGGCGAAATGTGCCGCGCGCCGGGCAAGCAGGGCCGCGCCGTCTTCTCGTGGCGCTTCGCAGGCTGGGCTCAGAAGGACTGCGGGCGAGGGGCAGACGGCCGACCAGCCGTCGGCCTGGTGTGCCACGGCAAAGAGCGGCGGCACCAGCGATGGCGAGCGGCAGAGCTGTACGCGCAGGCCGCCGACCGTCGAACCCTCGCCGGCGATGGTGCCGATGGTCGCACCCTGCTCGATCTCCGCGCCCTCTTCCAGCGTGCAATCGATGCCGTCGAGATGCAGGCTGACTGCGTCGCTCACCAGAACGAGATGCTGGCCATCCCATTGGATGCGTCCGGCAAAGGGGGCCGCGACCGTCGTTCCGGCGGGCAGGCAGACATCGCTGTGCAGCGCGAAATTCTGCGGCGGCGTCATGCTCAGCAGCTCGCCGCGCGACAGACGGAATTCGCCATAGCGCGTCGCGGCCGTGCCGGAGGCGACGGCCTCCTTGGCGAGCAGCCGCCAGTCCATGTCGGGCTTACGCCAATTGCCATCGGTAAAATGTGGGTTGGTTGTGGAAAGATCGACGGCGGCGATCGTGTCCGGCGCGATATCCGGCAGCAGCGCCGCCCAGCCATCGGTGTCGAGCGGGGCGACGTCGAAGCCGATCGTCCGCAGGATCGCGGCTTCCATCAGGTCGGGATCGGCGCCGGTCGCGACGTCGAAGATTTCGCGCTCGTGCTTGAGATTGCCGCGCACATAGTCGTTGTCGGGATCGATGGCCAGTTGCTGCTCGGTGCTGGCGGTGAGGATGACGGCGCGCGCGACGATCAGGGGCCACAGCGCCTTCGCCTCGACCTCTTCCAGCGGATAGACCGCATGATAGGCTTTGATGGCGGGGAGGATGGCAAAGGGGTCGCCTTCCGCGTGGTGCAGCAGCGAGGCGCAGGTGACGGCGAGGTCGCCCACCAGCCATCCCTGGATGATGTCGCCGAAATCGATCACGCCGTCCGGGATCGGCTGGCCATGCGTGTCCGGATGGCAGACGACATTATCGTCGGTGACATCGTGATGGACGGGCTGCACGCGAAGCCCGCCTGCCAGTGGCTGAATGCGCTTGACGGCCGCGACCATCGCCTTGGCGATACGGTCTCGCGCCTCGTGATCGGTGATCGCCGACAGCAGCTGCACGGCGACCGGCCCGGCCCGGCGCAGATCCCATTGCAGATTGCGGTGGAGACCGGGATGGTCGAAATCGGCGAGGTCGCGGGCAAGCCGCGCCGAGAGAGTGCCGAGCGCCGAGACCGAGGTGAGCGGCAGATGCTTGCGCCGCGTCAGCGATTGGCCGGGGAGGTAACTCAGCAGGCGAGCGAGATAATCCTGTTCGCGGATGGTGACGACAAGAATATCCCGGCCGTTCAGCGACGGCACGATATTGGGGAGGCGAGGCGCCTCCGGCTTGGCGTGCAGATGGCGGATGGCGGCATTCTGTGCCTCCAGCTCCACCGTGTCATATTCCGTCTGGCAGATTTTCAGCACATAGCTGTTGTCGCCGGCACTGATCCGATAGTTGCGGTCCTGCTGGCTGCCGAGTTCGGTGAGCGTTCCGGACAGGCCGTAATGCGTCAGCAAAAGTTCCGCCGCCTCTTCCGGCGTGATGTCCGGCCTTGGCAGTTGCATACGATTGACGAGCGCGGCGTCGGTCATGGCTCCCCCGGATGGTTCATTTCAATGACACTAAACCATTCCGTCCTAAAGATAATCACCGAAAACGAATAGGGTGATCGGACAATAGGATAGAAGATAGGCCACCGATCGCGCCTGCCTAGATGCAGATGTCACTCAACCGCGATGGGATAGCTGCGCCGGCCAGCGTCTTGCCGGGGATATCCATTGCCTCGCCAGGTGCTCTCGTCTTTGGCCCGAGGATCAATCCCGCTCCGGATCTGACAGCCGCCACGGTCCGTCCACTCGCAAGAAGGTGATTGGGCAAGCCTTCAAATCAGCCATATTCCGGCCAATCACGCCATAAACATCGAATCCCAGGATCACCGGAGAATCACTCTATGTCCGCTATTACCGAGGCCTCGTCCGATGCGTCAACGCTCAGATACCGGCCGTCGCAGCGAATTCTGCACTGGATCATGGCCATCGTGATCATCTCAGCGCTCGGCATCGGCCTTTATTGCTCGTATCTCGAGCCGGGCTCGGCGCTCCGCCGTGGCCTTCTCGATGTGCATAAATCGCTCGGCATGACGGCGCTGGTGTTGATTGTCATCCGCCTGCCGCTCAGGCTTTCCCTGGGCGAGCCCTCATATCGGCAGCCGCTCGGCACCCTCAACCACTATGCCGCGCGGGGCGTGCACATCCTGCTTTATGCGCTGATGATCCTCATGCCGCTCGCCGGCTACACGACCTCGGCAGCCAGCGGCCGCGACTTGCCGTGGTTCGGGCTTTTCGAGTGGCCTAATCTTTTGCCGTTCGACAAGCCGCTGGCGAGAGCCGCCGCCGGGATCCATGAATATGGCGCCTACTGTCTATATGCGATCGTCAGCCTGCATATCCTGGCAGCCCTCTGGCACCATTTCTTCCAAAAGGACGAAGTGCTGCGGCGGATGCTGTAATCGGGAAAGGCCCTCGATCGAAGGCCATCTCTCACCCCATCCTCTCGGAAGCATAGCTTCCCGGGCTTGCCGGGAAGACGATGG
>NZ_AJVM01000077.1:0-94762 GCF_000281735.1 Rhizobium sp. AP16 | reverse complement strand
TTTATGTCAGGCGCCGCGCCAGCCATAGCCGCGACGGTGACCTCGTCGAACAGCATATTGCCGATGGAGACGGCGTTACGGCTGCCGGGAACATAGGGGGAAGTTTGTTCGCGGTCGAACAGCGCCGCATCGACGCCCTGTGGAATAACCCTGACGCGCCCACCGGCTGGTAGCAGCACGCCGAGCCGTTCCGAGGGCACGCAGACCGTATCGAAACGTCCGATCGCGGCCGCCTGAATATCCTGCAACACGGGCGCAGCACCGACGCTCCGGAGCAGATCGCGACAGAAATAGAGGGTTCGCGCCTTGGAATTAAGCCTCTTCGCATAATCGAAAAAGGCAAGCGCTGAACCGCTTTCGATTGCCACCAGATCAGCCACGGCAAGAGCACTGCGAGCAAAGCGCGGCAGGTAATTGCCGTAGAGCCGGAAGAGCATTTCATTCGCTGTGTTCAGAATGCGATTGCCGGAACTGAAAGCATGCAATGGCGGCAAGTAGGCACCCGCCCTAAGATTCGGTGCAACCGTCTCGAACCGGTTTGCCTGACGCTCCGATAACGCCCGAAAGCGTGGCCGATCCTTCAGCAGGGTCAACCAACTGTGGCCAATCGTCAGGAAATGGACATCATGCCCCTGCTCCGCCCAGCGGGACGCCACAAAATGGACCGACGCCTTGCGGTAACCCCGCAGAAAGACGTGCGACGTCAGAATGACGATCTTTCGTCGCGGTCCGACGCCGTTTTCCGTCGCCGTTCCTTTTCCCAGGTCTGTCACGGGCAACCCCAACTGCGGTTTTCGGTCGGTCTCGCTCATGCCCGACATTCAAATCGTTGATTCAAGCTGCGGCGACGAACCTTCATGTCCGGGGCACTGATATCCGCAGGCAAAGCCCAATATGCATCGATATGAACCGGAAAGCGTCTAACAGGCGGTTAAAGTGGAATTATTAAATCAGACAATCGGCATGTGAAGCTCCACCGGAGCCGCCAGATATCGGACCGGCTATGCCGGGTCACAATATCGCGAAGCGCCCTCCTCTTGCTCACGAGAGACGAACAGGTCATTGATAGCACTTGAAGATCGCCCGCCGAAGGAGCTCCCGTCATGAACGCAAAATACGCACTGCCCGCCCTTTTGGCCTGCACGTGCACCAGCGCCATGACCCCGGCCTTGGCCAAGGATCCCGCCCTATTGGTTCTTCGCGACGGTTTCGATGGTACCGATTTCGATCCGGCGGGCCATCTCTACTATCGCGATAATTCCGAACAGAAGGCAGGCACGGTCGAATTCCAATCGGAGGTGAAGCGCAGCGGCACCGGCGCGCTGAAACTCAGCGTCAAGCCACTCTGTGCACCAGGCAAGGCAAACTGCAGCGAGAGAGCGGAAATCTGGGAGCGCACCAAATATCGCGTCCCTTATGATCAAGGTGTTTGGTACGGTTTTGCGGTCAAATTCGCCGATCCCATTCCGTCAGGCGATCATCGCTATCTCATTGCGCAATGGAAGCGGGAGATTGGCCCTACGGCAAAGGGTGATTTCAGTCCCTTCCTGGCACTGCGGCTGAACAACGGCAAGCTCTTCGCCACAGTCGAAACCAACTATGTCGCCCCGCCAAAGACCTATTCCCACGATGGGGCAAAGGCCTGTGACGGCAACCAGACGCCTGTTTGGTTCCGCTCAGACACCAACCAGATGCGAGCGCTGGTCGCGACCGACAGCAATTGGGGCAAGGACGATGGTCAGGAGTTCACAGGCTGCACGAGCGCCATCACCGTGACTGACCATGGCAACAAGTTGCCGACGCCGGATTCCGGCTGGATCGACTTCGCTATCTATACCAAGCCAGGTCCTGACGGCACCGGCCATATCGAGCTATTCGCCAATAATAAGTGGATTGTCACCATCAAGGGACATGTAGGCCATGCCGACAAGGGACTGGGCAAAAACCAGTATTTCAAGTTCGGCCCCTATCGTGCCGCCGATACGACGGAATGGACGCTTTACTACGACGATTTCCGCCGCTCCCCCAGCTGCGCCGATGTATTGTCGGATCCGAGTCTCTGCCCGATGAAATGAGGATTCCCGTCCGTTTTTGCCGGAAGCGGCATTGCCGGAAAAACATTGGCGGGGCAAATTCAGATTTTCCTTGGATTCGGCTGAACCTTTTTGCCTCTCGTTGGTTATGCCTAATTCAGAGGAGACTAATGAGATGCTCACCACTCATCGCGATTGCAAACATCACGTCAAGAAAAACGCTATTCCTTCCCTTGGCGAAATCGAAGGACGTGTCGCAGTCCTCGAAGTTGTCGCCCAGTCCGCCCTGACGCATGTTTTTTACGAAGGTCATGTCGATTTGGACGCCACGTTGTTGGTGGAAATTCGCAGGGCCATGCATCACAAGTGCCGGGAATTGAAACTCGATGGCGAAGACACCGCTTCCGCGCTCTCCTATGCGGAGGAATTGATCGAGGCAGCTGTGGAGGCTTCGCATCCGGTCCATCAATGATGCCTTCGCGGCCGCGATTTATACTTTTGATCATGGTGGCGTTGGCCGTCGCGCTCGGCGTTATGCTGTTTGTTGTGCCCCATAACGGCAAGAACGGATTCGAAAATCCGGCACCGCACGCGCCGGACCAGAAACCACAATAACCCTTTTCGCAGGCACCTGTGCCAATACGAAACTCGATCTGTATCATATCAGGCTGACGTTAACGTCGGCACGCGAAGTTGATTGCAAACTTCCGAAATCAAAGCAGTCTCTGCCCCGCCCCCGCTCAAGTCTGAGCTTCCAACCACGGTGTAGCGAATGTCTATGATGGTCAACTCGCCCCTTTATCCCGACGATGTCGACATCCTCGCCAGCGCACTCTACGCTTGGTGCGCGGAACGCAGCATCAAACTGCAAAGCCAGGAAGGCCTATCGGCGGCCAATGTAGCGATCAGCCTGTATGAGGCCGGCTATCAGACACAAGACCAGCTGCTCGGTGCTCTGCATGAATACGAGTTTCATTGAAATTCGTAGCACCGATTCAACCGGGCCTTGATGTTACAATAGCAGGACTAAGCCGCCAGCGGCCCCAGCCCCACTATTCAGAGCCATCACGCTGCGGCGGCAGCCTTCCGCAACACGCCGGCGATGCAATCCCGCTCTTCCAGAATGCCGGACCATTCGTTGTCGTGGAATGAGGAGTTGTAGATCAACGTGAACGGGCCTTTATAGCCGGCAACATTGGAGAGCTCGACGCAACGAATATAATCCTCGGTATCGAGACCCCTTTCCGAATAATGCGCCTTGGCATGGCATAGCTCGGCACGCCCCATGATCTTTGCCAGATCGGCATACTTCCCCGGACCTTGCCAATTGCCAAAATCACCATTGAGACCGAGTTTGCCGTCCAGAGCATCAATCACTCGATTGACCTCGACAGGCCCCGGCAGCAGCGAAAACCAGTTTTCAATGACGAGGCGGACGCCGGTGCCTGCCAGTTGATCTGCCAGCCGACGGAGGTGCGTTTCCGCGCGGCTCAGTGTCTCGTCATTCGGCTGCTCCTTGCCGGCGATCACGCGCATATTCTCAGCTCCGAGCGCGACGGCAATCCCGATCCAGCCCGCCATCCAGTCGGCATCACGCTCAGCCGTCTCGGGATTGCTGAGATCCCCGTCTTCGATCAACAGCGTCTGTATCTTCACGCCCGCTGTCTCAAAGGCTTTGCGCAGGTCGGCAATATAAGCGGCCGAGCGGCTCGGCAAATGAAACGAGCATATCTCGATGCGGAAGATGCCCTGTTCGACAAATTGTTTCGGAAGATCGATCAACTCCACTGAGCCTTTGCCATAGGTAGGCTGGCGCTCAGGCGTTTTGGTTTCACCAGGCTTGTAAGCATAAGTGCCGCCAAGCGCACGGTGCAGCGACCATGTGGAAACGGCAAAACGGTCGGTCAAATCCGCCGTAAAAGTCATCTGTCTCTCCTCCTCTTTCTCTCCCGCAGTATCAACCGATACATCAACGCTCGGCCAGCCGCTTGATGAGTGCGATTGCCTCATTCGCCAGACCGACGGTGAGTTCGGACGACGGAAGCGGCCGCGCCAACTTCGCGGCCTGACCGGACCAGAGATTGGTAAAATCGCCGGAGCCCGTCGCCTCCGCCTTAGCGCGCAGCAGTGCCAGAGCGCCACCGGCTGTCGGAAATGCGGGTGCAAGATCCGTGAGCGGCCCAACCTCGCGCATGATGCGGTTCATCACGCCCCTCGCCGGCCGTCCAGTGAAAACATTGGTCAAAGCCGTACTGTCGTCACCAGCATGCTCCAAAGCCGCTCGATGAACCGCAGGAATGTTTGCCTCGGGCGTGAACAAGTAGCTCGTACCAATCTGCGCCGCAGAAGCACCCAGCGCGAAAGCAGCTGCAATTCCGCGTCCGTCCCCGATACCGCCGGCAGCAATAACGGGAATTTTGACAGCATCGACGATCTGCGGCACCAGTGCCATCGTACCCACCTGTGTCGCCATATCCTCTGTCAGGAAATTGCCGCGATGGCCGCCCGCCTCGAAACCCATGGCAATCACCGCATCGACACCACGATCGGCAAGCCATCGCGCCTCCGCCACCGTAGTCGCCGAGGAGATGATCTTTGCTCCAGTGGCCCTTACCCGCCCAACAAGCTCCATATCCGGCAACCCGAAATGAAAGCTGACAACTTCAGGCCGATAGGCCTCGACGACTTCGCAGAAAAAACTGTCGAACGGTGCTCGGCCGCCGGCAGGAACCGGCGCAGCCGGATCAAGGCTAGCCTCGATGTAGTAGGGCGCAAGCCGTTTACGCCACGCCGTTTGCCGCTCCGGATCAATCTCCGGCATAGTATGAGCGAAGAAATTTACATTGATCGGCTTTTTCGTCGCAGCCCTTATCGTATCGAGCGCTAGACGTAGCTGTTCGACATTGTATTGCGCACTCGGCAACGATCCAAGCCCGCCAGCCTCGCTAACCGCGATCACCATCTCCGGCGACGTCGCTCCCGCCATCGGCGCCTGGATAATAGGAAGGGCAATGCCAAATAGATCAAGGATCCGGGTGTCGGGCCATTGGCTCATCGCGCGCGCCTTTCATCGACAATTTCTGCCAGCCAGCTTTATCAGCCCAGCGGCAACGGCGACAATGATTAGTTCAAATCAAAGACATCACGCGCGGGAATATGAACCAAGGTCGCCCCACAGACCCGACTGGCGTATGCCGAAAAACACGGCGTGGAGCCATTACAAAAGCCACAAACGCAAAAAACGCCCCCTCCCGTTAAGGAGAGGGCGAAATAGGGAAATTGCAGGCTCGCGACAACCCGCCATATAGCAACACTGGATCAAGGTACCGCTTTCCCACCTCTGATCCAGCGTGAGATGCTATCGAAGATCAGGTCGGCGATCCACATGGCACAGACACCGACCACGAAGGCTGTGGCATTCATGGCAGCCAAATCCTTTTGCGGCAAAGGCCAATTGACGGCTCTCAGATAGTAAAGTGCAGGCTCCGTTAGGTAAGCTGCTGCAAGCGCCCCACAAATGGGGGACGCAATGATTTCGCGGGCCGTATATCGACGCCGCGACAGACCGCGCAAAATGCCGCCGGAAAGACCGGCGATGACGACCCCGACCTTGATGCCCAAGGCATCGAGAAATTCGTTTATCGCCATAACCCGCCTCTAAAGATGCTTATTGAAATCAGAAATGCACTGTCCCAGCTAAACGATGGCTGAGAAGCACGGCCTCATTTAGTGACTGGCGGTTGTGGCTTCACCAAACCGGAAAGCCCGTCGCGGATGATATTGACTACGATCTTAAGGGTACCGAGACCGGCAACAGCAAGGGCCGTGAAGCTCGGACCAATAGAAGATTGCGAGCATTCCAGGGTGCCATCAGCAAGCTGCGTGCACCCAGTCGCCAGCAGAATGGCGACCAACAGCGCCGAGAGAGTGATCAGTATATTCAAGACATTGTGCAGAGCATTGCTGTTGAACATAAGGTTTCCTTTGGAGCTATGAAATTGGTTGAGATTGTCGAGCGCGACATCGGGTAAGCCCTCGGTCGCGCGCGCCAGTCAGCGCCGCGAAGAAAGCGGAGGTGATGTTTTTCATTGGCTATTTCTTCTGAACGATCTTGAAGGTGGCGTCCGTGGTGATCAGGCCGCTCGCCGTGCCGGGATTGTGACTGCCCGGCATGATGATGCATTTGCAGGCCGGGAGCAGCAGCACCACGCTCAAACCGGCGGAAAAGCCGGCCGGCAGATGTGGAAAGACGCCGAAGACCGGGGTCGTGCCCGCGCCATTTGCCGCCACCGTCTCCGACACTTCGAGAAAGGCGTAGCGGCCGCCATAGCCGACCTGCATCTTGTCGCCGACGATCAGCCGATAACCAGCCGGCAGGCCTTTGAGGCTGAGCGAGGCATTGTCGGCCCCGAGCGCCGCGACGCTGACGCTCGCGGCCCCGAGCTTCGTCCCGTCGGGATCGGCCTGCGGATATTTCGACAGCGGATCATAAAGAAAAAGCGCCTCCTGGGCGCCGTGTAGCTTGCGGATGCGGGCGGCTATCTGTTTCGCCTCCACATTGTACATGTCGGCCAGCGTCACCGTGCCGATCCAGAGCGGTGGCGCCAGCTCCGCCTGCCAGACCCGGCCATCGCCGGAGCCGGAAAGCTCGTCATTGCGCTGAATGTCCCAGACGATGCTGGAGATCTTCAGAAGATCGGCAAAGGCCGGCAGGCTGTAGGGATAGGAAACGGCCATCAGCGCCTCCGGGGATTGCGGTTGATCTGCGCGACGCGATCGGGAAGCTGCTGATTGAAATCATTCAGCCCCTGCCGCGTCGAACTCTGCGCTTCCGATTGCGCGACATTCTTCACATAGGCCTTCAGATTGCCGTCCTCATCCACGGAAACGCCGACCGTGACATGCACGCCGGAAGCGGAACCGGAGGCATCGTTCTGATTGTCGGCCCTGAGGCGACGGACGGGAGCGGCAGCATCCGGCTGCGCCCGCAGCAATTGCGGCCCGCCCTCATCGACCACGCCGCCATCGGCATAGCCGCGCCGCCCAAGCCGCATCGCCTCGACGACGCCGACGCCGCCCGCGCGGGCAATATCCTTCTGGCTCCAGACGACCTCGCCGGCATGAACGATGCCGGCGGGCTCATAGGCGGTGCCAGGACCGGTATAGCCTCCGTCGGCCCATCCGGCGGATAGAGCGCTGAAGGGATCGAAGCCGGAGGTGGGCACGGTTGCATTCGAGCCGATGTTGAAACCACCGCCACCGCCAAATCCGAGCAGGCTTGAGAAGATGCCGCCAATACCGCCGCCACCGAGCAGCCCACCGCCTGCGGCGGCACTGTTGACCTTGAACAGGCTGTTGAGCACATCGTTCAGCAACCTGTCGGAAATCTTAGTGAGCACGGAAATCGCCGCCTTCCCCAGGGATTTCCAAAGGCCCTCGCCATTGCGCAAGCCGCTGACCAGCGTCGAGGCGAAATCGCCGGCAAGCTCGCGGGCATATTTCAGCTGTTCATTGTAGCGAATGATATTGGCCGAGGCCGAATTCATATCGACCGGCAAGCCATATTGCTTCTGTGTCGAGGCGACCGTCTGATCGATGGTCGAGCGGCCCATCTGCTCCTGCTGGAACTGGATATCGCCCGCCAGCTTGGCATTCGCGGTTGCAGTCGCCAAAGCATTGTACTGTGCAATTTTGTTCTTGATATCTTGTATTTGGCCAGGGGCTGCCGCATGAGACTTGTCTTCTGTCGCGCGCAAAAGCTCCAAATTCATTTTCAAGGTTTCGACGGCAATGCTGTTAAGCCCGATAGCCTGAGCCTCCGTCTGCATTTGCTCGATACGCGACTCGACGGACTTTTGGAGGGTGTCATATGCGCTCGTAGCCTCTTGGGCTGGGCGAATCAGATCACGGCTTGAGCCGAGCCCTGCTCCACCGTCGATAGTTTTTGGCGGCTCAAGTGCCTTTTTTTGTGCATTCAGACGTTCGCGTATATCGCTGTATTTGACGGGAGCACCGACATCTGGACCAAATCGATCATCGAAGTTTTTTACGCGCCTAACCGTCTCCTCTTGGGAGTATCGGCTGGAATGAGGTGTCGTACGCACCGCGTTATCTAAACCTTGAACATTCTTCATTGCTTGTAGGGCGATCAAGCCAAACTGCCGAATTTCCTCCAAAGCCTGAGAAAGGTCAGGATGAGCGTTGCTAAGTTCGCGGATTTTCTGATTTAGCTCTTCCGCACTACTTTGATTTGCTTGTAGATTTCGAAGTAAATCATCAAGCACCCGTTGAGGTTCTTGCAATTTACTGGCACCAAAAGGATTTATTTTATTAACTTTACCCTGCATATCGGCAAATGCCTGTGCAACAGGGTCGATTTTGTCACGCAACACCGAGAGTTTACTTTGAGCTGCAACTGCGTCTTTCGAATACTCTCGCAGTTTTTCCGCAGCTTCCTCTGTTATTTTTCCAGAATTCTGAAGCTCAATTATTTCTCTTTGAAATTCTATCGCCTCTATCTTCCCGGACTCAATCGACTTTTTGAATCTTTCAATAGCTTCTATCGCCGGATCAAAAGTAGTTTGCGGTATATAGACTATCTGATCGGCATATGGCGCCTGCTGCCCGAGCATATCTGCAAGAATTGAACGAGACGCCTTTTCACCTTCAGCTTTGAGCGTTTTCTGGGCGCTTTTGTAATCGTCTTTCAGATTGGCGTTTGTGATAGCTGGGCCTAACTTTAAAGCCTCTTCGTTTTGCTCGTTCATTTTCTGATAAGTCGGCCCGAGCTCTGCAATATGCTCTGCATGTCGCTTCAGTATCTCGTCAACGCTCTTAACGTCCCGGCCAGCGTTTAAAAAATATTGTACTGCCGCAGCGCCTGCAAAGGTGAGCGCCTGCGTTACTAAGCCTATGGGATTAAGCATTGTTAGAAATGCATTGCCTAGGCCCTTCACAATCCCAGTAAGCCCCCCTGCTCCGCTGAACATTTCGCCCAATTTTCCGCCTTGTTGAAGGGCAATCATAAATGGGGAGTCGCCACTCGCCATTCGGGTGGAGGCGACTTCGAGTTCCGGATCGCCGGCGTTGGAAACGCCCTTCTGCTTCTGCTGCACCGGCTCATCCAGCGTATTGTAATTGTTGATGGTGGAGTCCGAGCCGAAATCGCCGACCTTGCCCACCTTGCCGACCTGCACCCAGGTCAGCGCGGCATAGGCGGTGGCCGTCAGGTCGGTATTCTGGGCGGTCTCGCATACGTAGACCTTGGAGCCCTTCTTCGTGCTTTTATTCGCCATGGATCATCTCTCCGGTTCAAAGGCGGTGTAGGGAACGGTGACCGGTATTTGCACCCGGTCATCCTCTTGGATCGGGCCTGCGGCCCACGGCTCGCCGCTGATCGTGATCTTCACGCCAGAGGCAAACAGCGTCTTGTTGTTGAAATGGTCGATCACCAGGCCGGCGGCATCGAGCGGCTTGATCAGCCCGCCGCCGGCCTTCCAATAGACGGAAACCTGCAAAAGCCCGCGCTTCTGCTGCGGATCGTCACCCAGCGTCACCTGCCGCGGCTGGCTGGGGATGAAGTTGACAGCCAGATAGTTATCCGGCTTACTTTGCCCTGCGGGCGGAAAGGCAATGCCGGGCTGCGCCACCGGCAGCGGCGGGGTAAAGCTCAGCGCCGCCAGATGGTCCAGTAGCGCCGCCAGAATAATTGCGTCCGTCGCCGTCGCCATGCGTCACCCATATCTATGATGTTGAAAGTCCAAGGTTATCAGGTCGTCTCGCGGACGGCCTGCCCGACGATGTCGCGCCATTCCTGCGCGGCGCGGCGCACCATGCCGTGCCCCGCCTCGCCATCACGGCCATATTCGACCTCGGCCGCATAGGGCGCGGTAAAGCCCATATAGATCATGCCGCCGAGCGGCACGCTAAGGCTCGCCGGATTGACCGCCTCGGCATCGGAATCACCCGATGCATCGCCGGAGGATGCTCCGGCGTTGACAACCGGCATTGCGGAACCGGAAACCTGAAACGAATTCACCAGCGCGCCGCTGGCATCCGGGGTTCGTTCGATGACAGTTTCGGCCAGCAGCCGGGTACTCGACACCACCGATCAGCAATCTGTCGGAAAGTACCGGCACGATCGAGAGCCCAGCGGTCGAGAGATAGACCATCCGGTCGCCGCGCTGGATCAGCGTGTCACCGACATGCGCTTGGGCGTAATCGAGATCGACCAGCATGCAGGCGAAGTCCTCGCTCGTCTGCACGGGGTCGTAGTCCGGGCCGGAAGATGCAATGCGCCGGAGTTGGCCCTGCTGGCCGAACCTGGCAATCAGCCGCTCCGCCGTCGCGCGGGTTTTCTCGTAGTCAAAACCAGCCATCACACCACCAGAATGCCCGGCAGAACCGGACGCAGGAAGGGATAAAGCAGACCGTCGAGCATGGTCAGTACCGGTCTTGCGGCGGCGATGTTGTCGTCGAGAGAGCCGGCAGCGGCATACTCCGTCTCCAGCGGCCCGACCTTCTCGCGCTTGACGGTCTGTGCCGCCCTGACAACGGGAGTCAGGCTGCCGGGATCGATGAGTTCGACCACGGCAACCTCATAGGCGGCATAGGTCACCGGCAGCGGCACGGCATCGTCGGGGATCGCCTCGCCATTTGCCGTCACAGCCGCCCTGCGCGGCCAGGACAGTGGCTGTTCATAGCTCCCAGTACGAAGACCGGGGAAGCGCGGCTCGTAGAGGCCATCCACGACCTGCGACCCGCGCACCAGCGCAGCCATGCGATCGTTTTCACCAACCGCGGCCCAGGCCACATTGCCTCGATCGGCAAAATAGAGATCGGCAGCGGCGAGCGTGCCGTAGAAAGCTGCGGGCATGAGAGCTCCAGTCTATCAATGAAGAAGGCGGACGCTCCTCCCTCCGCCGAAACGAAGGGAGGACGCCAAACTCACACTGCCGCCGTGATCTCGTCGCCATAGGCCATGGCGGCCGGCAGACGCACTTCCGTGCCGCCGGTGCGGGCGATGATGCCGGTCTCGAAGCTCATGATCGACTTCTGGCGCGGCTGCAGCACGCGACGCGGCATCGGTAGATGGAAGCGCAGCACCTCCGGATCGCGGCGATAGACCACCATGCGGCCGCCGCCATCCTGGGATGCGGTCGCAAGCTCGCGCAGCGGCTGGATATCCAGCGGCTGGCCGGTTTCGGCGGTATAGACATTGCCTCGGCGCAGGAATTCCAGAACGCTGATGTAGCCATCGGTATCGGCAAGTCGCTTGGTGGCGATCAGACGGAAAGCTTCTGGCGGCAGACGCAGGCTATCCACCCATTCCACTTCTCCGGTGCTCGAGCGCACGCCACCGATCAGATCGTTGACATCGCGCAGAATCTGATCCGCCGTCTTGGCCGACCAGTGGGTCGAGGAACTGGCGCCATCGGCGGCGACATCGACGCGCGACACGTTCGGATCGTTGACGAAACCGGTCCAGCCCTTCTCGGCAGCACCGACCATGGCGACGGAATTCAGCAGGCGTTCGATCTTGTCGGCAGCAAAGATGGCGTTGGAGGCGTTGAGATCGAGATTGTAGAGCGCGGCCTGGTTGACCTCCTCGAGGTTCCATTCCCAACCGGAGCCGATCATTGCGAAGTCATGGCTGGCGCTATCGCGCGTCGACTGGTTGAAGGGCATGTCCGTGCCGGCGCCGGAAAGAAACTTCGCTTCGCCTGCGCTGTCGACAGTAAAGAAAGTCGTACCGGTCGCCCATTCATTGCCCTCGGTGACGACGGGCACATGCAGTCCGTAATTGAAGGTCGGATAGCGACGCTGGTAGATGCGCGTCTCGATATTGCGGCCCTGCGCAATGACGAAGGAATAGGCCGCCTGCGCGTCGGCGAAATGCTGTCGAACGAACTGGTTCATGGATTAGGCGCTCCTGTGCTTGAGCGAGATTTCGACGATGTCGCCGTTCCCACCGCTCGTGTCGAAGAAACAATCGGGAATGGGACCGACGATGCCGGTGCCGGCCGCGTTGACGTAGGCATTGGCGGTCGGGTTGTAGTAGACGGCATCGCCGTCAGCGACCGTGCCGCCCGCCCGCACATACATCTGGCCGGAGGTCAGGAAGGCGCCGGTGACGAACTGCGCATAGCCGTCGATCTGCGAAGCACCGGGCAATACGGTCGGCGTCAGTACGGCGATGCCGAGGAACTTGCCGCCGGCGGCAAAGGGCGCCACGCCATGATCGGCGAGACCGCGCTGCGCCGGCTGACCGAACTTGATGCCGGCGGCATTTTCCACCGTGCGGCTGATCTTGTTGGATTTTTCCTCGGAAGCGATCTGCCCGTGCAGGCCCTTCTGAGGAGCGTTTCCATAGGTGGTCTGATAAGTCGCCATTGAAGCGTCTCCTTTTTCGTTGACCTGGTTAAACGGGATTGGCCGGCTGGTGCGCGGACTGCAGGTCGCGCACCATGGCTGCATAGGCGCTGAAGGCCGCGGACATCGTCTGCGGCATCGTGATGCCGTCCCTGACGGCGGCAACGAAGAGATCCGGCGTTTCGCGGATCGCGTCGGCGAGCATGTCGAAGCGCGCATCGATATAGGCTTCAGATCTGCCTTTAACCGCACTTTCGCCGATCTTGGCGACGACGACCGCCTTGCGGATCGCCGCATCCGAAAGTCCCGTGGTCTTCACATCGACGACGATTGCCCTGGCGAGCCCGATGAGATCGGCGCGAGCCTCGGCTCGCCGTTCGATCTCGACATCGCTCACGAGGCTCGCCTTAAGCGTATCCAGCTCGGCATCACGGACAGCGATCGCCTTCTGATAGGCGGCATCGGTCGCCGTGATCTGGGCCTTGGCATCGGCAAGCTGTCGCTGGAGTTCCGCGACAAGCTCCGAGACCTGATCGCCGATTTCGATCCCAATGCCATCGACGGTATTTGTCCCTGCGGGCATCATCCCTTCCTTGTTTTCATGCTGATCGGAAATGGGGCGTGGGGCTGCGAGAGGAGCGCAGCCCCACGGTGCAGCGGCATCGCCGATGCGGACTTTCGATCCCGCTCGGCCACGGCGCACAATGGCAATATGATTGATGCGAATATTCTTCTGGACGGCGTCATAGGCCTCACCGGCGGATGTCACGCCCGCGGTGAAATCGAGATCGCAGACATAGCCGGCAGAAAGCTCCTGCTTGCCGCTCTCGATATCCTGGATCGCCGCCTCGTCGCTGACCATCAGCGGCACGCGAATGAAGATGCCCTCGCCGGCGATCTCATCGCCGGTCTGCCCGACGGAATACTTCTTCCAGTTCTCCGAGGTGACCATTTCCGGCGGATGCTCATTTGTCACCGGCCGGTGAGCCGCACTCTTCAGCGTGTCCTCGGAAAACACTTCCGTGCCGGGCCGATAGACGCGCACGGTACGCATCTCCGGCCTGCCGATCTCCGCGCCAAGATAGTTTTGAATACCCGTACGGGCGACCCGGGCATCAGCGACAAGATAGCCGTCCCCCGTCCGTCGCGTTCCCGCGACGGTGACAATGTCTGTGAAGTTCATGATTGGATATCCCTTGGTCGAAGCCGACTTTGGTTGATGGATATGTCTTCCGCTTATAAAGAGGTTGCATCAGGCGCGGATGCCTCAGATGCAGCATTCCCTCGTGGAGTTTCCACCGAGGCAAGCTCTGGCTGATCGGCTTGAACTGATCCTCCGAACGCAGCGATTGCCGCCTCCAGCCCCGGCAGCGATCCGTCCTCGACCAACGTATTCACCAGTGCCTCAGACAGCGCCTGGCGCGGAATGATCTCCTCGCCGGCAGCGGACCCGAACAAGGCGCGTGCCGCATCGGCCTTGGTCTTGAAAATATCGGCCTTGTCCTTCTCACTCATCTGCTCTAGCGGCGCCCAGAAAGCGTAGATATTCGGATCGCGACCGCCGGTGGCGGAGCGAATGAGGCACTCATCAAGGCGCGACATGGCGGGCGTGAAGTCGAGCTCCTGGATTGCCTGAATCCGATCGTGATAGTTCTTCATGTCGGCATCGCCAGTAGCATTGAGACCAGCCGGAGATTGGCCGAGCAGACGGGTGACCGGAATATCGGCGGCACCTGAGACGATCTGCAGGAAGGCCATGAGGATATCTGTCAGCCCCGAAAGCGGGGCACTCTTGCTGTCGTATTCCTCCTCGGCGTCGAGGATCAGCGTGCCGTTGACGCCCTTGATGGTGTTGGCGAGCGAATAGCGGCGCAGCACGGCATCCTCATAGGCCTGGTTGCCGATATTGGCCGAGAACTGCGGCACCTTGATAATGTCGATCTTTGCCTCGAAGACGAGGCTGGCGATATTGGCAGCCGTACTGTCGGCATTCTTGATGGCATCCAGGGTGGCGGTGAGCACGCTCTCGCCCCAGCCATGACTGCCCTGCCCCAGCTCGCCGCCGAAATCCTCGTCCGGCGCCATGGCGCCATTGAAGATCACCAGTCGAGACGGATGGATGGCGACCTGCGCTCCGCTTGCGCCCGTCAGCGTGTAGAACTTCGGCTTGCCATACCATTCCGAAGTGGGATCGCGCTCGATCTCTCCAGCGGCAAGTTGGCGACGCGTCAAGACGGTCAGATGCTTCAGCCCACCTTTGCTAACACGCTCGATATCGAGCGGCCGCGAGGGATCGGCATCGGTGACACCGATGAACAAAGCCGCACCGCCGAAGAGTCGCGCCTTCTTGGATGCCTCCAGCACCTTGCCGCGGAGATTCAGCCGGCGCTCTTCAGCCTCAATCGAGCCGATCTGATCGCCTTCGGCCTGCCAGTTGCGCCATTTGCGGCAGCTATCCAGCGCCGGAATATCGACGATCTTGCGCGGCAGCCAGGAGCCGCGATAGGCGGCGATGATCTGTTCGTCGGTCAGGATCGGTTGGGTATAGAAGACCGACGCCGCCTTGTCGCGCTCCGTCCCCATGCGAGACGCAAGGCTCACCAGCCCATCGCGAACCATCGAGAGTACGTGTCCCATGGATTGTCCTTTGGCATGTCTGTGAAGGAGAGACCCGTATCTGCAGGGCCTAGAAATTCTTGAAGCTGAAGGAGGAGCCCAGAGCCAGCTCGTTCAGCGCATCGGCAAAAGCATCCACCTGGTCGTCAAACTGCGCATTCGGGAAAGCGCAGATCTCATCGAGAAATGCCTCGTTCCACTCGCCGCGCAGCAATTTGACATTCCCAGCCTCTGCCTGTGCAGACGCCGGCTTGGCGCGTGTCGCCTTGTCACCGGTGATAGACAAGACCCTGATGGGAAATCCGGCCAGCAGCTTGATCTTGGTCTCCGCATCGGCCTTGCCGGCAGCGCCCGGATCCTGCGGCATGCGGATCATCACCGTCGGCCCGTCCTGTGTCGCCATGTTCTTCAGATTGCGTTCGACCTCCGCCGGCGACCAACGACCGCGAGCTATGGTCTCGACAAAGAAGATGCCATCGGCTTCGGCCATACGCAGGCCGACTGTCCAGTCCGGCTGGCGGCCCGGACGCGCTTTAGACGCTGCGAAATCCCAGGCACGGCAGCGTTTGGCTCCCGCTGGAACAGCATCGACGATCTCGAAATCACCACGCTGGAACAATCCACCAGAGCGCGGCGATGGCCGCTGCTGAAACTGGCCAGCAACGGCATAGGAACCGAGCGGCACCTTGTCTCGCTCAACGACAGCACGCGGAAATCGCTCGGGAAAGAGCAACTCGCCCTCTTCCGTTCGGGGATCTGTAAATCCGATCGATGTCCGGCAACAACGTTCAGGCTCGAACTCCATCGGCAGCATCAGATGCTCGTAGCCAAGCCCAAGCGCCAGGATCGTGCCGGAGACATCAGCCTCGTGCAGCCGCTGCATGACGACGACGATCGCCGAACGCTGCGGATCGTTGAGCCGCGTCGGCACGGACTCGCGAAAGGTACGGATGGTAGACAACCGTTCCGCTTCGGATTCCGCACCGTCGACGGAATGCGGGTCGTCGATGATGACCCGGTCGCCGCGCCCGCCCGTCAGCCTTGAAAACGGCACGCCCTGACGAAAGCCGGTGCGTGTATTGGCAAAGGCCATTTCGCCCGACCGCGTCAGCTTCACCCGGTCGCCCCAGAGTGTCTGATACCATTCCGAGGCAACAAGATCGCGCATGCGCCTGTTGTCACGCTTGGCATAGTGCTCGGAATAGGATGAGCCGAGATAACGCAGCTCCGGCCTATTCCTCGGCCCCCATTCCCAGGCCGGCCAGAAGACGCCACAGAGAAGCGACTTCATCGTTCCCGGCGGCACATTGATCAGCAGCCGCGTGATCTCGCCTGACGTTACCGCCTCGAGATGTCGGCAGATGGCATCGATGTGCCAGCCATGAACATAATCGACAGAAGGCTCGACCACATGCCAGGCCTCGCGGACGAAACCGGCGAGCGGCTGACATCGCTCCCGAATCCTCTCGGCATCCGCTGCAATCCGCCGGGCAAGCTCAACCCGCTCGGCATCAGCCTTCCGCTTCGCTTTCTCCTCGCGGATCGCCGCCATCATCGCCGCCGGGCCCGGCAAGCGGACCGAAGAGGGATTCGAGTGTCGCAAGCTGCTCATCCGTGGCGTTGGTTAAGTCGATCGTAAAACTTTGTCCGCCTTTGGCTCCATTGCCCGGGCGTTCACTCGGCTTCTGGTGAACATAGGATGCGGCGATCTTCGCCATTTCATCCCGTCGTTTCTGATCCGCCTCGTCGTCGCGCATGACTTTCAGCATATAGTCGAGCGGCGTATCGCCGGCGGACACGGTTTTGCGCCGTCGGGCACGCGGCTTGCGCGGCGCGACGGGCTTGTCGGCTGTGGACATGCTGTGTGATTTCCGATGGAACGTTGAAAGGAAACAAGCGGCTGAAAGAGAGCCGCTTGCGGTCAACAGTGCGTCGCTGCAACTGTTCTCATCATGCATAAATGAGTACCCCAATTCGGCGCTGTTGGCGACACCCTTGATCGCGAAGACGGCTGCAAGGATTGAGAAATCTTTGATCTACAGCCAGATAATTATTTGAAATTACATTGGAATATTGCATTCTCTCGTCCGACGATCAGCGCAAGAATACTCTCCTTTTCCGTTGAAACGGCGTTAGCATCAGACAAACGAATGACCAAGAAACAGGATGGGCCTCAACCCGATCAGGATCTCTCCCATATCCGCACGATACCGTTGCGCGAAGGGGAGCCTATCGACAGCGGTGACAAACCGGAGGAAGCGGCGCAAGCCGTAGCCACGATCGACGCAGCGCGGACTTTCATTGCCGCCCATCTTCCCGTTCTGCCGGTTCCATCGATTCCTGAGATCCGCCTGCACAAAGCCGGACCTCAAAGCGGCCTACGGCTGCTCGCCGAGCGGGACGATGCATTCGGCTCACCCTATTGGGCACATTATTGGGGTGGAGGTCTGGTGCTGGCGCGGTATCTTCTCGACCGACCTGATGTCGTCGCCGGCCGCCGTGTGCTCGATCTCGGTGCCGGCTCCGGCATTGTCGGCATTGCCGCCGCAAAGGCGGGGGCAATCAAGGTGATCGCAGCCGACGTCGATCCTTATGCCATCGCTGCCATAGAGCTGAATGCCGCTCTCAACGGAGTGACGATTCTACCTGTCCTTGCCGATCTGACAACCGGCGAGCCACCTGCCGCGGATATCGTCTGTGTCGGCGATCTCTTTTATGAAGCGGCACTTGCCGAGCGCGTTACGATCTTTCTCGACCGTTGCCTGGAGCGAGGCATCGACATTCTGATCGGAGATCCGTGGCGCGCCCACCTGCCGCGTTCGCGGCTGCGCTTGCTAGCGGAATATGCCGTGACGGACTTTGGTGACACGGCAGGAAGCTCAAAGCCAAACGGAGTGTTTGCGTTTCAGAAAAAACCGCCGCGACACGACCAAAACGATAGGGGCTTGCCTTAACGAAAAAGCCCTGGGTTCGAACCAGGGCCATTCTTACGAGTTAGGCTTTCATCTTTGCGCGTCGCCTGTTTTCTCGCTCCAAGCGTTTCGCCAGTGCCGCCAGCTCCGGGCTGGCCGCATCGAACACCGGCTTTGCATCATCCGGCAACCAGTATGTCTCGTGCTTCGCAGCAGGCATCTTCGCCCGCTCTAGGCTTCCGGCCGAATGCGGCATCATCGGCGCTACGCGTGACCAATCGGGTTCCTGCAATGCGGGCGAAACCGCGAGCAAAGTCTTGGCCACGGCCTGAAACTCCGCCTGAATCCACCGTTCCGCCGTTCGCCGCACCCGCCCTGTCTTTGCGCAGAACTCGCGGAAGGAGCCGGCAACATATGGCGCGGCGAGGCAAACCGACCATCGGGACAGCAGGATACGGCGTTCCTCGTCCCGGACATGGGTCAACAACCAGCCCTGCAGCACCTCCTCCGCACGGCTGATAGCCGCGGCGCTCGGGCGATAGCGGACACGAATATCCGCATGGTCCCCCGACTCAGGAAGAACATCCGGCCAAAGACTACGCATCCGATCCGGGCGCACGCCTCGCACGTCGAGATGAACCATCGTGTCGGCGGCCTCGACGAAACGAGCGCGAACGATCAGGCTCAAATCCGCAACCTCGGCCGCATGTTGAGAAAGATCGTTAAACTGCAAGGCGTTCTGGTACATCAAGTCGTCTCTCCAGTTCCCGATAGATCAAAATCCGAAGCGTCGCGCGCACCGGCCAGGGCCGCCGCGCCACGGCGTCCGTCCGCAACACCCCAAGCGCAATATCGTCAAAGGCGGACAGCAGATCGCCGGGCCGCTGCAATGCCCAATCCTGGCGCTGCACAAGGATATCGGAGACCGCACCGATCGTGTCCGACCAGAGTTCATCGCGATTGTTGCCGGTCTGGCGAATGCAGCGCAGGACAAAGACGAGATGACCGTCGCCATGTTGCCCCCGGATTTCCTGCATGGTGCCACGCGCATGGCTTTGCGCCGGTGCGCGACGGCGATGGACCGGAACCAGCTTGATGCCGAGGCCGTCAAGAAGAGTGTCGAGCCTGCCTTTGGTCATGGGCGCATTCCCTCCCTTAACAAGGAAAATTCAAAGCAGTCAGCGGCATCGGTTCGATCATGCGACCTTCCCCTTTTGGGCTTCCGCAGAGGGACGCCTCGGCTTGAACAGGGCTTCCGCCTTCGACATTCTCTCTACCCTCGCCCCATCACGCAGCATTGGCGTGTTGAGGTAGGCAACGATCGCTTCGCCGGCGGCCGCCTTGGCTGCATCCTCGGTCAGAAAGACGATCGGTTCGCCGCGGTTGTCCTTCAGGACCTCGTTGGCGGCCCGGTGAACCTTACGGATCCAGCCGAGATGACCGCCGGCGACCGCTTCCGTTCCGATCTGAAATTCATTCATAGAAACCTCCTCTGGCCGCCCCCGGCCAGTTATTTGGATTGACTTTTTTAAGCAATTCAGCCGCTTGGCAGCAGTGGCCGCGCTACGGCAATGACCCTGTCACAGGCTCGCTCCGCGCTGAGAAACATCCTCAGCCGCCCGGAAATGAACCTGATCACCCTCCGGCGCACCGCTGACCTCGCCGCCCTCGCCTGCATGTCTCGGCGACGACATGATCGGCGCCACAGCCGCAAGCACACAGACGAAAAACAGCGCCGCCCCGATGCACGCAAGAAAACCCTGAACGATCTCACTCATGCGATTGTCTCCGCACCCTGTTGGCAACCGGGCAAACTGCGATCGGACATTTCCACCGGCTCGACATGCTCCTCGCAGGCTTCACAGTGCCGCTCGATCACCCCGGCAATCGACAAGGCCCGCCTGCAGCCTGGGCATCCCCAGAAGAAGTCGAAATAGAATGGACTGAAACCCAGCCTTTTGCCTTTCTTGATCGAGACCATGCGACCGCTCCTAAAACCACTATTGCGGGGCGACACCCGCCCCGGCACGTCAGCCTTGCGGCGATTTTCTCCGCAGGCATCTTGATGGACACAAATTATGTTGTTATTAATGTCGATGTCAACATGATTTATGTTAATTATTTTGCGAGTGTCTGATCATGCAGAAATCCATGGGCGAACGACTGAAGGCGGCGCGCGAAGCCGCAAATTACTCCTCGGCAACAAAAGCGGCGGAGGCGCTAGGTGTCAGCTTGTCCACCTATCGCGCACACGAAAACGGACAGAACGAATTCGGTCCCGAAATCGCCGATCGCTACGCCAAGAAGTTCGGCACTACCGCCGGCTATCTTCTGACTGGCGAAGGCCCACGCAAAGTAGAGCGGTCAGGGCCACGCATGGTCACCTCCTTCGACCCCGATGAACAATATAATGAAGGTTTTGCCGAGGACGGCGAGAACGTCAGCTACAGCCGGGAGCACTGGCAATCGAAGATCGAGGGAGCGACGCCGGAGGTGGATGTCAAGCTCGGCGCAGGCAGCGGCATTGTCGGCGAAGTCATCAATCTGCCCGTTGGGGCCGGCAATGTCGCCGGCCACAAGATCATTGCGGAATGGGTGATTCCCGTGGGTTACCTGCGCAATGAAGCAAAGGCCTCGCCGAATCATACCATCATCATGGAAGTGATTGGCGATTCCATGCAGCCCACCTACATGCCCGGTGACCGCGTCATCGTCGATCTCTCGCAGAACCTGATGGTGACGGATACAGTCTACGCTATCAGCGACGGCTATTCCGAGCCACAGATCAAACGCCTTCAGCGCATCCCGTTCACCCAACCCAGCCAGGTCAAGATCATCTCCGACAACCCGGCACTGGAAACCTTTACGGTGGAGTTGGAGCGGCTAACGATCATCGGGCGCATCTGCGGACATATCGCGCGTAAATAAGATCGACTGCCTCCCCTCAAGTCATCCATCTCGGCAAACTTGTCACCCCCATGCAGACAAGACATTCAATGTCGAAACCAATAAACATAAAATATGTCCATATCCGAGTGATTAACACATATTATGTTGACATAGATCGTGTCTCATGACATCTCTCTTCTCGCGAGCCAATCGCCCGAGACGGAATGAGCCCATGCAAGTTTCAAAATCTTGCATGAAGTCTGCGAAACCGGATCGGAGATCGGGCGAATATGAACGTCGTGCCCCAGTGGGTGGACACGCAAACGAAGGGTGCGCGCTTCATGCCAGCGAAGTCAGACGTCATGATCATTGCCTGGACACTCTACCACCGCGATACGCGGCTACGCCGGCCACGAACGGCAGCCGGCAGGCGCAGATGGTTCGCCCACTCTCTGGCGACGGCCTGGATCTGGGCGCGGGAGCAGGCAACCGACGCGACCAAGACCGAAGATCAGCATCGTGCCGAGCGACTGACAGGCTTGAAGCTGGAATTGCTGCGCATCGATGCCCGACCATTCGGAATGTCGATCGCGAAGGATCGAACAACGCTCATGGCGGAGATCGAGCGCCTGACCGCCCAATCATCCGCATCGGCAACGCGGATGGCGGCATGATGACACCCAACCATGTCTTCTCCTGCGAATACTCATTCGATGAGCTCACCATCAATCTCTGCGATCGCTGGGAATCAGGCCTGCTCCTCTATGGCCGTGCCGAATTGACATCGGCCGGTGACGGCTATGACGGCGAGTTTTACGTCTCGGCGATCCGATTGGATGGTGGAGCCCGGTTAGCGCGACCAAGTCCGGTTGCAAAGACAGGCACCTTCGAGGCCGAGCTGTTCCAACGCATCGCCGCCGTGATCGAAAATGACCAAACTCTCCCCGGCCGTCACGCTGCCGAACTGTTCGCCTATGAATACGAACAGTCCATGGAGACGGATAACGACATGTTTCATAAGATCAAACGGGAAGAGGTATTGGAGCCGGTGGCGTGACATTCACGCCGGCTTAGGCGTCTCTCCATCTCGAGAACGTCGCTGCCTGCCCTCGCCGATGTCCATCCCGGTCGATGAGCTGCCAGACGATGCCATCCTCAATCCAGAAGCGACGACCCGACTTTGCAATCCGCAGCCCACGATAATCGGCAATAAAGCCGTTGCGTGTAACCGCATCCAGCAATTGCTGACGCTCCGCCCGGTTGGGAAGCTCCGCGGATAGGCGCGACGGCAGGGTCACGAATTCATCCCACGGATATTCGAAACAAGTCTGGCCGGCTCTATTCGCGTAGACAAACCGCGGATCGGGATCCGTGCTATGCGCCACGACCACGAACGGGGCATCCTGATAAAGCCATTCCGGCCCGCGCCCTTGATCTACGAGGGGCGCACCGACAATACGAGCATAACTTCCAACAAGCAGATCGAAGAACTCGCGATCAAGCGACAAGTCTGAAGAATTGTGTCCGGAACTGTCCGCCATCGACGTCTTTCCTATCGAGCCGTTGCCTGCTTTTTTCTAAGCACAAGACACCGGAAATCAAACGAAATCACTCGCTGGAGCTTGTGATTGGTTCGGTTTTGTAGATTTGGGGAAATGGTGGGCCCGGAGGGACTCGAACCCCCAACCAAGCGGTTATGAGCCGCCGGCTCTAACCATTGAGCTACAGGCCCGGCACGACGAAAGTGATCGTGCATGCAGTTCCGGAGCAATGGTCCCCCGGAAGCCGATCTGGCTCTAACCCAATTCTTCTTTTCCCACAAGGGACTGCCGCAATACCTTCACAATCAATCAGCAAAAACGAATACTGAGGAAACACCAACCAAGGAACGAACCATGCCGATGACGAAAACCAGAGATTTTATTCTTGCCGCTCTGTTCAGCGCGACGCTCCTCGTGCCTGCCGCCCAGGCACTCGCCGAAGACGCCAAGCCGCGCGAGGCGATCATCACGGTTACCGGCGAAGGGCATTCGGCAATTGCGCCGGACATGGCAATCGTGACGCTCTCGGTCGTCAAGCAGGAGAAGGCCGCCCAGGATGCACTCGACCAGAACAACAAGGCGATGGGCGCGGTGCTCGCGACGCTGAAGAACAGCGGCATTGCCGAGCGCGATCTGCAAACCTCAGGCTTTTCGATCCAGCCGCAATATGTCTATCCCAACGACAAGGACGGCCAGTCACAGCCGCCGACGCTGACCGGCTATCAGGTGAACAATGGCCTGACGGTGCGCGTGCGTGATCTCTCCAAGCTCGGCACCCTCCTCGACCAGGTCGTCAAGCTCGGCATCAACCAGGGCGGTGATATCCAGTTCACCAACGACAAACCGGATACCGCGCTCGAGGAAGCCCGCAAGAACGCCGTGGCTGACGCAGCGGCCAAGGCAAAGACGCTGAGCGAGGCAGCCGGCGTCAAGCTCGGCCGCGTTATTTCGATCAGCGAGGGCGCCATCATGGCCCCACCGCAGCCTTACATGCGCCAGGCCATGGCCAAGGCATCTGCCGATAGCTCAGTGCCGGTGGCAAGCGGCGAGAATACCTACAATGCGTCGGTGAGCATCACCTACGCGATCCAGCAATAGAGCAATTCCAGGAAAAGGGCGGCGCGGTTTTCCGTCCGGAACTGCGTCAAAACAATAGGCTAGCGCGGTCCACGCTCTAGCCACAAAACAAAACCGCCCTTCGCTCAAGTCCGATGAGACCGAGCAAAGGGCGGTTCGCGGCCCCCGCCGATAAAGCGAAAGCGTAAACTGTTAGCCACCGGACGCTAGACGCACCCGTCAACCTTATCAGCGGCCGATCATTGGGCAACCGCGAACATTGGCGAACATCATCGTGTCCGGGCCACGGCGCGTGAAGCCGTCAACGATAACGCGGCGCGGTGTCACGTCGACCACGCGAGCACGGCGCAGGCCGTAGCTGCGGGCGACATCCATGGCTTCCCGTGGATCGCAGCCGCGACGACGATCGAAGCGCGGGTTGTCATAATCCGGCGGTGGCGGCCGATGGCGACCGGGGCCGACATAAATATCCAGTCCCTGGGCAGAGGCGATTTCGACCGTGCCCGACAGCGCGGTCACCGCGATGGCGGCGGCGACGGCAAATTTTGCCAGTATTTTTTTCATTGTATCCTCCATGGAGTGAAAGGCTGCTCCCTCAACATGCTTGCCGCATCTCCCGAGTGAGCGCCTGAGGAGTAACGGCCCGACACTGAACAAGTCCAGAATCAACCGCTCATGCCCTATTCAGGTACAACGAAGACAAACCCGATTCCAGAGGCAGATTCGCCGGAAGGCGGAAAAATAAAAGCCGTCCTCTTTCATGAGGACGACTTTACTAAGCTTGGAATTGTATAGAAGCGGCGGAAGATCGCCCGTAAACGGTTACGCTACCCCTAGCTTTCCGAGCTTAGCGACGGATCAACGGGCAACCCGGCGCGTTGGCGAAGACGATGCGGTCCGGACCGCGGCGGCTAAAGCCGTCGACGACGACACGGCGCGGTGTGATGTTGCCGATATGGGCGCGACGCAGGCCCATGGCGCGAGCCTTCTGGACGGCCGCTATCGGCGAGCACGCGCGGCCGCGATGGTGATCGTAACGTGCCTGATGGACGCCGGCCGAAAAATCGTTGGCCGATGCGGTCGCTGCCGTGGCGGAGATGGCGCCGAGCGTGATGAGGGCGGCGATGCCTGCCTTTGCAAAGAGGCTGATCATGGGTGTTTCTCCTTCAAGTCCTTGAATCGTTGCAATCCCGAAATCCGGCTCCATCAAGTGGTCCGATGCCCTTGGGATTGGAGACACGTTAGGTCAGCCAAGCTGAACCGAACGCGAACTGGCCATTCACAATGTATTCAGGAGCGTTAACAAAGGATTGACACCGATATCCACCGCCTCAGGCGGAAAGATGCAGCACGATGTCGCGGCGGTGCGGCCGGTCGCGATGTTCGAAGAGATAAATGCCCTGCCAGGTGCCGAGCGCCAGTCGTCCACGCGTCACGGGAATGCCGATCGACACCTGCGTCAACGCCGCCTTGATATGCGCCGGCATATCGTCCGGCCCCTCCGTCGTATGCACGATCCATCGCATCGAGGGATCGGACGATGGCGGCACGAGGCGGCGGAAGAAGGCATTGAGATCGGTCCTCACATCCGGATCGGCATTCTCCTGGATGAGCAGTGAGCAGGAGGTATGGCGGACAAAGACAGTCAGCAGCCCCTCGCCCGCGCCTGAACTCGCCGCACGAACGAAATCTGCCGCCTGCTCCGTGAACTCGTAAAGTCCCTGGCCATGCGTCGACAGCGTGATGACGGTTTGTGGCATGATATCTTTCCGATAGTGATAACGATGGAGCGCTTGAGGTCGGCCGCAACGGCTGCAAAGTCAAGCCCGCCCAGCCGGCGGCAGACTAGATCTGCAGAAAGATATCGAAGCCGCCGTAGATCATGCGTTTGCCATCGAAGGGCATGTTTTCCATGCCATCTTTCATTCGCGGATCAGCCATGACCTTTTCCAGTACAGCATCACGATGCTGGCGGTTCTCATAGGTAATCCACGAAAAAATCACGAGTTCGTCCGCCGTGGCCAGGACGGCGCGCGGAAACGACGTTAGCTCACCATAGGGCACGTCATCCCCGATCGCCTCGACGTAGCTGAGCGCGCCATGCTCCATCCAGACCTCGCCAGCTGTGTGTGCCAGTGCCTTGTAGGCCTCGATCTTGTCTTTCGGCACGGCAAGAATAAAACCATCCACATAGGGCATATCGGTCTCCTCTGTTCTGTTCTCACTTGCAAAGGACGATCGATGATAGCGCGATCCGACATGTGATGCACTTTTCCATTCCGATTGCTCCGAGGTCATCAGTCGTATGCGACTGTTGCATCCTCTGACCTTGCGGATAAGCTTGGGATCAAGGCTTCACCAACAATCAGCAACGGGAAATGGTTATGACGGTTGAATTCAGGACCGATCCCTATCCCGACAACGAGGCGCTCAACGCCCTGTGGGTCGCGGCTTGGAACGAACCCGCCAGACGGGATTTCGCGCCGATCCTGTCGCGAAGTCTCGCTCATATCGGCGCATTTGCCGGAGAGCGTTTGGTCGGTTTTGTCAATGTAGCCTGGGATGGCGGCATCCATGCCTTCATTCTCGACACCTGCGTCTCCCCCAAATTCCGCCGGCGGGGAATAGCAAGCAGCCTTGTCGAAATAGCAACGCAGGTTGCGCGCGAACGCGGCGCGGAGTGGCTGCATGTCGATTTCGAACCGCATCTTACCGGTTTCTATCGAAACCTGGGTTTTAGGGCGACCGATGCAGGCTTGATCAAGCTACGCGATTGATGGCGATCACTCTCTCAACCTACCTCGTTGGCCTGAGATATCAACCAATTGCGAAACAGCGCCGCGGATGGATTTTGTAGGGCATTGGGCGGATAGACCAGATTATAGCTGACGGCCGCCGGCTGAACCTCCACGAAGCAACGCACCAGTTTTCCATCCGCTATGTCTTCCGCAACAAGCGAACTGCGCACCAGTGCAAAGCCGAGGCCGTCCCGGCAGGCCTTGAGCATATCTGCGAAGGATTCGAACAACGGCCCGGCCTCCACCGCTTGGCCGATATCGAAACTCGAGACATCGCCATCCTCGTCATGGTTGGTCACCTGCTCATACCAGCGCTGCCAATCCAGCACCGTATGCCGCATACCGGCGTAGCGTAGCAGGGGTGCTGCCCTAATCGCATTGCGATTCGGCAATTGCTTGGAAAGGCCTGGCGAGCTGACGACAATTTCCTGATCGTGCAGCAACTCCTCCAGCACAAGCTCCGCATCAGCCCGCCCAAGCCAGATGGCGAGATCGACACCACCAGGCCCGAAGTCCGGCCTCTGATAGCCGACGGCCATCTTCAACTCGATGTCGGGATAGCGCTGGCAAAAGTCCGGAAGGCGCGACGCCAGCCACTGGCTCGAAAATTCCGGCGTCACCGACAATCCCAAGGTGCGGACCGCCACACTCGCCCGCGCCTGATAGAGCGCCTTCTCCAATTGAGAGACCGTTTCCGCGATTGACGGGTGCAGACGCGCGCCGAGCGGCGTCAGGCTTGCGCCCGATCGGCCACGATCAAAAAGCCTGCCGCCGATCCAGCCCTCGAGCTGGGAAAGCTGATGACTGATCGCGGTCTGCGTCAGCCCTATCCGCTCGGCCGCGCGCCCGAAGCCACCGGTTTCAACGATGGCGCAGAATGCCTGCAAGACGGTCAATGGTGGAAGCGGCCTCTTACCCATGAAAAACCTTCATGTATCACCGGCGAAGGCTTCATTATACGCGGCAAATTTTCAGGCGCATCCCTTTTAACTAAAGAACCATAAGGTGTGCCACAGATGAGAAATGCTCATGGATTTTCTGGGCGGCGGATCGCCCAAAAACGGATCGATCAACTACTGCAAGCGCTTCGATGCATGCGGAAATCTCGCCCCGAGGACAAAGCAGCACGCAAGAATGCCCTAAGTCTCAGCCACCATCTCAAACGAGATATCAGACTGGGTCATATCCCGGATGACCAATGAGCCTGTGAGACCACTCGTCGTGTCGGATTGCGCCTCACCCATTGAGTGTCTTGACCTTGGTCAAATCCGGGAAGATCCGCGTCCAGAGCAGCACGACGGCAATGGTGCCAACGCCGCCGATAATCCCGGTGAGTACGGGACCAAAAGCGCTGGCGAGCATGCCGGATTCGAATTCGCCGAGTTGGTTGGACGTGCCAATGAACAGCGAGTTCACCGCATTGACGCGGCCACGCATAATATCCGGCGTCAGGAGTTGCACCAGCGAGCTCCGCACGACGACGCTGACCGTATCAGACGCTCCCACGACGAGTAGCGCTAGGACGGAAAGGACGATGTTGGTCGAGAGCGCGAAAACGACGGTCGCGACGCCGAAGATGAAGACGGCGATCAGCATCTTTTTGCCGACGTCGCTCTGCAGCGGCCGCCGCACCAGCCAGATCGACATGACGAGCGCGCCGATGGCGGGCGCTGCGCGCAGCAGGCCAAGCCCCCAGGGGCCGGCATGGAGGATATCGCGCGCGAACATCGGCAACAGCGCCGTAGCGCCGCCGAGCAGAACCGCGAAGAGATCGAGCGAGATGGTGCCCATCATCACCGGCCGGCTCTTGATAAAGGAAACGCCGGCAAAGACCGAGCTCAGCGTCACCGGCTCGCGCGAGGATGGCTGCTGCCGCTCGACGCGGATGGAAATGACATTGATGCTGGCAATCACATACAGCACCGCCGACACAAGGAAAGGCGCGACCGGGCTGACCCCGTATAGCAGGCCGCCAAGCGACGGGCCGATGATGAAGGCCGTCTGCATCATCGAGGTCGAGGTGGCGATCGCCACTTGCAGCATCGAGGGCGGCACGATGTTCGGTAGCAGCGCCGCCATCGTCGGGCGTTCGAAGGCGGTGGCAGCGCCCATGACCGCAACAGCGGCGAGAATGCCGTGGGGGCCGATCCAATGCTGCCAAACGGCCACAGCCAGTACCAGCGCCGTCAACGCCTCGATCAACTGACAGGCAAGGCCGATGCGCCGCCGGTCGAACCGGTCAGCCACATGCCCGACGATGAAGGTCAGCACCACCATCGGCAGGAATTGGCAAAGGCCAACCAGGCCCAGGTAGAAAGCGCTATGGGTCTGATCGTAGATCATCCAGCCCATGGCAACGGTAACGGACTGGAAGCCGATGGAGGAGAAGACGCGGGAGGCGGCGAAGGAACGGTATCCGGGATGACCGAGCGCACTGGTCCGGTCTTGGCTCTGCAAGGTGTCCATGGGTCTTTCTTCGGTTCCGCGCACAGGGAACGGAACCATCTTCATGGGAAATATGAGATAATGAGTTGAGTTCCCTGCTCTGCCCGAACACAACAATTGTCAACCGCGTTTTTGTCTCGATCCGTCGTTTGCCGCAAAAAGACGTAAGGCTAGAGATCAAAACGTGGTGAAGAGCGGCTGAGGAGCGCGGTCTTTGCTTTGATTGCCCAGACGGCGGCAAGTTCCGCAGCAATGGTCTCAATCAGCTTCGGCACATCACGACCAGCTGCCTCATGCATCGCCTCAGCAACGATCAACACTGATCGCGTATCCTCGCGAACGGCGGAAAGACCGCTTTGCCGGTTGGTCCAGCGCCGCGCATGCGCCCGATCGTTGCTATCGGCGAAAATCACTTCACGCGGCTCCGGATGCTCCGTCTCGCCGGAGAACGTCAGATAGGTCTCACGTCCTATCGCATGCCTGACCTCGAGATCGCCCGAAATCTTCACCAGATCGAAAACGGCGATGGGAATGGCAAACGCGATGGAGATGGCGTTGCAGAGATCGACCAACGGATGCAGCTGCGGCAGCGAATTTTCCTGACGGAAACGGCGCAGCAGCGCCTCGGAGGCGCAACGATACTGCGTCGGCTTCAACCCCATCTTCGAAAAGGTGCGCCGCCAGGCCTGGATCTCTGGCATCTCGCCCTCCGAATCCGCCGCCAGCCGTTCCGCGGCAATGGCATGGAACTTTGCGACAGGATCCGTGACGGCGGCTTCCGCCGTGATACCTTCGACAAAGAGCACACCGGGGACCAGATCGGGGAATTCGCTCCACATCTCGTTCGAATGGCGGAAATGCATGGTTTTTCCTTCTACGCGGTTCTGATTTGCCGCCGTAAAAGAGCCGGTCGTCATCGCCGGGTCTTGAACAAAATTGCATGGATCTAGCCGGCAGCTGCCGCATAGACGCCCGGCGATATGCCGAAATTACGCACGAAGAGGCGCGTCATGTGGCTTTGATCCGCAAAGCCGCTGGCAAAAGCCGCCTCGGCCAATGGCGTGCCCACCGCGATCAGCCGCCGCGCTTCGTGGATACGACGCTGCAAGAGATAGGCATGGGGAGTGAGCCCCGTCGCCTTGGTGAATGCCCGCAGGAACTGGAAATGGCTCAGCCCGCAGGTATCAGCGAGTTCGGCAAGCGTTAGAGGAGCTGAAGGATCGTCCTCGATCAGATCGCGAGCGCGACGGATAGCGGCGGGAATGGCAATATCGCACGACGCCGGCGTGCCCTCGCCCATGACGGCTGCGACGAGCGATAACAGCAGCCCATCCCGCAGCAGCGCGTTCTGTGACTCAGAATTGCCGACCAGGAGTGGAAACAAAGCTCTGAAGTATGCCGCCATCTCGCGGCTACGGATGACAGGCGCCGGAAACTCCGCGCCTCCAATCCCACCCTCGCTGATATCGTTCAGCAGATCGCCGATCACCGACGGATCGAAATGAAGCATCGTCCAGGCCCGGCTTTCGCCGATGGGCATGCCGTCATGTACTTCATTCGGATTGAAGCAGATGACATCTCCCGCCTCCGCCCGCACCAATCCGCGCCCGCTCAGTGACGCATGCGCGCCGGACTCGATGACGCCGATACCGAACTGGTCATGCGTATGCTTGGGAAAGCTATATCCCGTTTCGGCTTTCACGGCCCTGATGCCCGCGACGCGGGAGCGGAACATCCTGAACTGGCCGGTCTTCATGTGCCCCACCCTTCAACCCTGCTGAAAGCTGTCGGCGAGGCATATGTCACGTCTCAGACCTCTCCTGCGCGGTCGCCAACGCCGCCTGCGTATTGGCGGTGACGGCCGTGGGCAGAGGCGTGCCGCGCTTGCGCTCACGCGCCAGCGTCAGCAGACCGGAGAAAATGATCAGCGCGATGCCCAACGCCATCGGCAGGTCGATATCGTCGTTGAACAGAAGATAGCCGAAGCCGATTGCCCAGATCATCTGGCTATATTGAGGCGGCGCGACGAGGTTGGCCGGCACCATGCGCGCCGCAGTCATCAACAGCACGTTGCCGACCGCACCAAGCAGCCCATAGCTCGCCAGGAACAGCCATTGCCAGGCCGTCGGCATCGACACCTCGGACAACATCAGAAGACCGCTGACGATGAGCGTGCCGAACAGGCCTGCGCCGTAAAGCGAAATTCTCTTTTCCTTCGCCCCAAGCGCCCGATTGATGACGATCCCGATTGCGGCCGCCAGGCCGCCGATCGCTGCGCAGAGGTGACCGATCGAAAGCTCGCGAAAACCCGGCCGCAGCACGATGAGCACGCCGATAAAACCGAGGATCACCGCCGTCCAGCGCTGCCAGCGCACGTCTTCCTTCAGGAAGACGACCGAAAGAATGGTGACGAAGGACGGCAGCAGGAACAGCAGCGCAAATGCCTCCGCCATCGACAGCTTGGTAAAGGCAACGATCGAGCATATGGCGCCGGTAGCACCGCAGGCAAAACGCAGTATCCAGAGAGGACGGTTCGATGTTCTGACCATATCCACCCAATTATCGTCACGCCTCTTCAGGAACGGCACGGCGGCGAAGCCGAAAAGCGCGCCGATGAAGGCCACCTGATAGGACGGCAGCGTCCCATACAGCATCTTGATCGACGCATCGCTGAAGGCAAAGACGGCATAGGACGCGAATGCCACCAGGACACCGCGAAGCGTGGAATGGCCGGCGGCCAAGGATTTGGAATCGGCAGTGATCGATGTCATCGGATTGAGCAATGCAAAGGGAGGGAAATTGAATCGCGTAGCTGCGAGCAATTGTATGATGAAATGGGCCGAATTTCGATTGGCGCTGAAATAAACTATTATTTCAAAGCGATGGGGCCGGTGTTGTTTGGAGTGTTAGTATTCAGGCAAGCCAAGTTTCTCAGCTTGGCTTTGGGGAATGCGCCCAACAACGGCATGTGAAAAGGCGACCACCTTCAAGGCATCAGCGTCGACTTGGCATGTGAACTTGACCTGCTGCCAGCCTTTAGGTGTTTGCACTGCCTCGCCATTGCCAAAAAGACCGGTATCTGAAAGCATTGCCGGCGACACGGCGGAATTGTAGAAGCCAACCGCATTCAGATCATGACCGAATTGTAGTTTCTGTTCCGACCTGCAAAGATATCGGACGCGCTGACGCCGTGGCAGCTTCTTCCAGGCGTCGTAGTCGCTTTTGGACATCTTGGCCATTTCACTACCGGAATAGAGTTTCTTGGCCTGTATCTGTTGCCCCTTCTCTCCACCCGACTTGCCCTTGGCGGCTTGCTGTTGCGATTTGACATCGGGCTCGGTGGCGAAGGACGTCCCGGTCGCCGGATTGCTTTTATTGTCCGACGCAGCCTGCTCCTTTGACGGTGGCTGCGATTGAGGACCTGCAACGGTCGGCACTGTAATTTGCTGATCAACCTTGTTGTCGGCGGATGACGGCTGCTGTTGCGGATCGGGATCGGTGGCATTCGCCTGCTTCGTCTCGGGATCAGATGTCGCCGCCGCCTTCTCCTGCGTGTCTGTGCCATCCTGCTCCGCCGCCGGAGCTTCCGGCTGAGCCACCTGTGCGTCCGAAGGTTGGTCCGTCGTAAGCTGCTTCGGCTGCGGCATTGAGGCAGGGTCGCGTGAATTGGGGTCGGCTACCGGCGAAGCCGCCTTGGCCTGCTCGGTGGACGCAGGTGGGGTAGCCTGCGTTTGTTGCGGCTGCGGATCAGTATCCTGGGCCGGCGATGCGGCATCGGCCTGCGCAGTCTGCGCATCAGAGTCCTTGGCAGCCGGCAACGCTGCGGCTTGCTCTTCGACTTGGCCATCGTTCGCAGCCGGTGCTTCATCTGCCTGAGCCGAGGCATCCGCCTGCTGTGTGGTCGAGGGATCCTTCTCCTCCCCCTTCATGTCCGGAAGGGGTTTTTCCTCTGTCGAGGCCTGCTGTTCAGGCTTCGGCGTAGGTGTATTGGAGCTTGGGTTACTGGCGGGAGGCGCCGCCTTTTCAGCCTCAGCCTTATCCTGCTGATCCGATTGCGCCTTGGGATCGCCGGATTTCTGTTCCGGCTGCTTTTGCGCGTCCGCCTGTTGCGACTTCTCGTCCGGCTTGGGCGTCGGCGTCGGAACCTGGCCGGAAGCCTCCTTCGGCTTTGTCGCGTTCTCCTGCTGCTCCTGCGGCTGCGGCACAAGCTCGACGTTGACATTCTCTTCCGGCGCCGCCTGCGGCGGCATCATCAACGGCCGGAGCAGAAAAATGGCCGCCAGCGCGACATGCAGGAGGATCGACAGGACAAAGCCCCGCCCGATCTTCTCATCCAGCTTTGTCGCGGCCTGTTCCATCGCTCAGCGAACGGCTCGCCGGGCAAAAGCAGCCGATGGGAAAACGCGTATCAATTTCATCGGAACCTTACCGAAAATGACAGATCGAGCGGCGACAGACACCCGACATATGGTGGGCAACAATGCGGCCCGAAAGAGGCAATTGCGAAAAGACAGATTGTCAGGCCCTGAGCGGCTCCGCAATGCCCGGAAAACACACCTGCGTGATCGCCCAACAGCTGCGCCGATACGCCCAGAGCTAAAAGAACTCGTCCAGCAGCCGATAGTAGTCCATTTTTTCCGCATCCACCTCGGAGATCCCATAGGCCTCCAGAAAGGGCGCAACCAGCGCTTCACCGAAGTTATACACGATGCTGCCGCAGGCCAGCGCTATATCCTGATAACGGTCGGCGACGCCGAGACGGCAGCAATCGATATAGCCGGCGAAACGGTGATCGGCGACGATAAAGTTCGGCAGACAGGCATCGCCATGGGTGACGACGAGGTCCTCCGCTGCCGGCCTGCGCTCTTCGAGTTCGCGAAAAAGACTTTCCGCCGATCGGCCCAATCGCGCCTCATCGAAATCAGTCTCGTCGACACGGCCAGCACGCATCCGGGCTTTGGCAGCAGCAATCCTTGCGTCCGATCGATGATCAAACGGACAGGCATCGATGCGGATCCTATGAAGATCTCGCAGCGCTTCCGCCAACATCCGCACGCGCTCCAAGGGCGAGATCAAAGACGCACTGGCGAGGTCGGCGCCGTCAAGCGCATTCATCAGCAGCCATTCACGTTCGCCGCCGGCTTCATGAGCGACGACCGCTGGGCAAACAAGGCCCTGCGCGCCAAGCCACCGAAGCCTTGCAACTTCGCCCGCCAATTCGCTGAACGGACTGGCGATTTCACTCTTGAGATAAAGAGGCGGCAGGCTGTCGGCTTCCAAACGAAAAACACTTGCCGAAGAGCGTCCGAGTTCGTCTGCCGCCCAGCTATAACCGGAGAGCAGATCTCGCAGCCGTGCTGGCATAGAGGTCTCGAAGAGTTCAGGCGGAACGTCCATCATGGCCCAAGCCTATATTGCAACCTGTTGCTTGCAAAAAACCCGGCTCGCTTTCGCGAACCGGGCTTTGATTTCATAACGGCAGAAACCGCTTAGCTGTCGAGGAACGAGCGCAGCTTGCGGCTGCGGCTCGGGTGCTTCAGCTTGCGCAGCGCCTTCGCTTCGATCTGGCGAATACGTTCGCGGGTGACCGAGAACTGCTGGCCAACTTCTTCGAGCGTGTGGTCCGTGTTCATGCCGATACCGAAGCGCATGCGCAGCACGCGCTCTTCACGCGGCGTCAGCGAGGCCAGCACGCGGGTCGTCGTCTCGCGCAGATTAGCCTGGATGGCCGCGTCGATCGGCAGCAGCGCATTCTTGTCCTCGATGAAATCGCCGAGATGCGAATCTTCTTCGTCACCAACAGGCGTTTCGAGCGAGATCGGCTCCTTGGCGATCTTCAGCACCTTGCGCACTTTTTCGAGCGGCATGGCGAGCTTTTCAGCCAGTTCTTCCGGCGTAGGCTCGCGGCCGATTTCGTGCAGCATCTGGCGCGACGTGCGAACGATCTTGTTGATCGTTTCGATCATGTGCACCGGAATACGGATCGTGCGGGCCTGGTCGGCGATCGACCGGGTGATCGCCTGCCTGATCCACCAGGTCGCGTAGGTCGAGAACTTGTAGCCGCGGCGATATTCGAACTTATCGACCGCCTTCATCAGGCCGATATTGCCTTCCTGAATAAGATCGAGGAACTGAAGGCCGCGGTTGGTGTATTTCTTGGCGATGGAGATGACGAGGCGGAGGTTCGCTTCGACCATTTCCTTCTTGGCGATACGCGCTTCGCGCTCACCCTTCTGCACCATATGCACGATGCGGCGGAATTCCGAGATGGAGATACCGGTTTCGGTCGCAAGGTTCTGAATTTCCTGGCGAATGTCGCGGATCGTGGTGTTTTCGCTCTTGGCGAATTCCTTCCAGCCGCGCGCGGCCAGATTGCCGATGGACTTCATCCAGTTCGGATCAAGCTCGGCGCCCTGATACTGTTCCAGGAAGCTATCGCGCTTGACGCCATAGGATTCGGCAAGACGCAGCAACCGGCCTTCGTTCTGCACGAGGCGCTTGTTGATGTCGTAGAGCTGCTCGACGAGAGCGTCGATGCGGTTCTGGTTCAGCGACAGAGACTTGACCGACTTGACCAGCTCATCCTTGAGCTCCTTGTAACGACGCTCCTGCGCCGACGACAGCGTGCCCGATGCAGACAGACGCTGCTCGACCTGCTGGTCCTGCAGCTTGCGCAGCTTCTTGTAGGTTTCGGCAATCGTGTCGAGCGTCGTCATCACCTGCGGGCGCAGTTCGGCTTCCATCGCGGCGAGCGAGAGGCTGGATTCGTCCTCGTCCTCTTCCTCCTCCTCGCCCGGCAAGCCTTCACCGCCGACATCGGTGATGTCGTCATCGCCGGAAGGCGAACGGCCGCGACGGGCCTTTTCCTTCTCTTCAGCGGCCTTGCGGTCCGCTTCGATCTTTTCCGGGCTCTGGAACTGCGGCGCAGCCTTGGCTTCCGGGCCGGAATAGGTGGTTTCGAGATCGATGATCTCGCGCAGCAGCGTCGTGCCTTCGTTGAGTTCGTCGCGCCAGATGATCAGCGCCTGGAACGTCAACGGGCTTTCGCAGAGGCCACCGATCATGGTCTCGCGGCCGGCCTCGATGCGCTTCGCGATCGCGATTTCGCCTTCGCGCGACAGCAGTTCGACCGAACCCATTTCGCGCAGGTACATACGCACCGGATCGTCCGTGCGGTCGGTCGGCTCTTTCTTCTTGGCGGTAGCAAGCGCCGAACCGGTGGAAGGTGCGAGTTCGCCGCCTTCCCCATTGTCGTCGTCGCTGGAATCGTCATCGTCGCTGCTGGTTGCCGCGCCCGCCTCTTCGACATCCTCGTCTTCAATGACGTTGATGCCCATATCGGAGAGCATCGCCATCGTATCTTCGATCTGTTCGGACGTCACTTCTTCGGACGGCAGGACGGCGTTGAGCTCGTCCATCGTCACGTAGCCGCGTTTCTTCGCGGCCTTGATCATCTTCTTGACCGCGTCGTCGGAAAGATCGAGAAGCGGGCCATCGGAGGTGCCGTCGCGTTCGACTTCAGCTTCTTCGTTCTCTTTGACCTTGGTTGCCATCTCTATATCGTCGCTTTCCCTGACGCTTAAAACTTATACGCGGTGAATGACCGCTCTGGCCCGGCGCGCCTCGCGCCAGCCCCGAATCACCGACAAAGACCTAACGGAATGACCTTTAATGCCTGATTAACCACGATCGCCGGCACTGGACAGCAAAGCTGGATTGCGTTTGGATTTCCGGCCATGGTATAAATGATCCGCCTGATCCAGTTTACCGTTTTTCCGAGGACAAACGGTGATTCCTACAATTTTTGTTCACGTCAAGCTTTTCCAGCAAAAAAGCTCATTAAAATCGTGAAAAAGCCTTATCCACAGGCTCCGCACGCCGGAAACAATTGTTCCCCGTATTTAGGAAGTCCCCGCACGATGACAAGAGCAGCCTTGTCAAACGCTTTCATTTCCGCAGTTTGCGGACAATACTGATGCCATCAGGTCACAAATAAGTTCAAAACCAGTCCATTACCACCTTGCCGGAGTTGCCGGAACGCATCGCTTCGAACCCTTCGCGGAAATCATCGATGCCGATGCGATGGGTGATGACCGGCGAGACGTCGAGCCCCCCCTGAACGAAGGCGATCATCTTGTACCAGGTCTCGAACATTTCTCGGCCATAGATGCCCTTCAGGTTCAGCATCTTGAAGATCACCTTGTTCCAGTCGATCTCGAAGCCGGCCGGCGCTATGCCGAGAATGGCAATCTTGCCGCCATTGTTCATCTTGTCGATCATGTCACGGAACGCCGGCGCCGCACCCGACATTTCCAGACCGACGTCAAAGCCTTCGGTCATCCCGATCGACTTCATCACATCGGCAAGATTTTCCTTCGAGGCGTCGACGACGTGATCGATGCCGAGCTTATGGGCAAGCGCCAGACGGTTCGGATTGATATCGGTGATGACAACCTTGCGCGCGCCGGACCGCTTCGCGACCATCGCGCCCATGATGCCGATCGGGCCGGCGCCGGTGACCAGCACGTCCTCGCCAACCAGGTCGAAGGACAGTGCCGTGTGCACGGCATTGCCGAAGGGATCGAAGATCGCCGCCACTTCATCCGGAATATCATCCGGGATCGGCACGACATTGGATTCCGGAATGCAGACGAACTCGCCGAAGGAACCTGGGCGGTTGACGCCGACACCGAGCGTGTTGCGGCAGAGATGGCCCCTGCCCGCCCGGCAATTGCGACACTTGCCGCAGACGATATGCCCCTCGCCGGAAACACGCTCGCCGACATGATACTTCGTCACCGCCGAACCGACCTCGGCAATCTCGCCGCAGAATTCATGGCCGACGACCATCGGCACAGGTATGGTCTTTTGCGCCCACTGGTCCCAGTTCCAAATATGTACATCGGTGCCACAGATCGCCGACTTCCTGACCCGAATCAGCACATCGTTCGGCCCGACCTCGGGAACCGGAACATGCTCCAGCCATAGTCCGACTTCAGGCTTCGATTTGACCAGCGCCTTCATCATGTTTGACATGATCTGTCGTCTCCAACCGATTCAAATAATTCCGAGTTCCCGTCCCGCCTCGGCGAAAGCAGCAATCGCGCGCTCGACGTCGACCCTCGAATGCGCCGCCGACATCTGCGTACGGATGCGCGCCTGCCCTTTCGGCACAACGGGGAAGGAGAAGCCGATGACGTAGACGCCCTTTTTCAGCATCAGAGCCGCCATCTCCTGCGCCACCTTGGCGTCGCCGAGCATGACAGGAATGATCGGATGGTCGGCGCCGGCCAGCGTAAAGCCGAGCTTGGTCATTTCGCCGCGGAAGAACTCGGCATTGCCACGGAGCCGGTTTCGCAGGACGTCGCCATTGTCGATGAGGTCAAAGACCTTCAGCGAGGCGGCCGCGATGACCGGCGCCAACGTGTTGGAGAAGAGATAGGGGCGTGAGCGCTGCCGCAGCCAGTCGACGATCTCGGCCTTCGCTGCGGTATAGCCGCCCGATGCGCCACCGAGCGCCTTGCCGAGCGTGCCGGTGATGATGTCGATCCGGCCCTCGACGCCGCAATATTCCGGCGAACCGCGGCCGTGATCGCCGACGAAGCCGACCGCATGGCTGTCATCGACCATGACCATGGCGCCATATTTCTCGGCGAGATCGCAAACGCCACCAAGATTGGCGATGATGCCGTCCATGGAGAAAACGCCGTCGGTGGCGATCAGCTTGAAACGGCTGCCTTCCGCCTTCTTCAGTTCTTCCTCCAAAGCCGCCATGTCATTGTTGGCATAGCGGAACCGCTTGGCCTTGGAGAGGCGCACGCCGTCGATGATCGAGGCATGGTTGAGCGCATCGGAGATGATCGCATCTTCCTCCGACAGCAGCGTCTCGAACAGCCCGCCATTGGCATCGAAGCAGGAGGAATAGAGGATCGTATCCTCCATGCCGAGAAAGCCTGAGATCCGCGCCTCAAGCTGCTTGTGCTCCTCCTGCGTACCGCAGATGAAACGCACCGAGGCCATGCCATAGCCGTAGCGATCCAGTGCCTTTTTCCCAGCTTCGGCCAGTTCCTCATTGTCAGCGAGACCAAGATAGTTGTTGGCACAGAAATTCAACACCCGCGCACCGCCCGCAACGGCAATCTCGCCGGCTTGCTTGGAGGTAATGACGCGTTCAGACTTATAAAGTCCCGCGTCTTTCAGGCCGGCGAGTTCGTTGCGCAAGTGAGATATGAACGCAGAGGTCATGGTCGCATTCCGATGCTGGTCACGGTGCCTTACTGGCCAAGAAATAACACAGGATTAGGTTCCTTGCTGCATCCAGCCGCGGCAAAAATGCGTAGCGTCGTGGCGCTGGCACGATACAGGGCAAGTTCGATATTATCTGTCGAACCGAACGAAAAACACGCAAGTTCCCTGCCTCGCCGCATCAATTGCCATTGCAAAAATTACTTGACTGAGTCCACTATTTTGCTGCAAGTCGATGCTAATCTCAGCAGAAAGGGAGAGCCATGAACATATTTCACAGATTCTCCCTCGCGGGCCGGGTCGCGCTCATCACCGGAGGCGGACGCGGCCTCGGGTTCGAAATGGCAAAAGCGCTTGCCGACGCGGGAGCACATGTCATCGTCAATGGGCGCAACGCCGCAACGTTGAACAACGCCGTCGAAGCCATTCAAGCGACAGGAGGCATGGCCGCAGCAGCAGCGTTCGATATTGCCGACCGCGAGGCGCGGAGCGCGACGATGGCCGATATCGAGAGACAGCACGGCCGACTCGACATATTGATCAACAATGTCGGCGCCCGAGACAGACGCCCGCTGGCCGACTTCGACGACGAAGCGATCCTCACCTTGCTCAACACGGATCTGGCCGCCTCGATCATGCTTTCCCGCGACGCCGCTCGGCTGATGAAGCGACACAATCACGGGCGACTGATCTCTGTTACCTCGATCAGCGGTCGGGTCGCTATGCCCGGCGACTGCGTCTATCCGGCGGCCAAACAGGGACTGACCGGTCTCACGCGGGGGATGGCCGTTGAGTTCGGTCCATATGGCATCACCAGCAACGCCATTGCGCCGGGCTGGTTTGCGACGGAAACCAACGCAGCGATGGTGGCAAATGCAGACCTTATGCCGGTCGTGCGCCAGCGCATTCCGATTCAGCGTTGGGGACGTCCGGATGAAATCGCCGGTGCCGCGCTATTCCTCGCCAGCGATGCGGCATCCTTCGTCAACGGACATGTCCTGACCGTCGATGGCGGCATGACCGCCAGGATGTGAACAGGCACAGCGCCTAAGTATCACCGATCAGTGAAATCCTTGATGACCTTCAAAAACGCATCCCCGTAGCGTTCCAGCTTCGCCTGCCCGACGCCTGAAATCCCCAGCAAAGCATTGCGGCTCGTCGGCTGTTCCGTCGCAAAGGCGATCAACGTCGTATCCGGGAAAACGACATAGGGCGGCACGCCGAGCTCCTTGGCGATCTTCGTGCGTTCTGCCCTCAAAGCATCGAACAGCGGCTGTGCCTCGCCCGAGAGGCTCGACTGCCGCTTTTCGATCCGCGCAGCCTTCTTCGCCCCACGCCTTGCTTCCGGCCGGTCCTTGCGGAAGAAGACCTGACGCTCGTGTTTGAACACGGCCCTTGCCTCCGGTTCAAGCTTCATCGCGCCAAAGGCGGTGTGATCGACACTGACGAAGCCGTTCGCCAGCAACTGCCGGAAGACGGATTGCCAGGTGCGCGCAGGAATATCCTTGCCGGCACCGAAGACCGGCATGTTGACATGGCCGAAACGCTCGGTCTTCTCGTTGACGGTCCCTATCAGCACGTCGATGACATGGCCGGTGCCGAAACGCTCCCCGGTGCGATAGACGGCGGCCAACGCCTTGATCGCCGCCTCCGTGCCATCCCAGGTCTCGACCGGCTTCAGGCAGGTGTCGCAATTGCCGCAGCCGCCAGCATGGCCCTCGCCAAAATGCGCCAGGATCGCCTGTCGCCGGCAGCCGGCCGTCTCGCAGATGGCAAGCAGCGCATTGAGCTTGGCGCGTTCGACGCGCTTGATCTCATCCGCCGCGTTGCCCTCATCGATCATCCGCCCCCGCTGGATGACATCGGCCATGCCGTAGGCCATCCAGACCTCAGACGGCAGCCCGTCGCGTCCGGCGCGGCCTGTCTCCTGATAATAGGCCTCGATGGAGCCGGGCAGATCGAGATGGGCGACATAGCGCACATTCGGCTTGTCGATACCCATGCCGAAGGCAACCGTCGCCACCAGGCAAAGATCCTCTTCCTTCAGAAACGCGTCCTGATTGGCATCGCGAACAGAGCGGTCCATGCCGGCGTGATAGGCAAGCGCGCGAACGCCCTGCCCGTTCAGCCATTCCGCGGTATCCTCGACCTTAGCCCGCGACAGGCAATAGACAATGCCGCTATCGCCGCGATGGCCATCGAGAAAACGCAGCAACTGCTGGCGCGGCTGATCGCGCTCGACAATCTCATAGGCGATATTCGGCCGGTCGAAGCTGGTGGTGAAGACTTTGGCGTCGTCGAGCCCCAGCCGCTCTATGATATCGTCGCGCGTATGCGGATCGGCGGTTGCCGTCAGCGCGATGCGCGGCACCTTGGGAAAGAGTTCAGCAAGCTTGCCGAGGTCGCGATATTCCGGCCGGAAGTCATGTCCCCATTGCGAGACGCAATGCGCCTCGTCAATCGCGAAAAGAGCGATCTTCGCCCTGGCGATCATCTGCTGGAACCCGTCGGTCATGATGCGCTCGGGCGTGACATAGAGCATATCGAGCGTGCCGCTGGAGACAGCGCGATAGATGTCGCTTGCCTCTTCGCGCGACAATGACGAATTCAGTGCCGCGGCGCGGATGCCGAGCTGTTTCATCGCCTCGACCTGATCGCGCATCAGCGCAATCAACGGCGAGACGACGATACCGATGCCGTCGCGGCAAAGGGCCGGAATTTGGAAGCAAAGCGACTTGCCGGCCCCGGTCGGAAACAGCACCACGGCGTCGCCGCCGCCCACGACATGCTCGACCACTTGCTGCTGCTTGCCGCGAAAGGCGGAATAACCATAAACGCGCTTGAGAATGTCGAGCGGCGCCATTCCGGAACTGCGATCTGCAAACAGCGCATTGTCGGCGGAAAACCGTGGTTCCTGTCTATCCGGCTGTGACATCTATCCCCTACTTCCCTGCGGGTCCTTTGATACGGCCGGAAAGCACCCCGAAGCCGTCGATGATCGCTTCCTGGTTTTCCAGCCGCAAGGCTTCGAGCTGTACTTCCTGCAAAGCGCGCATCAATTGCTCGATGAGTTCGCCGTCGCCCTCTTCCGTCGCCTCGGCAACGGCGCGCTCCAGCTCGATCTTGTGCCAGCGCAGCGCCTTGGAGCGCTTATGGAGCGCAAGCGCCTGACGGTAGCCCTCGCGCGCATCCTCCATCGCCGCCTCCTCCGTGGCCGTCCAGAGGCGGGCATTGCGCACCTGCTGGTCCAGCGTCTTCAGCAAGGCGGCGAAACCCTGTTCTTCCAGCTGTTCGAGCAATCGCTCTCGGCTGAGCTGCTGAGCCGGTATGGTCGCGGCAGCGCCGAGCATGGCAGACCATAGGCGCTGCAATTCACGGCTCTCATAGTCGATCGCGGCGATCTCGTCATATTCGTCCTGCAACAGCAGCGGATGATTGACGATGGTCACCGCCAGCACGCTTTCGCGCAGGCCCGGAACATCCTGATGGCCCTTGATCATGCCCGAGCGCATCAAACGATCCGTCGCCTTCGTGCTGACGGCCGCCGGCCGATCCCGGCCCTGTCCGCCACGACCACCGAAGGAGCGGCCGTTGCTCTCGCGGGAAAAACCGCGCCCCTGCTGATTGTCGTTGCGCCGAAACTGCGGCTGGAACAGCCCGTTCAACCGGTCGCGAATATCCTGCTGATAATGACGGCGGACATTTTCATCGGCGATGACCGAAACCATCTGCTTCAGCCGCGCTTCAAGCTCGGCACGCGCCTCCGGCGTATCGAAGGTGCCATTACTGGTTTCGCGGCTCCAAATCATTTCAGCCAGCGGTTTTGCCTGCGCCAACACCTTGTCAAAGGGTGCACGGCCATCGTGACGGACAAGATCGTCCGGATCCTTGCCGTCCGGCAGAAGCGCGAAACGGACCGTTCGGCCGGGCTTGATATGCGGCAGCGCCAGGTCTGCGGCACGATTGGCGGCGCGGATACCGGCGCCATCGCCATCGAAGCAGAGCATCGGCTGCGGCGTCATCTTCCACAGAAGCTCAAGCTGGCTCTCCGTCAGCGCCGTGCCGAGCGGCGCGACGGCATTTTCGACGCCGGCCTGATGCAGCGCGATCACGTCCATATAGCCTTCGACGGCGATGATCGTCCCTGAACCATCGTTTCCCTGGGCGGCACGCCGCGCGCGGGTGAAATTGTAGAGCACGTTACCCTTATGAAAGAGCTCGGTCTCGTTGGAATTGAGATACTTCGCCGGTGCGTCCGGCGACATCGCCCGGCCACCGAAGGCGATAACCTTCTCGCGAGAAGACAGAATCGGAAACATGATGCGGTCACGGAAGCGATCGTAAGAGACCGGAATATCCGGACCATGCACCACCAGACCACAGGCTTCGATCTGCTCTTTGGCAACATCCTTGCCGGACAGAAATTCCTTCAGCGCATTGCGGCTATCCGGTGAATAGCCCAGACGGAAGGTATCGATGGTACGGCCGGTCAACCCGCGATCGCGCAGATAGGCGCGCGCCCTCGCCCCATTTGCCGTCTGTAGCTGATCCTGAAAGAACTGCGTCGCCATCTCCATGACGTCGAGCAGCGAGGTGCGTTCCTTCTCGCGCTTCGCTTCCATGGGATCGGCGATCGGCATGGGAACGCCGGCCATGTCGGCGATCTGCTGCACGGCTTCAGGAAAGCTCAGACCCTCGAGGTCAGTCAGAAAACGGAAATGATCGCCGGTGACGCCGCAGCCGAAGCAATGGTAACGGCCCTTGCGGTCCTCGCAATGGAAGCTCGGCGACTTTTCGCCATGGAACGGGCAGCAGGCCCAATAATCGCCACGCGGCACATTGGTCTTGCGGCGATCCCACGTCACACGGCGGCCGATCACGTCCGAAATAGGGACGCGGTCGCGAATCTCATCGAGAAACGTATTGGAAAATCGCATAATTACCTCTGGCTTGCCCCCTTATAAGCAGGAACAGCGCGCATTGCCACGAGGAACCCTTCACCACGCCCGCTATTCACAGCCCCTCGCGCCTGGGTCGACAATCAACCACTCCGATCACAAGACCGTGATTGCAGTGGCGTTGTTAATGTTTCCGCACCCTCCTGAAAAGCCATTTTGACATCATTGACGACAGAAATGGCCACGACTCCCCGCGGCCTTTATGTGCATCTGCAAGGCTGCTTCTCCGCAAAAGGAAAATGATGAAAAAGCAGATACTTGCCCACCACTCCAGCTAACAACAGGAGAGTGCGGCAACACCCGCCGCAACCATTGGCCGAAGATCGAGGCGCGCGTGATCTTCCCGCTTGGTGGCACATTTGCGGCATGGTTCGTAAGTCAAACATTATTTTTTTGTAATTTGATTGTTCATGTGCAGCGCAATAGCTTCCATCTCACAGGACGAGACAAGCCGGCGAACAACATGGTTCGCGACGCGACATGCCTAGACGTCCCGACGAACAGGAAGCCAGAGGTACAGGCTTTCAGTTTAGGAGATGAAATGCGCGTTCTGCTGGTACCCTTTGCCGCTGCCGCCCTCTTCGCCACAGCTAACTATAGCTCGGCAACGATGACGGATGGCGCAGCACCTGCGGCAGCCACGAACGTGCTCTATACGGATGCTGGCTATCAGCTTCCTGTCGATATGAAAGTGCCGGCTCTCAAGGCCGGTGTCAAAGTTCAGATATCCTGGCTGGAATCGCAAGACATGAGTTTGCAACAGCAGGTCAGGATCACCAGATAAGATTTAACCGATCCCCAGGTGAGGCACCATCCCTACCCCCGGCGCCGCCTCACCTGGGTGCCTTTGCAATAGACGTTTGATTTTTGGGCCCCACCCTGCGTCATCAAACGGCTGCAAAGCGCAAGAAGGCAGGAGCTCCCCCAGCTCCTGCCTTCTCTATTTTCAGCCTATGTCGATATAGTACGCCGAGAATCGGACATCGCTTTGGCCGCGTCAGAGCGCGGCCGCGAACAGATAAAATTTACTTCAACAGATCCTTGAGGATCGCCGACGCCTTGGCGAAATCCATTTGCCCGGCATAGCGTTCGCGCAGCGCCGCAACGCACTTGCCCATGTCCTTCAGGCCCTGGGCGCCGAGCTCGGCCACGACGGCGACGCAAATCTCGCGCACTTTCTCTTCGGAGAGCTGTTCCGGCATGAAGCCCTGGATGACAGCAATTTCCTCGCGCTCCTTCTGAGCCAACTCCGGACGATCGCCATCAGTATACATCTTAACCGACTCTTCCCGCTGCTTGATCATCTTGGCGAGCAGCTGCAGGATCTCGTCGTCGCTTGCCTGTTCCTTGGCCAAGCCGCGATTGGCGATGTCCTTGTCCTTGATGGCGGCCAGGATCAAGCGCACGGTCGAAAGCCTCGCCGCATCCTTGGCCCTCATGGCATCCTTCTGGGCGTTGGAAAGCGTTTCGCGGATCATGTCTTTAACTCCCTAAGCAGGCCGGCGACGATCGCACGGCCTCTCATTTCATGTTGCCAGTCTCATAGACCATGAGCAGCGATCAATGCAATTGCGTGCCTGCGGCCGAAACCTGGCGAATTCCCTGGCGGGAAACGAAAACGGCGCATTGACCGACAGGCCTTGTTTGGCTATGTCCAACACCTGCACATTAGATCGATATTAAGGTCTCAAGCCGCGACGCATGTCGCTGGCTGCAATCTGCGACAAACATGGCGGAAGCCCCCGGTCTTTTCAAGGCCGCGCACGACGCCGGAAACGGGATGACAATGACCGCCACAGCTCCATGGACAATTGAAAAGCCAAGTGCCCTGCTCGTTCTCGCCGACGGCACCGTGATCGAAGGCAAGGGCATCGGCGCGACCGGCAAGGTCCAGGCCGAAGTCTGCTTCAACACGGCGCTGACGGGCTACGAGGAGATCCTGACCGACCCCTCCTATCTCGGCCAGATCGTTACCTTCACCTTCCCTCACATTGGCAATGTCGGCACCAACGAGGAAGACGTCGAGGACCTGACGCCTGCCGCCCGGCACGGCGCCGTCGGCGTTATTTTCAAGGCCGATGTCACCGATCCTTCGAACTATCGCGCCGTCAAGCATCTCGACCAGTGGCTGAAGGCGCGCGGCATCATCGGCATGTGCGGCATCGACACCCGCGCGCTGACCGCCTGGATCCGTGAAAACGGCATGCCCAACGGCGTCATCGCCCACGACCCGAACGGTGTCTTCGACATCGATCAGCTCAAGGCGGACGCCAAGGCCTGGAGCGGCCTCGAAGGTCTCGACCTCGCCAAGGTCGCCACCTCCGGGCAGTCGTCGCAATGGTCGCAGACGCCCTGGATCTGGAACGAAGGCTATGGCGAGCTGAAGACTGCTGATGCCAAGTACCATGTCGTCTGCCTCGACTACGGCGTGAAGCGCAATATTCTGCGCCTCTTCGCCGGTCTCGACTGCAAAGTCACCGTGCTGCCGGCAACCGCATCCACCGACGACGTGCTCGCGCTGAAGCCGGACGGCATCTTCCTGTCGAACGGCCCCGGCGATCCGGCCGCGACCGGCGAATACGCCGTGCCGGTTATCCAGGACCTGCTGAAGACGGACATTCCGCTGTTCGGCATCTGCCTCGGCCACCAGATGCTCGGTCTCGCCCTCGGCGCCAAGACCGCAAAGATGCATCAGGGCCATCACGGCGCCAACCATCCGGTCAAGGATCACACCACGGGCAAAGTGGAGATCGTCTCGATGAACCACGGCTTCGCGGTCGACGCGAGCACACTGCCGGAAGGAATTGAAGAGACTCACGTTTCACTCTTCGACGGCACCAATTGCGGCCTGCGCGTTTCCGGCAAGCCGGTCTTCTCGGTACAGCATCACCCCGAAGCCTCCCCTGGTCCGCAGGACAGCCACTACCTCTTCCGCCGCTTCGTCAATCTGGTGCGCGAGAAGAAGGGAGAACCGGCCTTGGCCGAGCGCGCATAAGCAGCGCCGCCATGATCATTGGCTAAAAGGAAAGCCCCGGATTGATTGTCAATCCGGGGCTTTCGTCTTTAGGAGTTCTCGATACCGCTTGATCAGGCCTGCAAGCGGCGGCGCCTGACCTCTTCGAGTTCGCTTGTCAGGATTTCCTGCAGGAACTCGAAATCGGATTCACTGAACGGAACCAGGCCAAATCTCAACTTGTAACCCCAGTTCTTATCCTGGGTAAAATCCAGCCAATCCAGCAAAGGGCGGATCGGTTGCTCAGGCACATCCAGCCAATCGACATCGCGGCGATACGCCTTGCCGCATGCCATCTCGCCTTGATAGGGCTCGCCGTCCCGGACATATCCGATCGCCGTAAAGCTTTTAAAGCCGTCCTTGTCGCCCATGGCCACCGACGGAGAATAATAGACCACGCCGTCGCCCGGCTTGATCCGCTTCAATGGTCCCTGCTTGCCGTGATTGACCTGCATGAAGCCGTTTGCCCGCCCGTACCGGACGTGCGCGGCGCAGGCAACCGCCAACCAGTACGACCTTGCCCTTGGCGCCTCGCGTTTAGGCGAAGCGTCGGAATGTGCGAGCATGTGCACGACGGTACCTTGGTTGAGAAGTCCATCCAGCGGGAAAAGCGTGGCCTCGCTGTGGGCGCTTGCCTTGTATGTCATGGTCGTCTCCCATCAAATTGGTATGACGCCAATATACGGGATCATGCTGCCAATATCTGTCAGCAGTCTTCGCGCCACGATGCGAAAAATAGCCGACCTCAGCCGACCATTTTCTCCGAGCGCACCAGAACATAGAACCGCACGCAAAGCATCGCCGCGGCCGAGGCCAGCCCCAGGAGGAAGCCGAGCCAGATGCCGACGCCACCGAAGCCGAGCGGGAAGGCAAGCAGCCAGGCCAGGAAGAAGCCGATCGGCCAATAGGCGATCAGCGCCAGGATCATCGGCACGCGCGCATCCTTCAGACCGCGCAGCAAGCCGCTGGCGATTGCCTGCAGACCGTCGACCAACTGGAACAGGCCCGCAACGACGATCAGCGGCGCGGCGTAGGCAAGCACCTGCGGCGCCTCGGCCGAGGTCACATCAAGGAACCAGCTTCCGAACCACATCGGCATGGTGGCGAACAGGATACTGCCGAGCAGCGAGATACAGCTCGAAACGATGAGCACGACGATCGCCGCACGCGTCAGACCGATGCGATCCCCCTGCCCATGCGCGACGCCGACCCGAACGGTGGCCGCCTGGCTGAGGCCGAGCGGTATCATGAAGGCGATCGATGCCCATTGCAGCGCAATACCGTGGGCGGCAAGCTCGATCGTGCCGATCTGGCCCATCAGCAGCGACGCCGCCGTGAACAGGCTGACCTCGGCCAGAACCGTGATGCTGATCGGAAAACCGAGGCGAACCACATCCCATAATGCGTGCCAATCCGGCCGCCAAAGGCGAACGAAGATCTCATAGCGGCGCGTCTTCTCTCGGCTCTGAACGAAGGCGACAATGAACAGGAAGCCTGCGGTCTGCACCGCCACCGACACGATGGCCGCGCCATGCAGCCCAAGCGCCGGCATGCCGAAATGACCGAGCACCAGTCCGTAGGCAAGTATGGCATTCATCACCAGCATGGCGATGGTGACATAGAGAATGACGCGCGCCATGCCGATCGCGCTTACCAGCGCGCGGATGACGTTGTAAAGCAGCCCCGGCAGCACGGCGTAATGGCCGATGGCGATATACTCGCTGGCAAGCCTCGCCACATCCGGCTTCTGCCCGGCGGCCAGAAGGATCTGCTCGGAATAGAAGAAGGCGGGCTGTGTCAACAGCCAAAAGGCGGTGACGACCCAGATGCCCATGCGCAGCGCCCGGCGAACCGAGGTGACATCGCCTTGGCCATAGCCCTGCGCCACCAGCGGCACGACAGCGATGGAAAAACCGGAACCGAAAATCTGGATAGTGAACAGGAACTGCGCGGCCAGAACCATGGCGGCCAGCTGCTCGGCACCGAGCCGGCCGACGATCATCACATCCGTGGTATTGATGCCGAGCTGTGCCAGCTGCGCACCGATCAGCGGTATGCCGAGCGCCAGGGTGGCGCGGACATGCGCAGACCACGAATTGTCATTGTCATGCGCGAACGGGCGCGCAGTTGCCGGCATATCCATCTTGAAAACTCGATTTTAAGAAACGCGCAGACCGCTCCTACCCGAGGTGCGCGAGCCTGCCGCCTTAGCGCAACTTCAGCGAAAAAGCCAGTTGGCAAAGCTAAGATGCTAAAGAATTCATCAGATCATCAAAATATCTGATGATTATTTAAGCCACCTCTTGAGCGGCCGGTTCCACTACGGCTTTCAGCTCGTCCTTGCGCACCTTGACAACAAAGAGGATCACTGCGGCCAGGATCAGGATTGCCGACATGATGAAGGGGGCACCGGCAAAGGTGACGGGTGCTTCCGGCGCGGTGAAAAAGCGAAACAGATAGGGGAACAGCACAGGTCCGATGATGGCCGTGATGCTGGTAAGGCTGCCAAGAGCGCCTTGCAATTCTCCCTGCGCCGACGGCGACACCTTGCTTGCGGCGATTGAGCGCAGCGGCGCATCCGCAACGTTTTCAATCACGGTCAGGATGATGACGGCATAGACCATCCAGCCATGCCAGGCGAAGGCATAGCCCACTAAGCCGATTCCGGAAAAGACAAGCCCCAACACCACGGTTTTCCATTCGCCGAGCACCGGCACGATGCGGGGCAAGACCAACCCCATAACCAGTGCCATGCCGATGCCGTAGGTGCCGAGCGAAATGCCGATTTCCAACGACGTCCAATCATAACGATAGGAGGAGACAAACGACCAGACGGCCGGAAAGACGCCATGTGCCAGCCAGTTAAAGAACATCACGACGAAGATCCAGCCGAGCCCCTGATAGCGTCGTACCTGCCGCAGAGCGCCGAGCGGATTGGCGCGCCAGAGCTCAAAACGGCGACGGTTCTTCGCCTCCAGCGTTTCCGGCAGCAGGAAATAAGCGCCAATAAAGTTCAGCAACGCCAACGCGGCCGCGCCGTAAAAGGGTGCACGCGGACCGAATTCGCCGAGAAAACCGCCAATGACCGGCCCGAGTACGAAACCGACGCCAAAGGCCATGCCGATCAGGCCGAAATTCTTAGCCCGGTTCTGGTCATTGCTGATGTCGGCAATATAGGCGGAGCATGTCGAGAAACTTGCGCCGCTGATGCCGGCCAGGATGCGGCCTGCGAACAATATCCAATAGGTACCGGCGATAGCGCAGATGAAATTATCGATAGCGAAGGTCAGCACCGAGGCAAGCAGGATGGGGCGGCGGCCGAAGCGGTCGCTCAAATTACCGATCAACGGCGAGAATAGAAACTGCATAGCGGCATAGGCAAGCAGCAGCCAACCACCGTCGGTGGCCGCCTCGCTGACCGAAGCGCCCGTCAACTCTTCGAGATACTGCGGCAACACCGGCATGATGATGGCGAGACCCATGACGTCCAGGAAGAGAATAATGAAGACGAGCAACAAGCCGCGACGCGCGAATTTCGGATCGATCATGGAGTTTGCCTTTTTGTGGCCCTATCTCCATGAAGAGACAGAACGTGAACGAAAATCAGTGCGTTCCCAATACTTGAAGATTTTGCCCGAAACAATCCGTGAACGCTTCAATCTTTCTGATTCATCGGCCTATTCTTTTGATCGCTTGCGTTTGGAATGCCAGTTATCCCCAATGCACCTATCGTCGCTCCAGCCTCAAAAATAGACCAGATGCCAGGCGCATTAAAAGGGTTGGGGTGAGGAGCAAAGGAACCATCAAGCTGCCAATAATGAGGAGACCCCTCACCCGGCCAATCGCCATTTTGCCTTGCTCAAAATCCTTCTCCCGCCCCTTCGATAGAATGAGGAGCGGGAAGAAGAGTTTGAGAGCTTAAACCGGATTGTTCAGCGTATCGCAGTCGCTGAGCTTGCCGGAATCGAAGCCCTGCTTGAACCATTTCATACGCTGCGCGGATGTGCCGTGGTTGAAGCTGTCGGGAACGACATAGCCCTGGCTGCGCTTCTGCAGCGTATCATCACCGATCTGCTGCGCGGCATTCAGCGCCTCTTCGAGGTCGCCCTGCTGCAGAATGCCTTTCTGCTGGGTGAACTTGCCCCAGATACCAGCAAAGCAATCGGCTTGCAGCTCGATACGTACCGACATCTTGTTGGCATCGACCTCGTTCATGGTCTGACGCGCCTGATTGAACTTCGGCAGGATGCCGAGTTGGTCCTGAACATGGTGGCCGACTTCGTGCGCTATGACATAGGCTTGCGCGAAATCGCCGGATGCGCCGAACTGGTCCTTCATCTGCTGGAAGAAGGCCATGTCGAGATAGACCTTCTGGTCACTCGGGCAATAGAAAGGCCCGGTCGCCGCCGAGGCCGTACCGCAGGCTGAAGGGAAACGGCCTGAAAACAGCACCAGCTTTGGATCGGTGTAGGTCTGGCCCATGGATTTGAAGATGCCGGTCCAGGTGTCCTCGGTATCGGCGAGCACCGTGGCGACAAATTGCTTCATCTCGTCATTGGCCGGCGCAGCGGTGCCGCCACTGTTGTCGCTCTGTTGATAGCCGGACCCGGAAGTGGAGCCGCCGGTCAAGGCGCCGCTCTGCTGCAGCAAGCCGATGACGTCGACACCCATGGCTCTCAGCACCAGGAAAATCACCACCAGGACGATTATGGTGCGGAAGCTCAAGCCGCCGCCACCCAGTCCTCCACCGGGAAAGCGAAACCCGCCGCCACCGAGAGGACCGCCTCCCGTCGGCGAAGAACCGCGTTCGTCCTCGATATTGTCGGATTGCCGACGTCCCTTCCAGTCCATGGTGCACCTCCGGGCGATACGTTGAATCGATACTCTTTCATACACTTATATATCGAGGAAGGTATGCAACGCCAGTTCTCCGTGAGAGCATTCTCAAATCAAATGCCGGCGCTTCCTTATGTTCATGATGGCAAGCCATGCAAGGAAGGTCGCTATCGCGGCGACCATCACAAGCGACCGCGGCACACCACCGGTAAAGGTGACCTTATAAAAGGCTGAAGCGCAACAACGGCAAGCTTTTTTTGGTCACACACGATGGCACGGCAATCCCGGTAAGCCGCCCCTATGCCGAAGATGCACGGCGGCGATTTGGATAGAAGCAGCGGGAGCTGTCGATTCCTGTCGATTCCGTGATTTATGGGGTTCCGTTTGCAAATACATTTGCCTATAAGCCGCTTCTAGCCTGAAAAGACTTGACCATGCGCCCCGGCCGGTGATCTCCCACCCTGGCCGGTTTTTCGCGCAGCCAAAAAACGGATGTGAGCCCATGCCGAAGCGCCAAGATATCAAATCGATCCTCATCATCGGTGCTGGACCGATTGTCATTGGTCAGGCGTGCGAATTCGATTACTCCGGCACACAGGCCTGCAAGGCGCTGCGAGAGGAAGGCTACCGCGTCATCCTCGTCAACTCCAACCCGGCGACGATCATGACCGATCCGGGCTTGGCCGACGCGACCTATGTCGAGCCGATCACCCCGGAAGTGGTCGCCAAGATCATCGCCAAGGAGCGCCCGGACGCACTGCTGCCGACCATGGGCGGCCAGACGGCGCTCAACACCGCGCTGTCGCTGAAGCGCATGGGCGTGCTTGACCGCTACAATGTTGAAATGATCGGTGCCAAGCCGGCCGCCATCGACATGGCCGAAGACCGCGCCCTTTTCCGCGAAGCCATGGCGCGCATTGGCCTCGAAACACCACGCTCGATGCTGGCGAACGCCACCGACATCAAGGATGCCGACCGCAAGACGCATGAGGCTGAGCGCAGCAAGCTGAAGGCATCCCTTTCCGGCGCAGCGCTCGACAAGGCGCTCGATGAGCTGGAAAACCAGTGGAACCTCGGCGAGAGCGACCGCAAGCAGCGTTATATGAGCCATGCCATGGCGATCGCAGCTCAGGCGATCGATCATGTCGGCCTGCCCGCCATCATTCGTCCTTCATTCACGCTCGGCGGCACAGGCGGCGGCATTGCCTATAACCGCTCGGAATTCTTCGAAATCGTCGGCGGCGGTCTCGATGCTTCGCCGACCACGGAAGTGCTGGTCGAAGAATCGGTGCTCGGCTGGAAGGAATTCGAGATGGAAGTAGTCCGCGACAAGGCGGACAACTGTATCATCATCTGCTCGATCGAAAACATCGACCCGATGGGCGTCCATACCGGTGATTCGATCACGGTTGCCCCGGCGCTGACGCTGACCGACAAAGAATACCAGATCATGCGTAACGCCTCGATCGCCGTCCTGCGCGAGATCGGCGTCGAGACCGGCGGCTCGAACGTGCAGTTCGCCGTCAATCCGAAGGACGGCCGTCTGGTCGTTATCGAAATGAACCCGCGCGTGTCGCGCTCGTCGGCGCTGGCCTCAAAGGCCACCGGCTTCCCGATCGCCAAGGTCGCGGCCAAGCTCGCTATCGGCTATACGCTGGACGAATTGGAAAACGACATCACTGGCGGCGCGACGCCCGCTTCGTTCGAACCGTCGATCGACTATGTTGTCACCAAGATCCCGCGCTTCGCCTTCGAGAAATTCCCCGGCGCCTCGCCTGTGTTGACCACCGCGATGAAGTCGGTCGGCGAAGTCATGGCGATCGGCCGCACCTTCGCGGAATCGCTGCAGAAGGCGCTCCGCGGCCTCGAAACCGGCCTCACCGGCCTTGATGAGATCGAGATCCCCGGCACCGAGGAAGGCGAAGGCAACCGCAACGCCATCCGCGCGGCCATCGGCACACCGACGCCCGATCGTCTGCGCATGGTCGCCCAGGCGTTGCGCCTCGGCTTGACCGCTGAAGAAGTGCATGAAGGCTGCAAGATCGATCCCTGGTTCATCGCTCAGCTGAAGAGCATCGTCGACATGGAGGCCCGCATCCGCGAACATGGCCTGCCGGAAGACGCGACCAACCTGCGCATGCTGAAGGCGATGGGTTTCTCCGACGCCCGCCTGGCAACGCTCACCGACAAGCGTCCGAAGGAAGTGGCTGAGCTGCGCAACAGCCTGAATGTTCGCCCGGTCTTCAAGCGCATCGATACCTGCGCGGCCGAATTCGCCTCGCCGACCGCCTATATGTACTCGACCTACGAAACGCCCTTCGTCGGCGCTGCTCGCTCTGAGGCGCAGGTCTCCGACCGCAAGAAGGTCGTCATCCTCGGCGGCGGTCCGAACCGTATCGGCCAGGGCATCGAGTTCGACTATTGCTGCTGCCATGCCGCCTTCGCTCTGAAGGATGCCGGCTATGAAGCAATCATGATCAACTGCAACCCGGAAACCGTTTCGACCGACTACGACACCTCGGACCGGCTCTATTTCGAGCCACTGACCGCCGAAGACGTCATCGAAATCCTCCGCGCGGAGCAGGAAAATGGCGAACTGGTCGGCGTTATCGTCCAGTTCGGTGGCCAGACGCCGCTGAAGCTTGCCGAAGCGCTCGAAAAGAACGGCATCCCGATCCTCGGCACCGCGCCTGACGCGATCGATCTTGCCGAAGACCGCGACCGCTTCCAGAAGCTTCTGATGAAGCTCGATCTTAACCAGCCGAACAACGGCATCGCCTACTCGGTCGAGCAGGCTCGCCTTGTCGCCTCCGAGATCGGCTTCCCGCTGGTCGTGCGCCCGTCCTACGTGCTCGGCGGCCGCGCCATGCAGATCATCCATTCGGAAGGCATGCTGCAGACCTACCTGCTCGACACCGTTCCGGAACTGGTTCCGGAAGACATCAAGCAGCGCTATCCGAACGACAAGACCGGCCAGATCAACACGCTGCTTGGCAAGAACCCGCTGCTGTTCGACAGCTACCTCGCCAACGCCATCGAAGTCGATGTCGACTGCCTGTCCGACGGAACCGACGTCTACGTTGCCGGCATCATGGAGCATATCGAGGAAGCCGGCATTCACTCCGGTGACTCGGCCTGCTCGCTGCCGCCGCGCACGCTGTCGCCTGCCATGATTGACGAGCTGGAACGCCAGGCAAAGGCCATGGCCAAGGCGCTGAATGTCGGCGGCCTGATGAACGTGCAGTTCGCCATCAAGGACGGCACCGTCTACGTGCTCGAAGTCAACCCGCGCGCCTCGCGTACCGTGCCCTTCGTCGCCAAGACCATCGGTGCGCCGATCGCCAAGATCGCCGCCCGCGTCATGGCCGGCGAAAAGCTGGATGCGGTTTTTGCCGCCTATGGCGAAAAGCCGGATCCGCGCAAGCTCAAGCACATCGCCGTCAAGGAAGCCGTCTTCCCCTTCGCCCGCTTCCCCGGCGTCGACATTCTACTCGGACCGGAAATGCGCTCGACCGGCGAAGTCATTGGTCTGGATACGGATTTTGCGCTGGCCTTCGCCAAGTCGCAGCTCGGTGCCGGCGTCGAATTGCCGCGTGACGGAACGGTCTTCGTCTCCGTCCGCGACGACGACAAGCCGCGCGTCCTGCCCGCCATCCGCATGCTGACCGAGCTGGGCTTCAAGGTGCTCGCCACCGGCGGCACGCAGCGTTATCTGGCCGAACAGGGCATTGCCGCCACCAAGATCAACAAGGTTCTGGAAGGCCGTCCGCATATCGAGGATGCCATCCGCAACCGCCAGGTCCAGCTCGTTATCAACACGACCGACAGCAACAAGGCGATCTCTGATTCGAAGTCGCTGCGCCGCGCAACGCTGATGCAGAAGGTGCCCTACTACACCACCATGGCCGGTGCCGAAGCCGCCGCTATGGCGATCAAGGCGCTGAAGGCCGGCAACCTCGAAGTCCGGACTCTGCAGAGCTATTTCTGAGGCGATCGAGGCCCGCGACCGCTACTTTCGAGTTGCTGATCGTTGGCTGTGCAAAACTGACTCTGGCGAGTGCTGACCAAGATCAGCCTCGCCATAAGTCTTCGAATTTTCTGGAAATCGGCTGTCGCAATCTGCTATAGATGACAGAATAATGGCTCAACATGGTTCCGAAGTACCGCTTCGGGACCTGTTTTCTTTTGTGTCTGCGACAGCGCAGTACAGGGAGTGAAGGACAAGAAAAATGGTTGAAAAGGTACCGATGACACAGAACGGGTTCGTCAAGCTGCAGGAAGAACTGCGCTGGCGGCAGCAGGAAGAACGCCCGCGAATCATCGAAGCAATTTCGGAAGCCCGTGCCCATGGCGATCTCTCCGAAAACGCCGAGTACCATGCTGCCAAGGAAGCCCAGAGCCACAATGAAGGCCGCATCGGCGAACTCGAAGACCTGACGGCGCGCGCTGAAGTCATCGACCTCACCAAGATGTCCGGCTCGAAGATCAAGTTCGGCGCCAAGGTAAAGCTCATCGACGAGGACACCGAGGAAGAGAAGAGCTACCAGATCGTCGGCGATCAGGAAGCCGACGTGAAGGCTGGCCGCATCTCTATTTCCTCGCCGATCGCCCGCGCGCTGATCGGCAAGGAAGTCGGCGATTCCATCGAGGTCAACGCCCCAGGCGGCGCCAAGGCCTACGAAATCCTCTCCATCTCCTGGGGTTGATCGCCCGTGCGCGATCGTGACTCATCGCATGCAAGCGATCTCAGCGAGATCGAGGTCATCGCGACGAATTTCAAACGCCGGCTCTCCGGCGTTACATCAACGATCGTGCAGCTCATTCCGAAGCAGATCGAGCTTGGCTGCCATATCGCCACGCTTGGCCCGGGCTTGCCGGAAGAATTGCCGAGGCTCGGCTGGGCACGGCTGCCCGGTCTCTGGATAACGCCACGCCGCCATCGCGTGCGTGTCTGGCATGCCCGCCGCAACAATGAGATGCTGGTCGGGTTGCTGCTACGCTCTGTGCTGCGGATGCCGCTGAAACTGGTCTTCACCTCGGCCGCCCAGCGCCGCCACACCGGCTATACACGCTGGCTGATCCGCCGCATGGATGCGGTGATCGCCACCAGCACCCGCTCCGGCAGTTTCCTTGAGGTGCCGCATACCGTCATTCAGCATGGCGTGGACCTCAAGCTGTTCCATCCGCCGGAAGTGCCCGACGACCGGATGGCCGCCAGCGGCCTGCCCGGCACCTACCTTGTCGGTTGCTTCGGCCGCGTCCGCCACCAGAAAGGCACCGATCTCTTCGTCAAGGCGATGATCGAGCTTCTGCCCCGCTATCCGGACTGGACGGCCGTCATCTGCGGCCGCGTGACGGCAGAACACCGCAGCTTCGCCGACGACCTGGTGAAGATGGTGGCCGCAGCCGGCCTTACCGACCGCATCCGCTTTTTGGGTGAAGTCGATAGTGTCAGGCCCTGGTATCGTCGCACGACGCTGTATGTCGCCCCTTCCCGCAATGAAGGTTTCGGCCTGACGCCGCTGGAGGCCATGGCCTCGCGCACCGCAGTCGTCGCGTCCGACGCAGGCGCCTATGCCGAGATGATCGTGCCGGGAGAAACCGGCGCGATCGTGCCCGCCGGCGATGGCGAGGCGCTGACCAAGGCGATCGCCTTCTATCTGGCCAATCCGGATCAAGCGCTCCAGCAGGGCGAAAATGCCGTGCGTCACATCCGCAGCGAGTTCGCGCTGGAAAAGGAAGCAACGGCGATCGGCGATATCTATCGGCAACTACTCGGCTGAACCGCCGGGCTATTGACCAAGGTCGATGCGGTTGCGCTCGACGAAATCGATCATCGCGCGATCCTCGACCACATCCTCCTCGATGCTTTTGACGATCGACAGAACCTTGTCCCGATATTTGGTCGGCGAGGTATCGTAGGCCCACCCGCGCGCCAGTTTCGCCATCAGCTCCTCGCGGGACTTGGTGTAATAGTGATTGAGCTGCAGGAAACAATTCGAATAGAACTCCGGCGACTTCCGCGCCCGGCGCGTGAAGCGCTTTCCGGCATCGTTCGCCGTGAGATCACCGAATTCGCGAGTCTGGAACTGATGCACGCTGACTTCCGTCACCTCGCAAGGATCGACGATGCATTTGAAATTGCGAACATCTTCCTTAGGTGTCATCGGATCGGCGCCGCGCATCGTGTAGTTCAGCGTCAATGGACCGCCGGGAGGCGTCGCATGGCCGCTGGTGGCAAACATGTGCCAGGGCAAGGAGACATTCGGGAAATCCCCCGCCGCCTCAAGCGCCTGCTCGACCGTGCGCCCTTCCTTCGGCAGCAGAAATTCGTCGACATCGATGAACGCCATCCAGCGATATGCGCCGCCGAAATTAAGGATGGCATGGGCAAAGACGATAACCTGGCCGTTCAGCGTCGTTCCGGTACCCGCGTCCTTCATTCGCCCAGCCCAGGGGATGATCGTCAGCATGTCGGCATCGAGGAGATCGCGCAGAATTGCCAGGGTCTCATCCGTCGAGCCGTTATCGTAGATATAGAAGTGCCGAATGCCGACGGCACGATGGAAACGCACCCATTCCTCAATATACCGCGCCTCGTCCTTGACGCAGACGGCGATAGCGATCCCGTGACGGCCCTCTCGAGGCTGCGGCGGGTCGATGGCCAGTTTCTTGGCATCGGCAGTCTTAGGTTTCAGCCAACCCATGCGTCCGTTCCCTGCAACTCAGATCGTCGATGCGGCGGCAAACCTGTCATCATAGCCGAACCCATGTTTCAACAGTGCCGAAACCGGCGAATAGTTGACAAATGTCACGCCTCGCTCCGACGCGATTTCTCTTGCCAGAACAAAATGTTCGAGGATCCGGTCTTCGGCCCGCGCGATGCCGGAAAAAGCGGCTTCATCGCCCGTCTCATAAAAACGTGGCTCGCCGGCGTTGGAAATATCGATGCCGAGGAAGCCGATCGTTTTGGGTGAGCAATAAAGCGCGAATTGCAGCGCCGACAGGGCGACCGAGCCTCCCTGAAAGACACCCAGATCCGGGGCAAAGGAGAAACCGGCGGTACCGGCTGCGTTGAGCCGCACAAAATCGAGCTTTCCAAGATCGTCTATCAAGCGGCGGCGAGCGCCATAGGGCTTACTGATATTGTCTATCAGAATAACCGTCTTGTCCGACAACCAACGGCTGTCCAGCTCCGAAATCGCCCGCAGCACGGAGACTGAAAACAGGCAGACCATGCCGGGCTTGATCCTGCGCCGCATCATCTCCGAATGCCGCCAGACGAAACGCTCATCCTCCACGGCAACGGCAAGCGGCGTGGCAATCTGCTCGCCGATCAATCCGATCGCGCCGTTCAGCAAGATGGCGCTTTTCGGCTCCAGGCCGGTGAGATCGCAGTCACGGATCGATGGGCCGGAGCCGACGATGTAGATATTTTCGCTCGCCTCGTCCCGCAGCCAATCGCTATTCGAGAGATCGGCGACCTTGGCACGGTGGTAGAACACCTCCCCCACGCCGCTCTTGCGCACAATGCCAAGCCCTGGAAACCAGTCCTGCGCGTGAGCACGCGAACTGCCGAGCAGCATGCGCGCGCCCAGCTTGACCAACGTTCGGTGCCAGGGGCGGTCCACCATGTCCTTAGAGCTCCACGAGACCGAGTTTCTTCACCTGCCGAATGGTCAACATGGTGCGGACCGTATCGACATGCTCGTTGGCCGTCAGCACTTCGATGACGAAATCCTGGAAGCGGGTGAGATTTTCGGCAACGCAATGCAGCAGGAAATCGCTGTCGCCGGACACCATCCAGGCTTGGCGCACGAGCGGCCACTCCGCCGTCGCACTGGCGAAAGCCTTGAGGTTGGCCTCCGACTGATGCTTGAGGCCGACCATGCAGAAAGCAACGAGATCGAAGCCGAGCCTCGGGCTGTTCAGCATGGCGTGATAGCCTTCGATGATACCGGCCTCTTCCAGCTTGCGCACCCGGCGCAGACAGGGCGGCGCGGAAATGCCGACTCGATCGGCCAGCTCGACATTGGTCATGCGCCCGTCGCGCTGGAGTTCCCGTAGAATCTTGATATCGATGGCGTCGAGTTCAGCTCGCAGCACTTTTATGGCCTTTCTTTAATTCCCCATCGCCAGCTTCTATATAAAGCGAGGAAATTCGCAAGAAAGTTTCGCTTGCGTAACCGAATCTTACACAAAGCAGATTTGCTCTGTTGGTAATGCAAGGCTGCCCTTGAATAAATGCATGCGGCAATCATAAATGGGTCAGCAGATCGTGAAATCGCCTGCTTCGCCCCTTTGAAGCTGAAATTCACGACGCGCTGAGATTGAAAGGACTTAAACTATGCCTGCCCGCCACACCAAGGTGCTCATCATCGGTTCCGGCCCCGCCGGTTATACGGCTGCCGTCTATGCCGCGCGCGCCATGCTGGAGCCAGTCCTGATCGCCGGCATGGAACAGGGCGGTCAGCTGATGATCACGACGGATGTCGAAAATTATCCGGGCTTTGCCGATCCGATCCAAGGCCCGTGGCTGATGGAACAGATGCTGCAGCAGGCCAAGCACGTCGGCGCTGAGATCGTCAACGACCTCGTCACCGAAGTCGATACCAATCAACGCCCCTTCGTTGCACGCACGGATAGCGGTCAGGTCTGGACCGCCGACACGCTGATCATCGCGACCGGCGCCAAGGCCAAGTGGCTCGGCATCGAGACCGAGCAGCATTTTCAGGGCTTCGGCGTTTCCGCCTGTGCCACCTGCGACGGCTTCTTCTATCGCAACAAGGATGTGATCGTGGTCGGCGGCGGCAATAGCGCCGTCGAGGAAGCGCTCTATCTTTCCAACATCACCAAGTCGGTGACGGTGGTGCATCGCCGCGATTCCTTCCGCGCCGAAAAGATCCTGCAGGAGCGACTGTTCGCCAAGCCGAACGTCAAGATTCTCTGGAACACCGAAGTCGCCGAAATCACCGGCGCACCGGCCAAGCCGCCGATGCCGCCATCGGTTTCCGGCGCGCGCCTGCGCGACACCCGCACCGGCGTCATCACCGACGTGACCATCGACGGTATTTTCGTCGCTATCGGCCACGCGCCGGCGACCGAGCTTTTCAAGGGCAAGCTGAAGCTCAAGGATAATGGCTACCTCTGGACCGCGCCGGATTCGACTGCGACCAGCGTCGAAGGCATCTATGCCGCCGGCGACGTGACCGACGATACGTTCCGACAGGCGATCACTGCAGCGGGGATGGGCTGCATGGCCGCCCTCGAGGCGGAACGCTATTTGACTGGGCACATGCCCGTCGCCGTGGCTGCGGAGTGATATAGCCGATGAGGGGAAGCGGCATGCCATTGGACTGGGACAAGCTGCGTATTTTTCACGCGGCTGCCGAAGCGGGATCGTTCACGCATGCGGCCGACAAACTGCATCTGTCCCAATCCGCCATCAGCCGCCAGGTCAGCGCATTGGAGCAGGATGTCGGCATCAAGCTGTTCCATCGCCATGCCCGCGGTCTGATCCTGACCGAACAGGGCGAATTGCTGTACCGCACCGCGCATGACGTTCTCCTGAAGCTCGAAACGGTCAAGATGCAATTGACCGAGACGACCGACAAGCCGAGCGGCAAGCTGCGCGTAACGACGACGGTCGGCCTGGGCCAGGGCTGGCTGACCGACAAGATCCAGGAATTCCTGCAGCTTTATCCCGACATGCAGATCCAGCTCATCCTCGACAACGAGGAGCTGGACGTGAATATGCGCCATGCGGATTGCGCCATACGCCTGCGCCAGCCGCAGCAATCGGATCTGATCCAGCGCAAGCTCTTCACCGTGCACATGCATGTCTATGCCGCTCCCTCCTATATCAACCGCTACGGCGAGCCGCAGTCAGTGGAGGATCTGGACGACCATCGCATCATCAGCTTCGGCGAGCCGGCACCGAACTATCTTCTCGACGTCAACTGGCTGGAGATCGCCGGCCGCTCGTCGGACAACAAGCGCCTGCCGCATCTGCAGATCAACAGCCAGACCTCGATCAAGCGCGCCTGCCTGCTCGGCATCGGCATTGCAGTGCTGCCGGACTACATCGTTGGCCGCGACCCCGGACTGATTCAGCTCGCGATCAATGCCGACGTACCGTCCTTCGACACATATTTCTGCTATCCCGACGAGATGAAAAATGCGGCGAAACTTAAAGTTTTCCGCGATTTTGTCGTTGCGAAGGCGCGGAACTGGAACTTCTAATCCGATCTAAATGATTGGAAATTCAACGATTTTTTGAACTAATATATCAGCTACGCGTATTATGCATGGCTGATATGCACAAAACAGAGTTGAAGGATGCCCATTTAGACACCATATCGCACATAGCTGATGCACACGGTGGCTTTTCCTCCCAGTTCCACCGCATTGGCTGTTCCCCTCTGGAGGTTTTTGACCTTCATACCTATAGGGCCCTGGTTTACTCCGGAGGCCCTTTTTTTTGCCTTTTTTCGCCAAACGCCGCCAACGCATAACTGCCATGCACAAAAAAGCATTGCGCAGTGCACAAATTAGCATCATAACGCCCATAGCTGATGCACATGGTGGCTTTTCCTCCCAGTTCCACCGCAGCAGCTGTTCCCCTCTGGAGGTTTTTGACCTTCACACCTATAGGGCCCTGGTTCATTCCGGTGGCCCTCTTTTTTTGCCCATTTTCTGAGCACGCAACAAAATACGCCACGTAAAATAATATCTGGCGGCAGACCTTGATATATCGAAATCTGACGATACATAAATCGTCGACTTTCGATATTCGTGAGGGAAGCGCAATGGACAGGACTGAGATACTGAAGGCATTGGCCCATCCGGCCAGGCTCGAAATCCTCAATCACCTCAAAGACCCGCGCGCACATTTTCCGACCCAGGAGCACCCGCTGGAGCTGGGCGTCTGCGCCAGCCAGTTCGAGCGTTGCGGCCTGTCGCAATCGACCGTCTCCGCCCACCTCGGCACATTGCAACGCGCAGAGCTGGTAACCACCAAGCGCCTTGGCCAGTGGATCTTCTACAAGCGCAACGAGGAAACCATCGCCGAATTCCTCGCGACCTTGCAGAAGGAACTCTGACAATAGCCTTGGCCCTCTGCGCCCTCGCGTCGACCCCTCCTCCATCCAACGATCCGCATAGAAAAAAGGACCCCCCATGACCAAACTCTTCGAACCGACAAAGCTGGGCGACATCGCCATCGCCAACCGCATCGTCATGGCGCCGCTGACGCGCAACCGCTCTCCCAATGCCGTTCCGAACGATCTGAATGTCAAGTACTATGCCCAACGTGCCACGGCGGGCCTCATCATCACCGAAGCCACCGCCATTACCCATCAGGGCCAGGGCTATGCTGACGTGCCCGGCCTCTATACCAAGGACGCCCTCGACGGCTGGAAGAAGGTGACCGACGCCGTGCATGCCAATGGCGGCAAGATCGTCGTGCAGATGTGGCATGTGGGCCGCATCTCCCACACCAGCCTGCAGCCGAACGACGGCAAACCGGTCTCGTCGACCTCCAGAGCCGCCAAGGCCAAGACCTATCTCGTCGAAAAGGACGGCAGCGGCCACTTTGCCGAGACCTCCGAGCCACGCGCACTTGAAACCTCCGAAATTCCGGGGATTGTGGAAGACTACCGCAAGGCCGCCCGCGCGGCGATCGATGCCGGCTTTGACGGCGTCGAAATCCATGGTGCCAACGGCTATCTTCTCGATCAGTTTCTGCGCGCGGATATCAACGACCGCACCGACCAGTATGGCGGCTCGATCGAAAACCGCGCTCGCTTCCTCTTCGAGGTAGTCGACGCCGTGACCAAGGAAATCGGCGCCGGCCGCACCGCTATCCGCATCTCGCCGGTAACGCCGGCAAACGATGCCAGTGATCCGCAGCCGCAGCCGCTTTTCACCTATGTCATCGAAGGCCTGGCAAAATACGATCTCGCCTATATCCACGTCATCGAAGGCGCAACTGGTGGCGCGCGCGACTTCCTGCCCTTCGACTATGACGCGCTGCACGCTGCTTACAAGGCTGCCGGCGGCAAGGCCGGCTGGATGCTCAACAACGGCTACGACCGCGAGTTGGCCGAGGAAGCCGTCGACAGCGGCAGGGCCGACGTTGTCGCCTTCGGCAAGCCGTTCATCGGCAATCCGGATCTCGTCCGCCGACTAAAGGAAAACGCCCCGCTCAACGGCCTCGACCAGGCAACGCTCTATGGCGGCGGCGGAAAGGGCTACGCAGACTATCCGACGCTGGACGAAGTAGCCTAGCGCCAACCAGCTCTCGTCGAGATTGAGAAACCCCGCTGCAAGGCGGGGTTTCTTTTTGAACGATGAACGCTAAAGTTACAGACATGTTCGAATCCTACCTCAAGCGCTGGTCGCTGACACCCGATGGCAAGCCCATCATTACCCATTCCAGCCATCTCCTCCCTGTCATCTGGCACGACAAGCCGGCCATGTTGAAGGTCGCGCTCAATATCGACGAGAAATTCGGCAATAGGGTCTTGCGCTGGTGGGAGGGCGACGGAGCCGCTTACGTCTATCAACACGATGACGATGCGGCGCTTTTGGAACGGGCGACAGGACCAGGCTCGCTGCTGACCATGGCCATGGACGGCGCCGATGACGAGGCAAGCCGGATCATGTGCCGTACGGCCGCGAAGCTGCATGCGCCACGGCTGGCGGAATTGCCATCCGATCTCGTGCCGCTCGACCGCTGGTTCCACGAACTGGAACCGGCCGCGCGCGCACATGGCGGCATGCTCGCCACCTGCGCAGAAGTGGCTCGGGGTCTGCTGGCGGATCAGCGGGACGTTACCGTGCTCCACGGCGATATCCACCACGAGAACATCCTGGATTTCGGCCCTCGCGGCTGGCTCGCCATCGACCCGAAGCGCGTTCACGGCGAACGCGGTTTCGATTTCGCCAACACTTTCTGCAATCCGGAACTGCCCATCGTAACCGCTTCGGGCCGCCTGCAAAAACAATTGCCGATTGTCTGCGCCGAGGCCGCCTTGGAACCAAAGCGACTACTGCAATGGATCATCGCCTATGCCGGCCTTTCCGCCACTTGGTTCCTCAGCGATGGCGACACGAAAAACGCGGAGTCGGATTTTACCGTCGCCCGGATCGCACTCGCCGAACTCCAAACCTGACGGCGCGCCTTATCGCGCCGGCAAGCAGCCGATCCCCATCAGACTTGCCTTTATCGCCGCATCGATCGGCGTATGCGGCTCCTCACCGAGCACGGCCAGGAGCCTGTCGTTTCTCATCTGTAGCGGCACGCTCCATAGGTAGCGCATCTCGCGGAGTTCCTTCATGAGCGGCACGAAGGGTGCGGCAAGCGGCAGTACCCACCAGGGAAAAGCCTTCACTTTCACCCTATGCCCAACCACGCGCTCGATCGCACCGATCATTTGCCGACCATCGCCATCCCAATGGCCGCGCATGTGATAAACGGCAAAGGCGGGAAGCGCGTCGCCCTTCTCAATCAGCCGGATCATCGTTTCGGCAACATCCGGCAGATAGGCCCATTGATGGCCGATACCAGCCCTCCCCGGATAACTCACCGACGTCACCGGCTTGCCAGCCTTCACGATCCCCTGCGCTAACCAGCTATTGCCGGCGTGCTCGCCAAAAAAATCGCCAGCGCGAACTATGATGACGGGCGTTCCATTCTCCGCCGCCACCTTCAGCCGCCGCTCCATTTCGACACGGATCGCCCCCTTGCGCGTCCGGGGACGCTGCGGGCTGTCCTCGGTCACATCGGGAAGCACATCCGGCCCGAAATTATAGACCGTACCTGGCAGAACGATCCGCGCGCCGACCGCCCTCGCCGCCGCGATCGTGCTGTCGAGCATCGGCAGAACCAGTTGCCCCCAGTTGCGATAGCCGGGCGGGTTGACGGCATGCACAATCACGTCGACCCCATGCGCCGCCTTCAGCACATCGCTTGCCTGCATCGCATCGCCCTGTATCCAGTCGAAACCGGATTCACGACGCGCTGCCTCAGCAGCGTTGCGATTTAGCGCCCGGACGCGCCAGCCGCGAGCAGCCAGCCCCCGCGCAACCGCACCACCGATGCCGCCAGTGGCTCCCAGTACGAGAGCCGTCTTTCCATTCTCCATCTGCTCAGTCATCGTCATCTCCATCACTTTGATAACGTGACTATGCCGTGCAGCGGCAATAAACGAAATTGCCAAAAAATATGCATATGATATACAAAAATTTATGACAACATCGGAGCCTAGCTGGGATTTCTACCGCACCTTCCTCGCCGTGCTGCAACACGGCTCGCTTTCGGCTGCCGCCCGAGAGCTTGGCCTTACCCAACCGACCATCGGCCGCCACATCGACGCGCTGGAAGAAGCGATCGGCGCCGAGCTGTTTACCCGCTCGCAGCAAGGCCTGTTGCCGACGGACGCGGCACTCGCCCTGAAGCCCTATGCGGAAACGCTGGCCAATACGACCGCCGCTCTTCTGCGTGTCGCTTCCAGTTCCCGCGACCGCGTCAGCGGTACAGTCCGCATCAGTGCCAGCGAGGTTATAGGCGTGGAAGTTCTGCCGCCGATCCTGGCCGGGCTGCAGGCAGCATATCCCGACCTCACTATCGAGCTTTCCGCTTCGGATGCCGTCGAAGATCTGTTGCAGCGCGAGGCCGATATCGCCGTTCGCATGGTCGCGCCCGCGCAGGATGTGTTGCTGGCGCGTTATATCGGCTCCATCCCCCTCGGCTTATTCGCTCATCGCAATTATCTCGAACGATATGGCGAACCCAAGAACATCAGAGAGCTGCACCAGCATAAACTGATCGGGTTCGACCGCCAGACCGCTTACATCCGCACCATGATGAAGCGCTATCCCCTGCTTGACGGTGTCTCTTTCACCTTCAAGTCCGATCACAGCATTGCCCTGCACAATGCCTTGCGCGCCGGCATCGGCATCGGCTTCTATCAAATACCGCTTGCGAAAAGGGATGGGGAACTTGTTCGGCTGCTGCCCGAGATCGAACTGCCGCTCGACACCTGGGTTGCCATGCACGAAAATCTCAAGACATCGCCGCGCTGCCGCGTGACGTTCGATGCGCTGGTGGCGGGGTTGCTGGAATACGTTCGTAACTAGGCACCCGGCGCCGTATCCACTGGCGGGAAATGCACCTTGCCGTCGACAACTTCCGTTTCCGGTCGATCGCCGCCATCGGCATATTCCTCGTGCCACTTGCCCCTTTCGTCCTGCCAACTGATCTCGGCTGAATCGCCACCGACCTGTTGCTCGGCCGCTACGATCCGGGCTGCCTCCACGGCTTCTGAATGGCTGGGAAACGCCTCGGAATAGACGTCTCGAAATCGATACGCCCATCCGCCGTCATGCGGCACGATTTCGTAAGTGACCTTGACCATGCATATCCTCCTTCTCATCTGCCAAGACCTTGAGAGCCGGGCACACCCGGCAGGACCGCGGTCCATCTGAGACGAGTATCGAGGATGCCGCGACATTTTATTGGGCAGACCTATAAGCTCAGTATTCCATTAAACGCCGCCGACTGCAAATTTTGTCGCCCTCGTACGTGCTTGATGTGAAAAATCATTGGTTTAGAGTGCGAAAATGAATCGGCGCGCGAGGTGGGGATCTTGGCTATATCGAATTGGCTGAAGCAGGAAAAATTCCTGATCATCGCGTTGGTAATCGGCGTGATCGCCTATCTCAGCGAACATTCCGTGCTGGAGATGGGACAGACCGCATCGATGGTGGCCGCCGCTGCGCTGGTTGCGACCATCGTACTCGCCTCCATGCGCGTCGCCCATCACGCCGAAATCCTGGCGGTCAAGGTCGGCGACCCCTACGGCACGATGATCCTGACGCTATCGGCCGTCGCAGTCGAAGTCATCATGCTGGCGATCCTGATGGGTGGCGAAAGCTCACCGACGCTGGTGCGCGATACCATCTATTCCGCCGTCATGCTCGACATCAACGGCATCATCGGCCTCGCCGCCCTGATCGGTGGATTGAAGCACGGCGAGCAACCCTACAATGACGACTCCAGCAGGTCCTATGGCGTGATGATCCTGACGGCCATGGGCATTTCGATGATCGTGCCGGAATTCGTCCCCGAGGCCAAATGGCACTATTATTCCGCCTTCACCATCGTTGCGATGATCGCGCTTTATGCGCTCTTCCTGCGCATGCAGGTCGGCAAGCACAGCTATTTCTTCAGCTACAGCTATCCGCGCATCGAAAAGCATCAAGGAGCCGAGGAGGAGCATCACGGCGAGGAATCGACGATGACCTCCATCATCACGATCCTGATCGGCGTCGTGCTGATCGGCGGACTTGCCGAGTTCATGTCCGCCTTCATGGATGTCGGCCTCAAGAATAGCGGCGCACCGCCCGCGATCGCGGCGATCGTCGTCGCCACCATTTCCGCCGCCCCGGAAATCCTGACGGCGCTGCGTTCGGCCCTGCGCAACCGCATGCAGGCGACGATCAACATCGCCATGGGCGCCTCGCTCTCGACCGTCATCCTCACCGTGCCGGTCATGGAGGGGATCGCGCTCTATACCGGCCAGCCCTTCATCATGGCGATGACGCCAGTGCAGACCGTGATGATCATGATCACCCTCATCGCCGCCGCCATCAACCTCAACGACGGTGAAACCAATGCCATCGAAGGCATGACCCATTTCATCCTCTTCGCCACCTTCATCATGCTGACGATATTGGGACTTTGAGCGTGATTTCAAAGGGTTGGAGTAGGCGGCGGAATCGGTTTGAGAGAGACTTGACTCAAGTGATGAAGCCGCGCCGCTTCTAAAACCGACAAACGCAGAAAGCCCGCCATCACTCGCGGGCTTTCTGATTTGTCTTGGCTGAGGCTGCTTACTTGCAAGCGCCGCAGAAGCGCTGGATGCGGCGGCAAGCTTCCTCGAGAAGCTCTTCCGAGGTCGCATAGGAGATGCGGAAGTTCGGGCCGAGGCCGAAGGCGGAGCCGTGGACGACCGCCACACCTTCCGATTCCAGCAGTTCCGACACGAAGTCCTCATCCGTCTCGATGACCTTGCCGGTCGGTGCGGTCTTGCCGATCAGGCCGGCGCAGGACGGATAGACGTAGAAAGCGCCTTCCGGCACCGGGCAAGAAATGCCCTTCGCCTGGTTCAGCATCGACACGACGAGGTCGCGGCGACCTTCGAAGATTTTCTTGTTCTGCGGGATGAAATCCTGCGGACCGTTCAGCGCCTCGACGGCTGCCCACTGCGCGATCGACGTCGCGCCCGAGGTCTGCTGACCCTGGATCATGTCCATCGCCTTGATGAGCACCAGCGGGCCGGCAGCATAGCCGATACGCCAGCCGGTCATCGCATAGGCCTTCGAAACGCCATTCATCGTCAGCGTCCGGTCATAGAGGCTGGGCTCGACTTCGACCGGCGTGGCGAATTTAAAATCGCCGTAGGTCAGGTGCTCATACATGTCGTCGGTCAGGATCCAGACATGCGGATGCTTAACCAGCACGTCCGTCAGCGCCTTCAGCTCGGCATGCGTATAGGCAGCACCCGACGGGTTCGACGGCGAGTTGAACATGAACCACTTGGTCTTCGGCGTGATCGCCTTTTCGAGATCAGCGGGCTGAAGCTTGAAGCCGTTGGCCTGTGTCGTCTCGACGAAAACCGGGGTGCCGCCGCACAGCGCCACCATTTCCGGGTAGGACACCCAGTAAGGCGTCGGGATGATGACTTCATCGCCAGGGTTCAGCGTTGCCATGAAGGCGTTGAACAGGATCTGCTTGCCACCCGTGCCGACAATGGTCTGCTCGGGAGCATAGTCGAGATTGTTCTCGCGCTTGAACTTCGCGGCGATCGCCTTGCGCAGCTCGGGGATGCCGGCAACCGGCGTGTACTTCGTCTCGCCGCGATTGATCGCGTCGATGGCGGCCTTCTTGATATTGTCCGGCGTATCGAAATCAGGCTCGCCGGCGCCGAGGCCGATCACGTCGCGGCCTTTTGCTTTCAGCTCGCGCGCTTTCTGGGAAACGGCGATGGTGGCAGAAGGCTTTACACGGGAAAGGGCGTCGGCAAGAAAGGCCATGATGATCGGTCCTATTCGGTTGAAATGGGCAGAAAGCCTGTGGACCAGATTTCTGCGCTAAGCTCTATGTCGAATGTAGGCCGCCGTTTCAAGCAGAAAGGCGTCACAGTGACGTTATTTCGCGCGCGCGTAGACAGTGCGCCACACGTCATCGCTGGACCGCTATACGCCTTTCATTCTCCCAAAGGGAGCCTCTTACACGCCTTAAGTGAAACAAACAAAGACGATCGGCGGGTGCAAACAGCCGATCGGCGGATGAATCATTTTATGAAGGGCCTGATTCAATCTCTCAGCTCCCTCGAAATACTTCATTTAAATCAATAATATAAGCATATATCTCAACCGTCATCAATTAGCATCGCGAAATTCCTTCGGCATCCGTTTCGATCCGGCAGAGGTGCACTTCTCACACCTTTATCGTGTATCCATTGGCCACAATGTTCGGGGAAGCCATGTTTTGGACGATGGCGTCGTCACACATAGGTCGATGGGCCATATCGCGGATACCGGCAAGGGCGGACACAATGACGTTATCGACACTCTGACGCGCTTGAACCGCGATCCGCCTACCCCACGTTGTGTAGGCTATTCTAGCCACGGAGGAAATGGTTCGATGCGTTTTCACAGAGCGGGATTTTCCGTTGCTTTTGCAGCGTCTGCCATGCTGGCGACAAGCGCTGCCCTCGCCGACCCGGCGAAGATCGTCAACACGCAGAAGGTCGCTGTCAAGGTCGAGACCATCGCGAGCGGGCTCGATCACCCCTGGGCCGTGGAAGCGCTACCAGACGGCGCCTATCTCGTGACGGAACGAGTGGGGAACATCCGTATCATCCGCAACGGCAAGGTATCGGAGCCGCTTGCCGGGGTACCCGAAGTCCATGCCCGTGGCCAGGGAGGGTTGCTCGACATTGCACTTGATCCGAAATTCACCAGCAACCGCACAATCTTCTTTACCGCCTCCATTTCCGAGGGCGGCGGCAGAGGCACGGCGGTCTTCCGAGCTGTTCTATCGTCGGACGAGCGGCGGCTGACCGATGTGAAGCGCATCTTCCTGATGAACAAACTCTCGTCCGGCAACATCCAATACGGCTCGCGCATCGCCATCGCCAGGGATGGCAGCCTGTTCGTGGGCCTCGGCGATCGCGGCGAGCAGGATCGCGCCCAGGATTTCCATGACGACGCCGGTTCGATCATCCATATCCGGGCCGACGGCAGCATTCCAGCCGACAATCCCTTCAAGGACGGCGCCAAGGCCCAACCGGAGATCTGGTCCAAGGGCCACCGCAATCCCCAGGGCATCACCTTCGATACCGTAGACGGCAAGCTCTATACGGCTGAGCATGGCGCCAGAGGCGGCGACGAGATCAACACACCGGAAGCAGGCAATAATTATGGCTGGCCGGTCATTTCCTATGGCCGCAACTATATCGGCACCAAGATCGGGGTCGGCACGGCGAAAGAGGGAATGGAACAACCGATCTTCTATTGGGATCCATCGATCGCGCCCGGGGCCATCGCCGTCTATCGCGGCAAGATGTTTCCCGAATGGAACGGCGACTTCCTGGTTACCGCGCTGAAATTCGAGCTTCTCTCACGTCTCGATCGTGACGGCAGTGGCAAGATGATCGAGCGAGAACGCTTGTTCTCAGGTGATTTCGGCCGACTGCGCGATATCGTCGTCGCACCGGATGGCGCGCTGCTGATCACCACGGATGAAGATGACGGCGCGTTATTGCGTGTTTCGAGAGCAGCGAACTAACGACGGGATTTGCCGCGGGCGGTCAGCCTTTCACCCTTGCCCCGGAGAAAAGCAACTGCTAACGCACCGTCATCTTCCCTCCGTTGCTTCCTTCTCCCGCAGGTTGTCGATGACGCGCATACAAGCGAACTTGGTATTGTTGCTGGCCGCCGCTATCTGGGGCGGCGGTTTCGTCGCGCAGTCGACAGCGATGAAGGCGATCGGGCCGTTCTGGTTCATCGGCCTGCGCTTTGCCGTCGCCACCATCGTCATCCTGCCCTTTGTCTGGATGGAAAACCGGAGGGCCGAAAAACCTCTCACGCGCGGCAACTGGCTCTCCTTTCTCTGCATCGGTATCGCGCTCTTCGGCGGCGCGGCAACGCAGCAACTCGGGCTCTTGACGACCAGTGTCACCAATTCCAGCTTCATCACCGGCCTTTACGTCGTCTTCGTTCCGCTGATCGCCGTCGTGTTTTTGCGCCGGCAGCCGCACTGGATCATCTGGCCGGCAGCGTTGACGGCGCTGAGCGGCATCTATCTGCTGTCCGGCGGCTCTCTGTCCCGGCTTACATCAGGTGATTTGCTGACCGTCGTCTGCGCCGTCTTCTGGGCTGCGCAAATCACCCTTGCTGGCGTGTCGGTTCGCGAAACCGATCGGCCTCTAGGCATTTCCGCCGCACAATTCGCCGTCACCGCTGTCCTTGCCCTCATCGTCGCCGCACTGGTCGAGCCCATCAGCTTTGCCGCCATCGGGGCCGCACTCGGCGAAATTCTCTATGTCGGGATATTTTCGTCCGGCCTTGCATTCGCGCTCCAGGTCATCGGCCAGCGCTATACGAGCGCCCCGCAAGCGGCGATCATCCTCTCTTCAGAGGCATTGTTCGGCGCGTCCCTTGGCGCGCTGCTGCTCGGCGAAACCATGGGGCCACTCGGCTATGCCGGCTGCGCCCTGATGTTCAGCGCGATGCTTGCAGTGGAATTGGTGCCCGAGCTCAAGCGCCGGCGCAGCGTCACCGCATAAAAGGCCGCTGGAAATGCCCGTCATGGCTGTGCCAGACCGCTTCCGTTAGATTTTTTTAAATGACCCGAAAGACGTATCTCGAGGCCGTCATTTGGGAAAATTTCGCCAAACTTATATCGCAAACGATACAAAAACCTTGGAAATCCATTTCGCATGAGGGAAAATTTGCGAATCGCCTTAGCACGCGCGCATAACAGCAATACGCCCCTTTTAGGACATTAAAAACTTTTACTTGCCAATTCCCGATAAACACAGCACTCTCAACGGTGTTCGGGCATTTTTAAAGCATGGAAAGTCCTTAAGAAAGTGCGCGCCGGGAACGCTAATATTCCGGTCAGCCTGGTCGAGAAATGATACGCGGATATCGTTTCGTGACCACGCCGAGGTATAGGGGACCTTTTCCTTCAAATTGCGAGAACTGCCTGCGAGCGCCCGCAAGGGCAATACAGCAATGCTGCCCGTGTGGATGGTGGGCAGAGAGAAAAGGACCTGACGCATGGCCGAGACTGGCACTGTAAAGTTTTTTAATACCGATAAGGGCTTCGGTTTCATCAAACCGGACAAGGGTGGCGCTGACATCTTTGTACACATCTCCGCAGTACAGGCTTCTGGTCTGGCAGGATTGTCGGAAAACCAGAAGGTAAGCTTCGACACGGAACCGGATCGCCGCGGCAAGGGACCGAAGGCCGTCAATCTCCAGATTGCCGGCTGAAAAGCCTGACGGCTATCATTCGAGTTGAGGCCCGGCAGAGATGCCGGGTTTTGTCATTCAGTCTGCATTCAGCTTGCCGTGCCTAGTTTATCCCCCAATGCAAGATTGGGAACGACGGTTCTACCGCTCCCGTTCAGAGGATAGACGAATGAACATGCTCGGCAAAACCCTCCTCATGTCCGCCATGGCTGCAACATTGACGCTGACCTCCATGTCAGCCGCTTCGGCCGACGATCGCTGGCATCACCGCGACGGTTGGGTATTGGGCGGCGCCGCGGGCCTTGCCACCGGCCTGATCGTCGGCTCCGCTATCGCCAGCCAGCCGCGTTATGTCGAGCCAGGCCCGGTCTACGTCGATCCCGACTATGACGCACCGCCCCCGCCCTATTACTATCGCGCACCGCCGCGCCGCGTCTATGTCGAGCGCGATGTCAGCTATTACGCTCCGGCAACCGCCGGCCTGCGCCCCTGGTCATCGCAATGGATGCGCTATTGCTATGATCGCTACAGAAGCTTCGATGGCCGCAGCGGCACCTATGTCGGCTTTGATGGCATGCGTCATTTCTGCACGGCCGACTGATCGACGTATCGGTGGTCTCGATAAAAAGCGCCGCCTCCCGCGGCGCTTTTTTTGATCCTAGAGCCCGCGCAGGAAGGGGTTGGTCCGGCGCTCCTCGCCGATCTGGCCGCCCGGGCCATGGCCGCAGATGAAGCCGACATCATCGCCGAGCGGAAATACCTTGTCCCGGATCGAGTCCAGCAACTGCTGATGATTGCCGCCCGGCAGGTCGGTACGGCCGATCGAGCCGTGGAACAGCACGTCGCCGAGATGCGCGAATTTCTGCTTCCTGTTGACATAGATGACATGGCCCGGCGCATGACCGGGGCAATGGAAGACCTCGAACTCATGCTCGCCGAAGGATACCTTGTCGCCATCCTTAAGGAAGCGATCCGGCACGACGTTGCGCACGCCCTCTATGCCGAACATCTCTGCCTTACCCTCGATGTCCTGCAGCAGCGTCAGGTCATCCTCATGTGGACCGATGACTTCCAGGCCAAGCGCTTCACGAACTTCGTCCGCTCCGCCGGCGTGGTCGATGTGACCATGTGTCAGCCAGATCGCCTTCAGCGTGATGTTGTTCTCACGAACCGTCTGCAGGATAAGATCGACATCGCCGCCAGGATCGACCACGACCCCTTCGTTCGTCTCCGGGTCGAACAGGATAGTGCAATTCTGTTCGAAGGGTGTCACCGGAATGATGCCGGCCTGGAGCATGCCCATAAAGCGCCTCGTCTGTTTGATGTCCGTCCTGCCGGTATAATCACAAATATTGGCCAAAACAGCCCCTTTTCCTCAAAATGCCCAGGCGACAAGGACGGCAGGCCGAACTCCGATGACCGTCATCGAAAATTCAGGGCGTCGCGAATTCTCCGAAAGCGGAAGCAGAACCCGATGCTTAGGGAAAATTTCTTCCATGGCGCATCAATCGACATATCCATCGGGCGGAACACCGAAGCATTCGCGGCGTTTGCTCCTAGGCTCTCAATGCAAAAAGGAGAAAGCCAATGTCCTCGAAGAAAAACCTGCTGCTCGCCGGCCTCGTTCTCCTCGGAAGCGCCGGACTGGCGCAGGCCGAAATGTCTGCGACCACAGCCACCGACATGGAGGTTCGCTCTGGCCCTGGCCCGCAATATCCCACTGTCGGCATGGCAACCCGTGGCTCCGAGGCTACGCTTGACGGCTGCATCCAAGGCAGCCGGTGGTGCCGCGTCGACGTCAACGGCATGCGCGGCTGGGTCTATGCTCAATATCTCAACGTCGAGCAAAACGGCAATACGCTGGTAGTCGAAGAACATCGCGACGATCTCGGCGTCCCGACCATCATCTACCAACAGACCGATCCAACGAGCACCGGAAGCATCCAGACGGCGCAGCCAGGGCCGAATGACGAATTGCTCGGCCCTGTCGGCCAGAGCGGCGGCGATGTCGTTGCGATCACGCCGCCAAGCGAGGTGGAGACCTACATCACGGACAATCCGGTCGACACGGTTCAGTTGCGCGGTGACGTCGTCGTTGGTGCCACTTTGCCGGAAAGCGTGACCGTTCACCGGATACCGGACTACCAATACAGCTATGTCGAGTTAAATCGTCTGCCGGTGTTGGTCGATCCCGACACGCGCCGCATCGTCTATGTCTATCGCTGATTCGCGTTGCGGCGGCAGCAATACGTCGAAATCACGGGCGGCTGCATGGCCGCCTTCCCTCATATGTGACTTTTCCCCCGAATTATTGCAGATTTCTCCCGTTTGAGTTGCCTTTCTATTTCCACCAGTCGATGCATGATGTAATTCTTATATAAATTAGGATTATCGCCACTCCCAAGGCTCGATCCGGGGCGCGGCGCGACGGCATCCGGAAATGGCTTCCGGTACAATGGGAGAAGGCTGATCATGGAAAGTTTAGGGCCTATCATCACGCAACTGGTTGCCGGCGCGATCGGCGGCAACGGCGCCAGCGCCGTTTTGAAGCAGGAAGGGATCAATCTCGTCGCCAGGACGATTGCCGGCGCTGTCGGCGGTCTCGGCGGCGGCCTCATTCTCAACCTGATCGGCAGCGAAGCCCTGACCGGCTATATCGCACAGGGCCTCTCCTCACTGGTCGCTGGCGGCATACTCTCGGCAATCGTCGGCGCAGTGCTCGGCCGTAAGTAAGACGAGCACATCAGATCAAGGAAAGCCGGGCGGGAAGAAACCGCATCCGGCTTTCCTTGAGTATTCTGCGATTTTGCTCGACGGCGGCGGCAGTCGGGCAGCTTCTTGCTGTATGGTGACTCGTCAGGCTTTCGCTGATCGCTTGCCGGCGCGAAGCGATAATGTGCCCGTCACCTCTGCTATCTCGCTACGATAGTCGTAGCATCGCCCTTGCATCCCCCACAGCCAGTCGCATCTAAGCCCCATGACTGCCGGTTGTTGTTCCGCCGCATTTTCTCCACAAAGTACGTGGGAGGGCATGAGACCTGTTGGAGTTTTGCCAAGCCCGGTCTAGTTTCCATTTATGGCTATCCGTCCAGGCTGCAAAAGATTCAGGAAACTTGCAGTGACGCAAAAATACGTCAATAAAGCTGACATATTTTTGCGCAAGTTTCCCCGTTGCCCCGAAACAGGAAAGGAAATGCCAAGGTGACACGGCAGGTGAATCAAAAAGCGGCAAAACCGGAGCTACTGGCCGCGCCGATGCAAAATGTCGGGATCATCGATTTCGAAATCATCGAGCTGCTTTTCTTTGCCTATCGCGACTTCGTATCCGATCCGGACCAGATCCTGGACAAGAGCGGGTTCGGGCGAGCACATCACCGCGTCGTCCATTTCGTTAACCGCGAACCCGGCATGACGGTTGCGGACCTTTTGGAAACATTGAAGATCACCAAACAGAGTTTGGCGCGGGTTCTCAAGCAATTGATCGATTCGGGTTATATTCGTCAGGTGGCCGGGCCGGAGGATCGTCGTCAGCGCAAGCTGTATCCGACGCAGGCCGGCCGCGATTTGGCGCTGGCGCTGGCGGAGCCGCAATCACGCCGTATTGAACGGGCATTCGAAGGCGCGTCCGACGCGACGCGCGAAAGCGTCAAACGGTTCCTGAGGGGAATGCAGGACTAAGACATGATCTCGAACCGGAGAACCGCGAAGCGGGTTTGGGATAAGATCATCTCAATCAAATAGATAAAACAAGATCGAGACGGATTGAATGACGACAAAGACAGCAATTTCCGATGATGCGGCGCATCTCCTGGTCGTGGATGACGACACGCGTATCCGCGCCCTTCTCAATCGCTATCTCATGGAAAAGGGTTTCCGGGTGACGGTCGCCGCCGAAGGCGCCGAGGCCCGTCGCAAGCTCGAGGGGCTGGACTTCGACTTGATCATCATGGACGTGATGATGCCCGGCGAATCCGGGATCGTGCTGACGTCTAGCCTGCGCGCCATCAAGAACATCCCGATCATCATGCTGACCGCCCTTGCCGAAGCCGATGCGCGCATCGCCGGATTGGAAGCCGGCGCCGACGACTATCTGCCGAAGCCTTTCGATCCGCGCGAACTGGTACTGCGTATCAACAATATCCTCCGCCGCAATGCTCCGGCCGACTCGCCGAAGATCGAACAGGTGATGTTCGGCCCCTATACCTTCTCGCTGACCCGCAAGGAGCTGAAGAGAGCCTCGGAACTCATCCGCCTGACCGACCGGGAGCAGGAAATCATGCTGCTCTTTGCCAAGCGCGCCGGCGACACCATTCCGCGCCACGAGTTGATCGGCAGCGATGCCGAAGTCGGCGAGCGCACGATCGACGTGCAGATTAACCGCCTGCGCCGCAAGATCGAGGACGACCCGGCCAATCCCATCTGGCTGCAGACGGTGCGTGGCATCGGCTACCGCCTGAGCATAGATTGATATCAAGTCTCAAGGGCCAGCGGCGATGGTGACATTCGACTCGATCAGGCGCGATCAGGACCACCCGCCGTCCAACGGCATGCGATGGCTGTCGCGCTGGCTGCGTCGACGTCTGCCGACCGGTATCTATGCACGTTCGCTGCTGATCTTCATCCTGCCGATGATCATCCTGCAGGCGGTCGTCACCGTCGTCTTCATGGAACGCCACTGGCAGATGGTGACGCAGCGCCTGTCGATGGCGACCACACGCGATATCGCCGCCATCATTTCGATCATCGAAACCTATCCGCAGGATGCCGACTATTCGGCTGTCACGCAGATAGCCCGGCAAAAACTCGATCTCACCATCTCGATCGAGCCGGGCGGCGAGCTGCCGCCGCCGCGCGAAAAGCCGTTCTTCTCGATCCTCGACAGCATTCTCAGCGACGAAATCCGCGACCAGATCAACCTGCCGTTCTGGGTCGACACACTCGGCAATTCCAGCCTTGTCGAAATCCGCGTCAAGCTGCCGGACAAGGTGCTGCGCGTCTTTGCCAAGCGCAGCCAGACCTATGCTTCGAACACCCACATCTTCATTCTCTGGATGGTCGGCACCTCGCTGGTGCTGATCGGCATCGCCGTTCTGTTCCTGCGCGGCCAGATCCGACCGATCCTGGCACTGGCGCAGGCCGCCGAAAGTTTCGGCAAGGGCCAGCGGCTGGAGAATTATTCGCCGCGCGGTGCTGACGAAGTCCGCCGCGCCGGCCTCGCCTTCATCCTGATGCGTGAGCGCATCGAGCGCCAGATCGAGCAGCGCACGGCAATGCTCTCCGGCGTCAGCCATGACCTGCGCACCGTGCTCACCCGCTTCAAGCTGCAGCTCGCCCTCGTCGGCGAAAATCCGGACCTTGTGGGCCTTAGCGAGGACGTCGAGGACATGCAGAGCATGCTGGAGGGCTACATGGCCTTCGCCCGTGGCGAGGCGGAAGAGGATGTCGGCACGCTGCATCTCAGCGATATTCTCGACAAGGTCGAGCAGGACTTCTCTCTCCACGGCAAATCCATGACCTACTCGATCGACGGCGACGATGAAATCTCCGTCCGCCCGAACGCCTTCGCGCGGCTGGTGACGAACCTTGCCTCCAATGCGCGCCGCTATGCCCAGACGCTGCGCGTCGACGCCAAGCACAGCGCCAAGTGGCTGACGGTCATTTTCGACGACGACGGTCCCGGCATTCCCGTCAATGCGCGCGAAGACGTGTTCAAGCCATTCTTCCGGCTGGACGAGGCGCGCAATCTCGATAATTCCGGCACCGGCCTCGGCCTGGCGATCGCCCGCGATATTGCCCGCAGCCATGGCGGCAACGTCACGCTCGGCGACAGCCCACTCGGCGGCCTGCGCGCCACCATCCGCATTCCTGCTTGAAGGGACGCACATGCCGATTGACATCAACGACATGCATTGGCTGAATCCGCCGCCCGTCTGGGAAATGAACCAGGGGCGTCTGCTCGTCCGCTCCGGCGACAAGACCGATTTCTGGCAGGAAACCTATTACGGCTTTCACCGCGACAACGGCCATTTCCTCGGCCGGCCGCGTCGAGGCGACTTCACCGCCGAAATCACCTTCATCGGGCAATATCGCGAACTCTACGACCAGGCCGGCCTGATGGTCCGCCACGACGCCACGCACTGGATGAAATGCGGGATCGAATATACCGACGGCGCCAGGCATTTCAGCGTCGTGGTCACCAACGGCAATTCCGACTGGTCCGCCTTCCGGCTCGATCACGGGTTCGACGCCATGTCGGTGCGAGTGACACGCAACGGCGACGCGCTCTTCATCCAGTACCGCACCGATAAGATGAGCGAGTGGCGTATGGCCCGGCTCGCCTGGTTCGATCCGGCCCTGGAAGAGGTCTCGGTCGGCCCTGCCTTCTGCTCACCGCAACGCGAAGGTTTTGAAGCGGAGTTTCTGGATTTCAGCCTGACGGACCCGGTGTCGCGGGATATTCACTAAAAGACCTTCGCCCCAGCGGGGAGAAGGCCAAAATCACATCATCTTCCTGCCGTTCGGCACCGGCTGGGTCACGGCGGCAAGCACGATGGCGCCATTTTCATCCTCGAAGCCGAGAGTCAGCACTTCGGAGCGGACAGGGCCGATCTGTCGCGGCGGAAAATTGACGACGGCAAGGATCTGGCGGCCGATAAGGCTCTCCAGCGTATAATGCACCGTAATCTGCGCCGAAGAGCGCTTGATACCGATCTCCGGTCCGAAATCGATCCTCAGCTTGTAAGCCGGCTTGCGCGCTTCCGGGAAAGCCTCTGCCTCGATGATCGTCCCGACACGGATATCCACCCGCTCGAAATCGCCATAGGTGATCTCTTCCGCCATACGCATACCCTCTTGGTCGTGGAAATTTAGCCGGCCAGTTCCTGCGCGCGCTTGCGCGCCGCTTCCAGCGCCTCATCGAACAGCGGCTGCATGCCGCCTTCGGCCATCAGGACGGCAAGGGCGGCGGCCGTCGTGCCGCCGGGAGACGTCACGTTCTGGCGCAGTCGCGAAGCGTCATCGGGGGACTGATGCAACAATTCACCAGCCCCCGCGACAGTTTCCCGTGCGAGCCGCATGGCGAGGTCCGCCTGCAGGCCAAGCTTCCGGCCCGCTTCCGCCATGCACTCGACGAGATAAAAAACATAGGCCGGTCCACTGCCGGACACCGCCGTCACGGCATCGATATCGGCCTCTTCCGGCACCCACTCGACCGGGCCGGACACTTTCAGAAGATCATGCACCAACTGCCGCTGACCTTCGCCGACCTCGGCATTGGCAAAGGCGCCGGTAACACCGCGACCGACCATGGCCGGGGTATTCGGCATGGCACGCACCATCGCCGCTTTCCCAAGATGCTTTTCGAGGAAGGCAAGCGTCTTGCCGGCAGCGATCGATACCACCACCGTATTCGGCCCGACAATGTCCTTGAAGGGCGGAAGCACCACATCCATAACCTGCGGCTTGACCGCAACAAAGAGAACACCCGCGGTGACGCCAGCGGGAACACCAGTGACATGGCTTGCACCGGCATCGGCAATCAGCTTCAGCATCGTCTCAGACGGATTGGGATCGACCACGGTCACCGAGGAACCCGGCACGCCGTTTTTCAGCCAACCCGTCAGCATCGCGCCGCCCATATTACCAGCGCCAATCAGGATGATGGCCCCGGAAGATGCGAGAGCGCTCGAGGATGCCTCAGTCGTCATATCAGCATTCGCCCACGGTTTCGAACAGTACAGCTTCCATGGCGCGATTTGCGTCAAGACCCGACCATACGACGAACTGGAAAGCCTGATAATAGGCCTCGCAGGTGTCAAGAGCGTTGGACAGCAGCACTTCCACCTGCCGGTTGGTCGGCTCGGCCCCGCCGGAAAGCAGCAGCGACTGCCGGAAGATGACGATATCCTCCTGCCGCCACAGGTCGAAATGACCCATCAGCACCTGCCCATTGACGCAGGACAGAAGCTTGATGACTTCGTTGGCGCGGATATCCGGGACCTTGATGTCGAAAGCGCAGGCGATATGCAGCGCCTCGAACTCCTCCATCCAGGAGAAGGATACATGATAGTCCGTCCATTTACCCTCGACGGTCATGGCGATTTCGTCTTCGCCCGACCGCTCAAACGACCAGTCGTTATTGGCGGCCACGAACTCGATCATATCGACCGGATTTGACTGGCGTTCGACTTCTATTTCCATAAGGCTCATGCAGCACCTTCTTGACCGGAACGAATGCAGCTTTCGCGTGCTTCAACATTGAGAGAACGCAAACTGTTTTACTCCGGAAACATCTTCGGGATGATGTTGAACGGCTGCCAGACTAACGCATCCACCCTGCCCGGAGCTTACCAAGTCCGTTTCGAATCATCATTTAAAATCAGTGTATAACGGCATGCCCGGCATGCCAGCCCCTGAAGGGAGATTTTGGACAAAGGCGCTGTGGAAAGCTCTTCCGATGTCTATTCAGAAGGGAGTCATAAGCGACTCTGGCGATTGGCTTTTTTGCCAGTGTCCACAGGTGGATAAATCGCCGAAAATTTTAGAGGAAAAGTGCGTGGCAGAGGCCTGCCACACCGATTTATCGCAAAATTAATCGCGCTTACTTGCTTTTCGAGGAAAGACGCGCTTCCAGCGCCTCGATTCTGGCGAGCAGCGCCTCGTTCTCGTCACGCGCCTTGATCGCCATTTCGCGAACGGCTTCGAACTCCTCGCGCTTGACGATATCGAGGCTGTTCAGCCAGCGTTCGGCATGTGCGTTGAAAGCCGTCTCGATCTCGCGGCGCACGCCCTGGGCAGCACCGGCGGCATCGGTCATCAACTTGGCGAATTCGTCCATGATACGGTTCGGTCCAGTGCTCATTGCAGTCTCCTTGCGGCCGTCAGCCCCGAACGTGAATAACATCCTATAGGGGCCAGATAGGGATGAGGTAGGATTTCCGAGAGTTCGATGCAAGCAAATTGAGATAGGGTGGGACAAGCCCGGCCATGACGGAAGACTAACGAAAATCGACTTGACCGTTTCAATACCGAACGCCATCTTCCGGCCACATTGGATTTAGCATGCTCTTGTCCAAGAATCGCATCGCAATTTTGCGAACCATGCTCTAACGGATCTGACAATCTTGCTGACATCCGCCAACCTCGCCGCCATCCTGCCGTTTCCCGATATCGATCCGATTGCCTTTTCAATCGTGTCATGGCCCATTCATTGGTACGGTCTCGCCTATGTCGCAGGCATCCTGCTTGGTTGGCTCTATGCCAGGCGGCTGGTCGACGATGGCAAGCTTTGGGTGAACGATACTGCTCCGATGACGCGCGAGCATCTGGACGACTTCATCCTCTGGGTCGCCTTGGGCATCGTTCTCGGCGGCCGCATCGGCTATATCCTGTTCTACGATCTGGACAACGTGCTCGCCGAGCCGATCCGCGCGATTCAGATCAATAAAGGCGGCATGTCCTTCCATGGCGGATTGATCGGTACCACCATCGCCATGTTCTTGTTCGCCAAACGCAACAAGATCCCGGTCTGGGGCCTGTTCGATATCGTCGCCGCCGTCGCCCCTATCGGCCTTTTCTTCGGCCGCATAGCCAATTTCGTCAACGGCGAGCTCTGGGGCCGGGTTTCAGACGTCCCTTGGGCCATGGTCTTCTGCAGCCCGCATCTCATTGCCGCCCATGAGGGCATCTGCCCGGCTGGCCCTGATCCGCGCCATCCGAGCCAGCTCTACGAGGCCGGCGTCGAAGGCATTGTCCTCTTCATCGTCCTCTTCATTCTGACGCGCTGGGCTCTGGCGCTGAAGAAGCCCGGCACCATCAGCGGCGTTTTCGTCATCGGCTACGCCTTCTCGCGCATCTTTGTCGAGTTCTTCCGTCAGCCCGACGAACAGCTCGGCTACCTCCTCGGCACCAGCTGGCTGACCATGGGCATGGTGCTGTCCCTGCCGATGGTCGCGATCGGCCTCTGGGCAGTCATTCGCGCCCACCATGCCGCCGCCAGGCAGACGGCTTGATCTCAGGGTGAAATATCGCGTGATCCTTCCGAAAACTGCCTTATATTTTTCGGAATCATGCACTAGCGAGACCAAATGATGACGACCCCGCTCGGCGAAAAAATCAAAGCCATTATCCGTGCAAACGGACCGGTCAGCATCACCGACTACTTTTCGCTCTGTCTCGCCGATCCGCAACACGGCTATTACAAGACGCGCGAACCCTTCGGCAGCGTCGGCGATTTCGTCACCGCGCCCGAAATCAGCCAGCTCTTCGGCGAGATGATCGGCATCTTCATGGTGCATGCCTGGCAGCGCCACGACGCACCCTCAGAGGTCCAACTGGTCGAGATAGGCCCCGGCCGCGGCACGATGATGGCCGACATGCTGCGCGTCATCAGCAAGCTCGCGCCGCCGCTTTATGACGCCATGAGCGTACACCTGGTCGAAACCAGCGATCGGCTGCAGGAGTTTCAGCGGCAGACGCTTGCCGACCATGGAGACAAGGTTTCCTGGCATTCCGACTTCAATGATGTCCCGGCAGGCTTTACCCTGCTCGCCGCCAACGAGCTCTTCGACGCCATTCCCATCCGTCAGTTCGTTCGCACTGCCAACGGGTTTCGCGAGCGCACGGTCGGGCTTGATGCCAATGACGAGCTGACCTTCGCGGTCGGCGTCGCAGGCCTCGACTCGGCGTTCCTCCCGGACGGGCAGCTACCGCCCATCGGCACGATCTTCGAGATCGCCCCTGCCCGCCAGGCGGTGATGACGACGGTCTGCGACCGGATCGCCGCGCATGGCGGCACCGCGCTTGCCATTGACTACGGACACATGGCAACCGGCTTCGGCGACACGCTGCAAGCCGTGCGTATGCATGAATATGATCCGCCGCTGGAGCACCCCGGTGAAGCGGATCTCACCAGCCATGTCGATTTCCAGCATCTGGCGGCAACCGCCGCCGCTTCCGGCCTGCAGATCAACGGATGCTGTCATCAGGGCGATTTTCTCATCGGGCTCGGACTACTGGAGCGGGCGGCAGCACTTGGCCGCGACCGCGACGCGGCAACGCAGGACGGCATCCGTGCCGCCGTCGAACGGCTTGCCGGCGCCGGCGAAGGCAAGATGGGCGAGCTCTTCAAGGTGCTGGCAGTCTCGAGCCCCGCGATCGATCTCCAACCCTTTCGCCCGGCGCGCTGAACAAGACTGCTAAAGCCAGCGGATTGACAGGGCGCGTATGGCTGGGCCAACATCCCGGCCAAATCGAACCGCTTCGCCACAGATGCGTTATTCATCACGATCCACGCCAAAGACCATATCAAGGACACGCAGTATTGCCGACTCCGATCGAAAGCACGCTGCTGAGCGCCGCCAAAAGCGCCGGTATCCGCCACGGCTATTTCACCCGCGAGGGCGGCGTTTCGGAGGGCCTCTATCGTGGCTTGAACGTCGGCCTCGGCTCCCATGACGACCGCGCCCATGTGGAAGAAAACCGCCGCCGCGTCGCCAGCTGGTTCGGCCTGCCGCTGGAGCGGCTTGCGACCGTGCATCAGGTCCATTCGCCCGATGTGATCACCGTCGGCATGAACTATGACGGCAATCGTCCGCAGGCGGACGCGATCGTGACGGCGACACCGGGGGTGGTGCTTGGTGTGCTCGCCGCCGATTGCGGCCCGATCCTCTTTGCCGACTCGGAAAACCGAGTGATCGGTGCCGCCCATGCCGGCTGGAAGGGCGCCCTGACCGGCGTGCTGGAGAACACCATCGAGGCGATGGTCGCACTCGGCGCCAAGCGCGAGACGATCGCGGCCTGCCTTGGCCCCTCGATCAGCCAGGCAAGCTACGAAGTCGGCCCGGAATTCGTCGATCGCTTCACCGCTTATGACCCGGACTACACCAAGTACTTCATTCCGTCCGAAAAGCCTGGCCACGCGATGTTCGACCTGCCGGCGCTGACGGTCGACCGTCTGCGCCAGGCTGGCGTGACCGCCGAAAGCCTCGCTCTCTGCACCTATCCCGATCCCGACCGCTTCTTCTCCTATCGCCGCACCACGCATGCGAAGGAGCCGGATTACGGCCGGCAGATTTCCGCCATCGCCATCGAGGAGACCTCCTAAAATGGCCCTGCATTTCGAACGTAGCGAATTCGACGCCCGCCTGGCCCGTCTCCTCGCAAAAATGCAGGAGGAAAAGCTAGATGCCATGCTGCTCTTCGCGCAGGAGAGCATGTATTGGCTGACAGGCTACGATACCTTCGGCTACTGCTTTTTCCAGACGCTGGTGGTCAAGTCGGACGGCACGATGGTGCTTCTGACCCGCTCGGCCGATCTTCGCCAGGCGCAGCTGACGTCCGTCATTTCCGACATTCGCATCTGGGTCGATCGCGTCAATGCCGATCCGACGGTCGATCTCAAGGAATTGCTGGTGGAGCTCGACCTGCTCGGCGCCCGCATCGGCGTCGAGTATGACACGCACGGCATGACCGGCCGCGTCGCCCGCCTGCTCGACAGCCAGATCGCCACCTTCGGCCAGATCGTCGACGCCTCCTATCTCGTCGGGCGTCTGCGTCTCGTCAAAAGCCCGACAGAAATCGCCTATGTCGAGCACGCCGCCGCCCTCGCCGACGATGCGTTGGATGCAGCCCTTGCGCTGATCAAGCCCAGTGCCGACGAAGCCGATATCCTGGCTGCCATGCAGGGCACGATCTTTTCCGGCGGCGGCGATTATCCCGCCAACGAGTTCATCGTCGGCTCCGGGCCAGAGGCCCTGCTCTGCCGCTACAAGGCCGGCCGCCGTAAGCTCGACGCCAACGACCAGCTCACCCTCGAATGGGCCGGCACCTACGCCCATTACCATGCCGCGATGATGCGAACGGTCGTCATCGGCGACCCCAGCCATCGCCACCGCGAGCTCTTCAGCGCCTGCCTCGAAACCATACAGGCGATCGAAACCGTGCTGAAACCCGGCCACACCTTCGGCGACGTCTTCGACATGCATGCCAAGATCATGGACGAGCGCGGCCTTGCCCGCCACCGGCTGAATGCCTGCGGTTATTCGCTTGGCGCCCGCTTCTCGCCCTCCTGGATGGAGCATGAGATGTTCGTTGCCGGCAATCCGCAGGAGATCGAGGAGAGCATGTCGCTCTTCGTGCATATGATCATCATGGATTCCGATACCGGCACCGCGATGACGCTCGGCCAGACCTATCTGACGACGTCCCAAGCCCCCAGAGCCTTGTCGCGCCGTCAGCTCGAATTTCTTAACCGTTAGCAGCGTAAAATAGCGATCCTGAACGGGGTGCCCCTCGAAGGAAAGGATCGTGTACATGGGACAGGTCAGGACAACGTTGATTTCCGTTGGCTTCTGCCTTGCGCTCGCCGCCTGCAACACGACAGACGCCCTGACGCCGCCCGGAACCATCGGCGATGCCGGCTCCAGCCCCGTCACGCAACGCGATGTCGAACGCATGGCCTCCGCGCCGCAGCGCCAGCGGAGCTATCAGACCGCGCAGGACAGCTACGGCTACCAACGACAGGGCTATCAGCAGCAGGGTTACCAGCCGCAAAGCCCCAGTGGAGGCTCGCTGGACGATCAGGCGGCAGCGCTCAGAAGTGGCGGCGGCAACCCTTACGCCTCCCGCCCTCTAGATGGCTCCCAGACTGCATCCATTCCGCCGGGCAGTGCGCCGATCTCTGAATCCGACGAGCAGCGCGAGGCCGATCGCCGCCTCGCCGACGAGCCACAACCGCAGCAGCAGGCGGCTCAGGATCAGCAGGACGATCAACAGCCGCCCGCACAACAGCAACAACAAGCCTCCATCGCCCCCGCAGCCGCAACCGGTGAAAACAGCGTTCGCTTCCTGCCGATCATCGGCGCGCCGGTCGAGGCCGTCACACCGCTTTCACGTCAACTCGGCGCGGAGGCACGTTCGCTTGGCCTTGCGATCAAGAGTTCGAGCGATTCCAGCGCCAGCTATATCCTGAAGGGCTACCTTTCCGCCTTCCAGGATGGACCGCAGATTTCCGTTACCTATGTCTGGGATGTCCTCGACAATAGCGGTGCTCGCCTGCACCGAATCCAGGGAGCGGAAAGTGCGCCGCTGAAGCGTGGCGATCCATGGAGCGCCGTTCCGCCTGCCGTCATGCAGAAAATCGCCACCAAAACCATGTCGGAATTCAATTCCTGGCGTGACTCTCGCGGTGGATAGCCACAGGCTTTTCAGAAATATGAAAGCTATCATGCCTCTCCCCCCTTGCATTCGGGAGCAAGGCGGTTAAAAGCGCGGCTATCAGGTTGGTAACAGGCGGGCCAAAATGAAGATTTTCGCAGGCAATTCGAACAGGCACCTCGCCGAAGCGATCTGCAACTATCTCAATCTTCCTTTGGGTAAGGCAAGCGTCCGGCGTTTCGCGGACCAGGAAATCTTTGTTGAGATCCAGGAAAACGTGCGTGGCGAGGACGTGTTTGTCGTTCAGCCGACATCGTTTCCGGCCAATGACCACCTCATGGAATTGTTGATTATGGTCGACGCGATGCGACGCTCTTCGGCGCGGCGCATCACGGCTGTCATCCCCTATTTCGGCTATGCTCGTCAGGACCGCAAGGCCGGTCCGCGCACGCCGATCTCGGCGAAGCTCGTGGCGAACCTCATCACCGAGGCTGGAGCCGATCGCGTATTGACGCTTGATCTGCACGCCGGCCAGATCCAGGGCTTCTTCGATATCCCGACGGATAATCTTTACGCCCTGCCGATCCTGACGCGCGACATCGTGGCCAATTACGATATCGGCAACGTTATGGTGGTTTCGCCCGACGTCGGCGGTGTGGTGCGTGCCCGCGCGCTCGCCAAACGCCTCGACTGTCTCTTGGCGATCGTGGACAAGCGCCGTGATCGCCCGGGTGAATCCGAAGTCATGAACATCATCGGCGATGTCACCGGCAAGGACTGCATCCTGATCGACGATATCGTCGATTCCGGCGGCACGCTCTGCAACGCCGCCGAGGCGCTCCTGAAGAATGGCGCGACCAGCGTTACGGCCTATATCACCCACGGCGTTCTGTCCGGTGGCGCCGTGACCCGCATCGCCAATTCGAAGCTGAAGGAACTGGTGATCACCGATTCCATTCAGCCGACGACGGCGGTGCTATCTGCGCCGAACATTCGCGTCATCAGCACCGCCAGCCTCATCGGCGAAGCTATCAACCGCACCAGCCAGGAAGAGTCGGTTTCCAGCCTGTTCGACTGAAAACCGGCCATCCCTTCTTCATGCCGGTGTCACACCGGCCGGATGTCTTTGCCGCCAGACAAGCAGCCCTATTCCGATCAGCCCGGCGACGAAAACCGCGGCGCCCGCCCCCATGATCGACGGCCCGATGCCGAACCAGGCAAAGAGCGTCGGGGACATGAGATAGGCCAGGAAAAGGCCAAGGAAGATCGCACACATCATCAAGCGATAGATCTGCGCCAGACGGTGTGGCTCGCTCCTCGTCTGCATCAGATGCAGCATGGCGAGATTTTCGAAGGGACCGTTGATCGAGGCAAAGCATGCAACGGCCATCAACCATAGACGGTCATGCATCAGCGGCAGCAGGAAAACGCCGGTGCCAAAAATCAGTTTTGCCACGATGATCCAGACCACCGGCCGCCGCGGCTTCATATTGCTGAGGATGAGGTTGGTCGTCACGTTGCCGACGCCGTAGGCCATCATCATAAGGCTGTAATCGGTCAAGGGATCGGTGCTGGTTTCGCGCAGGTGCAGGATCATCCCAAGCAGAATGCCCATGGCCCAAGCGATATTTCCCATCAGGTTGGTGAACAGCCCATAGAGTATCGCGGCATGACCCCGCGCTGCCCTCCATCCGCCCAGCACGCCGTCGATTACCGCAGCCGCGCCTGAGAAATCGCGACGGCGAGGCGCGGGCGGCAATCTGGCGACAGCCAGCCAGACCGCCAGGGCAGACAGCAGCAATGTCGCCGCCGTCACGGTGAAGAACTGCGATTTCGGCAGGAAGCCGTTGACCAATGCAATCAGGCTCGGCCCCAGAATGCGGGCCATGCGCCTCGTGGCGTCGAACAATCCGTTGGTCGCATGCCGGATGTCGGGGTCGACGGCGATGGTCGGTAAGGTCGCCTGCAACGACGGATCGAACGCTGCCGTCAGCAGGGCGATACATCCGGCAAGCACTATCAGTAATGGCAGGCTCATGACATGCATCAAGCCGGCGACGGACAGCACCAGCAACAAAAGCGCGCGCAGCACGTCGGACGAAATCATCGTCGTGCTATGCCGCCAGCGATCCGTCAGGATGCCGCCGAAGAGACTGCCGAACAGAAGCATACCCGACTGCAACGCGGACACGTAGCCCGCGTTGCTGCCGATGAAATCCGCCGCAATCCAGACGACGGCGACCATGTAGAATTCGGATCCGGTCGCCGCCAGCACCTGGCCGGCCCATAGGAGAGAAATCGAACGCTGGGCCAGCGGCCTTAGGACAAACATCTTCGCATTCTGGTATTCGAGCGACTTACTTGATGACCTGGCCGTTGATCGTCACGGTCTTGTCGTCGGCGATGCTGACCTCCCAACGCGAACGTCCGTCGGGATCAGTCTTGGCGAAACCTTTGGCCATCATCAGGCCGAAAGAGAACTGATTGAGATCCGGCTGCGTCTTCGCAGCCCCCTGAACAGCGGCAATCGTCTTGTCGAGATCGCGGGCAAGCACCGTCATGTTCATGGTGACACGGTCGCTGTCGCCCAGAGCCCCGCGCATGCTGCCGGAAGCTTCGACGTCGTAGAGCCCCGAAACCGCACTGATCTTCGGAAAATTGACCGTTATCGTTCCATCCGGGAACATGGCCCGCTGCAATTGGTTATCCACGGCTTCCTGACCGGCAGGATGGTTGAAGTCGGTCTGCTGCAGAACGTCCGCGAGAGCGGTGAAGTTCAGGTTCGGCAGTTGCACCTGCATTTCGGCAGCGTCGGGAATGAAAGCGACATAGTCTTGCGGCACCAGACCGGATGCCAAAGTGAGCTTTTCAGCACGCAGACCGAAATCGGCATTCATCGCATTGCTCGGCCCGTCCACCTTGAAGGAGTAGCCCATATTCTGCAGGCCGCCGTCTCCAAAGAGCGTCGAGACGGAAAGATCCTTGATGAAGACCTTCTCCTCGAACGAACCGGCAATCGGCATCGCCTTCTGCAGCAATGCCTTGATCTCGGCGCTCTCGCTATCGGACAAGGTTTTCTTCTCCTTGTGATCGGAGACGAAGCGCAATATTTCGTTCAGCGCCTTCAACGGCAGCTTGGTCGCGCTCGCATTGAAATCGATCGCCCCGACCTTGATCTCACCGAACGCCATGTCGCCGGAGGAAATCTTGTTGTTGAGGGATTGCAGGCTGCCGTCCATCTTGAGATCAAGCTTGCCCGGCTCGCCGCTGTCCGTCGAAGACAGCTTGTAGACGATGCTGTCGGCCGTGGCATCGTTCTTTTGCACGCCATTGTCTTTGTCGGTGGTCTTGCTGGCGAAGGTAATGCCGCTGCCCTTCAGATCCATCGAACGGACGTAGTGGAGCGCAGGATCGAAGATCCCCTGGAAGCTGGAAGACGCCAGGGCATAGCGAAATTCCATGTCCGTCGCGCTACCCGGCTTCGAACGCGCCGTCACGTCAATGGCGTTGCTGCCCTCAATTGCCCAGAGACCACTATCCTGCGGCGTTGCAAGCGCCGTTAGCGGCTTGAGACCACTGATGACGATATCGCTGATCTTCAGCTTGTCGAAGAGCTTCTGGAGATCATAGGTAATCTCGTAATGGCCGCTCACCGGCTTCACCGCGACGAAGCCGCTTTTGGCCATATCGTCGGGCAGGAAATAGGTCAGATTGCTAAGCAGATCCTTCGCACCCTGCTCATTGACATCAGCCGCCTGCGACGCGCCAGCCAAGCCCGCGGCGAAAACCGCCGCCGCGGCTACTGCTTTGAAACGCATATTTCATTCCCCCAAAATACGTAGAAAAACAGTTGGAAACAAAAGAACCCTGAAGTGGGTTCCCGGTAAGATCGAAGACGCCGAAACGAGCGTCGGGTACAAACTCTTAAGGGTTTTTCTGGCCTTTCGGCCCCTTCAGCACCTGTCCGTTCACCGTGACGGTGCGGTTTTCATCCATGGTGACATCCCAGCGCAGGCGGCCATCCGGATCGGTCTTGGCGAAGCCTTTGGCGGCCATCAGGCCGAAGGACACCTTGTTCAGTTGCGGGTCCGTCTTGGCTGCATCCTGAATGGCGGTGACCGTCTTGTCGAAATCACGAGTCAGGATCGTCGCCTGCAGCGAGTAACCGGCATGGGATTGGGTGGCCCTCTTCAACGCACCGGAAACCTCGACATCGTAAACGCCGGAAGTCGCGCTGATTTTCGGAAACTCGAGCGTCGCAAGGCCGCCCGGGAACGCGATGCGCTTCAGCGCCTCGCCGGAAACCGGCGTTGCGCGCGTCGACACATTCTTCAGCGCCGCATCGACAATGCCCTCGAAATTGATATCGGGCATGCCGATCTGCACATCGAGCGTCTCCGGCAGGAAGGCGGCATAGGCCGACGGAATGAGGCCGGCGTCAGGCGTGAAGTGCTCCGCACGCAGGCCGAAATTGACGTTGGAGGCCTTGGTGAGGCCATCCATCTTGAAGCTGTAGTCGACTGTCTTGACGCCGACCTTTCCCTTGGCGGTCGTCACCAGCAGATTGTTCAGCGTCACGGACTCGTCCAGCGAACCGAAGCCGGGCAAGGCGCGACGCACCAGTTCCGCGAATTTCTCGCTGCCGCTGTCGGATAGCTGCTTGGCCTTGACGTGCTGAATGAAGAAGTGGACGAGTTCGCGCAGTTCCTTCGCCGGCAGGCTTGTCGCCAACACCTTGATATCGATGCTGTCGGCGCCGAGGTTGACGGACGAGGCGCCAGACCCGGTCACTGTTTCATTGAAGTGCTGCAACGTGCCCTGCGACTGCAGGTTGACCTTGCCGGCCCCGGTGCCGTCGGTCACCGAACTGGAGAACGATGCACTATCGATGGTGGCGTCCATCGCGTGACCGGTGTTTCTGCTACTGCCAATGCTGGAGAACTTGATGCCGCTGCTCTTCGTCTCCAGCGACCGCATCACCTCGAGCGCCGGATCGAAAATGCCGTCGACCGAGTTGGAGGCAACCGAATAGCTGACATCAGCTGTCGGCGAATGGACCGAAACATCGAGGCTATTATCGCCTTTCAGATGCCATTTGCCTTCCGCGAGCGGCTGCGCAAACAGCAATAGCGGCTTGAAACCGGTAACCGACAGCGCGCTGGAATTGATCTTGTCGAAGAATTTCGCGAGGTCGTAGGTGATCTGATATTGATCGCCCGAGGGCGTCACGGTGACGAAGCCGCTGCGGGCAAGATCGCGAGAGAGGGAATGCGTCAGGATATTGCGCAATTCCTTGGCGCCCTGTTCGTTGACGTCAGCCGCCTGCGACGCGCCAGCAAGACCGATGGAAAAAACCGCGGCGGCGGCAATAGCCCTGGAGCGCATACCCGACCTCTCCTTTTGACCCTGATCGATTGAAATCGACTGTTGAAGAGGCTGGGGGTATATGTCAAGGCATTGATAGAAATAGCATCGCCGGCTCTTTATCGAGAGTTGCAATGTCATCACAGATGCGCTTTCTCCGGTGAGACTTGCGCCTTGGGCCTGTTTGTACTATACGCCACGCGTCCGCGTAGACACCCTTGGAGGCAACGCGGATGAGGCAGGGCTTGCCCTCCTCCAGTTCAATCGGTCCCCGCATGCCGGCGACCGGATGAACTCTCCAAATAACCTCGAAAGGAATAGCTATGAGCCACGAAAGCTACGAGCTCAAGGCCGAGGCGCGCGAACGGGTTGGTAAGGGGTCCGCCCGTGAACTTCGCCGCAATGGTTTGATTCCCGCTGTCATCTATGGTGACAAGCAGGCCCCCATCTCGATCACTCTCAACACCAATGAAGTGACGAAGCGTATCCATGCCGGTGGTTTCCTCACCACGATCGCGACGATCGACGTCGACGGCACGAAGATCAAGGTTCTGCCGAAGGACTACCAGCTCGATCCGGTCCGTGACTTCACGCTCCATATCGACTTTCTGCGCGTCTCCGGCAACAGCCAGGTGACCGTTGAAATCCCGGTTCACTTCGTCAACCAGGAAAAGTCCCCGGGCCTCAAGGCTGGCGGCGTGCTGAACATCGTTCGCCACGAAGTCGAAGTCCATTGCCCGGCCGATGCGATCCCGGAATTCTTCACCGTTGATCTGTCGGGCCTCAAGGCCGGCGACAGCATCCACATCTCGCACGTAACCCTGCCGAAGGGCGTAGTCCCGGTCATCGCCGACCGCGACTTCACGATCGCAACGATCGTCGCTCCGGCTGCCGGTCTTACGGAAGAAGAAGGCAGCGAAGAAGCCAGCGCTTAATCAGCGTCTTCATCGTTACGCATTCAGACCCGCCTCCCCTCTGGGGATGGCGGGTTTTTCATGTGTAGATTCTAATAAAAGTAACCAGAACTTCTACAATTTGCGGAATCAATACTTGGTTTAAATCCATTAACCCCATGGTTTCAGCAACATTTAACACATTCATGAAAGTTTACGCCAAACAGTTGTAGAGAACGGCACGCCCCAAGATCAGCCGGTCTGCGACCGGGGAGCAAGCGGAACTATGAACCATTCCGTCGAAAACAGGTTTTTCGCGATCGTCTGCGGTGCGCTGCTCGTTTTCGTCGCGCCGCTTTTTGTGCTGTTCCTTTTCCTCTCCTCCGGACGGGCCGAAAAGGAAATCAAGGACCATATTTCCGTTCTGCTGGTCGCCAACGCCCAGGCGCTCGCCAAACCGCTATGGGATCTCGACGAGGACAGTGTCACGCAGATCAGTGCAACGACGGTTGCCGAGGGCGCGATCGTCAAGGTCAATGTCCGCGATCTCTCCGGCCAGCTCGACGTCACGCAATCGACCATCCCCAAAGCCTATAAGGGTCCGCTGGAGGCCGTCTCGCGTTCGATCATCTACAATGGTGTGGATGGCGCAAGGAATCTCGGCTCCATCACCGTCTACTATCCGAAGCTCGGCCTCTTCGACGGATTGAAAAGCGAGGAGATCGTCTTCATCTCGATCTTCATCTTCGCCGTCCTGACCGTTTTCGGCGCCGCCCTGATCGGCAACCGCATCTTCGTCATCCAGCCGCTGATGCGGCTGACCCATGCGATAGAGGCGACACGGCAACTGGGTTCGCGCCATCATGTCGACTGGCAGTCCAACGACGAAATGGGCCGGCTCGCCCATAGCTTCAACGAGATGCAGAGCAAGCTGGAGCGCGAGGAGACCGAGCTGAAGCTCGCCCATCGCCGCGCCACCGATACCTATAATCTGACGCCGGCCATGCTCTTCTCGCTCGACAAGGACGATTGCATCGCCGCCGTCAGCGACTATTGGCTGGGCGCCAC
>NZ_AJVM01000076.1:0-26503 GCF_000281735.1 Rhizobium sp. AP16 | reverse complement strand
AATGGCTCCACGATTACAGCCGGTGGCGATCTGGTCGCCAAGTCCAACAACGACATCAACATCATCGGCTCGACGATAACGGCCGATGGCACGCTTGGCCTCCAGGCGAAGAACAACGTTACGATCGCCGAGGCGACCGATAGCACCACCCTCGATGTCAAAAGCTCCAGCAAGAAGAGCGGCTTCTTCGGTTCGACCAAGGAGAACGCCTCCGGTCATCTGGAGACCACCACAGCGGCCGGCTCATCGATCTCCGGCAAGGATGGCGTTACCATCATTTCTGGCGGCGACACCACAGTCTCGGCCTCGAAGATCACGGCCGGCGACGCCACCCACACCTCCGATCTCAACATCCAGACCAGCGGCAACCTGATCGTCACCGCCGGCAAGGACACCGAGACCGAACACGATAGCGCCAAGCGCAAGGGCTTCCTGCGCAGTGGCAGCTCCAGCTATGACGGCTACAACGAAACGACGGTCGGCTCGCAGCTTTCCGGCTCTGGTGACGTCAACCTCGATGCCGGTAAGGCCGCCGCCATCGTCGGATCGAAGGTCAATGCCGATGGTTCCCTGAATATCTCCGGTGAGAGCGTTTCCATCATCGGCGCCCAGGAGAACCATCAGTCCGATAGCCAGCGTAAGGATTCCGGCCTGTTCGTCGGCTCCGGCGGTGGCTTCATCTCGCTCTACGGCAAAAACGAAAAGCAGGGTGCGCAGTCCTCCACGGATAATGTCGGCTCCACACTTTCGGCCGGCCAGGATGTCAACCTGACCGCACGGGCGACCGACCTCAACATCATGGGATCGTCGGTCAGTGCCGATCGGGACATCAACCTGTCAGCCGCACGCGACGTCAACGTCACGCCGGGTGCGGAAAGCGCGTCGCAATCCGAGCAACAGAAGAAATCCGGCTTCGGCCTTGCCTTCTCCGCAGGCGGTGGCGGTTTCTCGATCGGTATCGGCGCGCAGTCGACCAAAGACAGCACTGCGCAGCAGTCCGATACCAATGCCATGTCGGTGTTGTCTGCCGGACGTGATCTCAACATCTCGGCGGGTCACGACGTCAACCTGCAGGCGACCAGTGCCTCGGCCGAACGCGACGTCAGCCTCTTTGCCGGCAACGACGTCAATCTGCTCTCGGCCAACGACGTCACCAATTACCAGGAGGCGCACGAGAAGAGCTTTGCCGGTGTGACGCTCACGGTATCGAGCCAGGTCGGCAAGGCCGCCCAGAGCATCATGAACTCCGCCGAGCGGCTGTCGGATAGTGGCGGCGTCAACGCGGTCACCAACACGGCCATTGCCGGCCTCGGCTTCTATCAGGGCTACAAGGACCTGAAGGATGTCTACCAGCAATATCAGAAGTCCGGCGATATCGGCGTCAATGTCTCACTGACGGTCGGCGCCAGCTACCAGGAAAGTAGTTCCTCATCATCGTCCTCGACGCCCGTCGTCACCGATATTCGCGCCGGCCGCTCGATCTCCATGGAAGCGCAGAATGGCTCCATCACCAGCGATGGCGCTCAGATCCTGGCCGGTTATGACAAGAACGGCATACCGACCGTCTCCAGCGATCCGCTGACTGGCGATATCTTCCTGTCGGCTGTAAATGGCAACATCAATCTGAACGCCGCCACGGGCACGACGGACACGTCGAGCAACAATTCCTCCTGGAGTGTTGGCGTCGGGGTCGGCGCGACCTTTGGGGGCAAGGGCAAGGGTACCGCAGATCTGGGTCTGGTCGCCAATGCCGGCTACGGCAAGGGCAGTTCCGATACGAGCGGCCTCAGCCATACCAATACCCATGTCAACGGCACCGGTGACATCACCATCATCACCAATGACTTGGCGCTGCGCGGCGCTACGATCACCGGCAACTCTGTCACCGCCGACGTCAAAAACCTGACGATCGAAAGCCAGGTGGATACGGCCAAGGCCAGGGCCGACCAGCTCAGCCTCTCGGCTTCTACCGGCTTCGGTTCGACCACTGTTTCCGGCGTCACTCAAAAGGCCAAGGGCGATGCGGCGCTTGTCACCGAGCAGTCGGGCATTCATGCCGGGGCAGGGGGCCTCGACATTAATGTCAGCGGCCAGACAAGCCTTGTCGGCGGCTTGATTACGAGTGAGGCCGGCGCTGAACGCAACAACTTCTCCACCGGCACACTGACCGTCACCGACATCGATACGCATTCGACCTGGAAAGCCGATACCTATGGCGGTTCGATCGGTACCAGCGGCATAGTGCCGTCCCCCCCTGTCAAAGCGAGCGAAAACAAAACAGGCCAGGCACTCTCGGCCATTGGCGGCAATATCCCGATTACGATTACTGATCCGGCGCACCAGATCCAGGATGTTGACACGATCCGCCGCGATACCGACAACACCAATACCTCGTTGCCCGGCCTGCCGGACCTCGAACATATCCTACGTGATCAGTACAAAACTCAGGCTGATCTGCAGGCTGCTCAAGCGACAATGGCTGGGCTGGTCGGAGATATCGCTACCAACCTATACAAGAATGCCGGCACGCAGGCAGAGCGTGATTTCTGGGCTGAAGGTGGTCAAGGTCGTGCGCTACTGCATGCAATCGGAGGGGGTATCCTCGGTGGTGTCAACGGCTGGGAAGGAGCCATCAACGGCGCGCTCGGAGGCGCTGCGACAACCCTGATGGCTCCTGCGATTGCTGATCTTGTCAAGGGCATGCTGAAGGACAGCACCTTGTCAGATCAGGATAAGCAGACGCTTGCCACTATAATCGGAACGAGTCTCAGTTCGGCTGTTGGCAGCGTAGTTGGTGGTGGAGAAGGAGGGGCCTACGGCGCTGCTAACTATCAATTCAACTACCTGACGCACGCCCAACGCGAAGAGCAGATCTCCAAATTAAGAAGCTGCAATGGCGATCAGAATTGTGTCGAAAAAATTGTCGATGAATATCGTGATCTGAATGTCTCGCAAGAAAATCAGCTAATTGCCTGCCAGACAAGGGCTTGTGTTGAAGCCATCGTCGCATCTCTGAAGGATTCCGGCGAGACACTCGGTAATGATTACGTCGAGCTGCTGAAATACTCCAGAGCGGCTGCAGACTTGGCCCTTGCCTATCAGCAGATTGAGCCTATTGGCCAAAGCCAGCTGCAGACAGATATCGCATATGCGAGCTTCACCGCTGATTATTGCGAGAACCACCCGGGAGACGGCTGCAAGCTTCAAGGAGGGTTGCTTTACTTCGGTAGCCAGGTGGCTCTTGAGGCTGCCTATGGCAAGCTCGCGGGTACTGGCGTGAAAAGCGGTCAGATTGACGAGGGCATCGGCAATCCACGCGTGCCACTTCCCTCTGGCTATACCCGCAAAGCTGATGGTACTATCACGGGGCCTAACGGAGGTACCTACACGTTGGCGGGTACTGATCTGGATGGGCTGTCGGTATATAAGGATAGCGGCGGAAGATATTACACATTCGATGGATTCAAGACGCAAGTTTCCAATCCTGCAGGTCGCCCAGATGTATCTATTACCCAGCAGCGAGCATACCACCAAGGATACGTCGATGATATTACAGATCAGCTGCGTACGCAGGGGTATGATGTCCAAAATGACGTTACTTTTCAAAGTTCTTGCGGAGCAACGGTCTGTAAGCCGGATATTGTCTACCGTCGACCTGGCGAGGCCCAGGTCGGTGGAATTATCGAGATTAAGACTGGAAACGGCCCGAATACCTCAAACCAAGCCTCAATTTATCCTCAGATTTCGAGCGGGGATGCAGTGCCCTCTGGCGATTTGGCGCGAGGACTCGGTTTACGTCCGGGTGTGCCGTTGCGGGAGCAAGGCTATCCGAATGGCATACCTATCTATCAAATTACCGCACCTGGTTTGTAAGTCATGAACGTATTGGAAACAAAAGCGCTTGAAATATTCAAAGTGCTCGATTGGAAAGCGCAGCGAGAAAGTCGCCCAGATGACGCGGTCTTATCTTTAGATGATGGCGACTGCGAGCTCCGTGCGGTTGTTCAGATACGCCAGCTTCCGTCTGAGCAAAAGATGGGATTGAGCCTTTCAGCGGGCTCAAAGGACATATCGCGAATAATCGGCGCAATAGTCGGTGAAAGAGCTTCTCACGAGATTCTCCTACAAACGCGCCTGGAAAAAAGATCGCCAGAGATTGGCTTGAAGGAAATCGAAGACATTAGCAAAGAAGCAATCATTTGGTGGCGGTCACAAGACAACCTGGCAGCGATCAGGGCGCTCACTGCCCCTCCACCGTCAACTGGGTTGCCTCAGCTTATGCACCTAGGTGCCCTTGCTTACCTAGGGGATTTTAATACCTTGATTGATTACCAGCAGATATTTCAGAAGGGAAAGCGACTAAATTTTGTGCCGATGATCAAATTAGAAATGATCGACCGAGCAATCGATATTGCCGTAGAAAGAGCCTGACAGACGCCCCCCTGGGGCGCCATGAAGTTCGATCCTATTCGCAATAGACAAAATAAACTGAAGGAAGATGGATCGTTCCTGCGGTACTTGTTGGCGCAACAATATGACCAGAATAAACCGATGGGGAACGTCGCTCAATATCATCTCGGTGATGCGATAAGCTACTGGCTGATCGGCATTCATATTGAAATTGAACCGATAATTCACCGATCGAACTTTTGGTTGGATAAAGCGATAAACGGTGACGAAAAGTTCGGAGGCAATCACAATTTTCATCGCACGCTTTTGCATTGGGCTCGTGCGATGGGAACCTGGTTGGAAGATGCTGCGAATGACGAAGGCCATTGGGACCAAGCACGGGTTTATGAGGAAGCCGTCTGGCGTTTTGAAGGTCGTCCCTGGCCGCGAAACGAAATCATTAAATCGGGATTGGACGACTATATGGCTTTCGCCTATCAGGGCGGCAAGCATGACGATGGCTTCGAGGCTGGGATCGACATGTACCAGCATTGGCTTGGCGAAAAGCCTCTTTCCTTGAAGAAAGTGTTGAAGCCGCGGGAATTCGGCTACGCTCGCTGTCTGCATCGCGCGCGCGGCCAGTTTGACGAAAATGAGCTCTTCGATGCCGGCAAGAAGATGCTTCAGGCAAATTTGGAAGAAGTCTGGTTGGGCGGCGGCCAATATCTACGCGCGGCCACCAGTCTATTGGGACCGCGACCGGGCCCTGTCTCCGTTGGAGACCATACTCAAAGCCTACGACAACATGCCCAACGTACCGCGCCCGGACTTTCTCTAACCAACTGGTGGATTAATAGGTTTTCTTTGCATGGCGATAGATCTGAGAAATCACTCAGGAAAAACAATCAAGCTGACCACTCGTCATTGGACGGTGATGCTGACGCTCGCCCAAACTTTTGGATGGGTTCCGGCCGGCACGATCGCCCCTAGCGGCTGGAATGGTCCCGGTGAATGGGGAGGTGCATACGATACAAACGACGGTCAGCTTGTGTCGGAGGATGACGCTAAAAGTCTCGCTCGACATCTCCATGGAGCTGCCGTGAGCGACCAACTCGCAATCGCCCTGACGGATGTCATCAATTATCTTGAGAAAGTAGCAGAAGCACGTGGGATTACAATCCTTGATGCGATGAGAATGAAACCGGACGAGTTCTCGAATATTTTCTCGCCTTTGCTGATGTTCCTTTATGACGGCTCGTTTTACATCGAATAGGATTTCAGAATGCATGCAAAATTCTTTGCTGTGGTCGCACTCGGCTTGATGACAGGCCTCTTGGAGGGATGCGCAGGAGGCCGCGACCCCGGCAAGGCGGCCGCCGAGCATAGTGCGGCCATCAGTCAAATTGCCTCGAAGAAAAGCCAGAAAGGCGCTTTGCTGCTCATCCGGATCGTCGATGCAAACCTGATGGGTGACCAATATTGCTCCGGGCATATTCGCCTGCGCAGGATCGACAACGGCAAGCCTGACAAAAACTCGGCGTTCGAAGATATCTATTCGGCCGATCGCTGGCTGTTGCCCGACGAAAAGAAGCCGAAGGATATGCAGGCGACTTTCCTGTATCGGGTGGCAAATGCTGCGTCCTACGCCCGGTCTTTCAGGCCAATTGCACCCGGCCGATATGCCATCACCTATGCGGACTGCCAGTACGGCATCAGCCAGTTCAGCAACGGCGTCAAGATCGAGGCCGGCGGTGACCACGACTTCCTGTTCAACTACGTCAGCCCGCTTGGGGGCGCCAGCACTATTACTGTCGGCGCCGGACAGATTATCGATGCCGGTTACATCCGCCTGACGGGAAGGCGCAGCGATCCGACCGTCGTATCGTCCGAAGCGTCAGCCGCAGAACGCGAGGTGATGCAGGAAGTTCTCCCTGAGATTTACACCTCGATACGGTTCACAAAGTTTGGCTCGTAGCCGCATCGCCACAAATGGCGTTTGCTACGTAGTGCTGCACTTTCCATTCGTGGCTGGCCGCCTTGAAGGCGACTCGATAGAAGCCGAGCGGAACAGACTGAAAAGGGCAAACCAAGCATACGGCGTCTCGATCGGCACAAGTGGCATCATGCCGACGCCGCCGGTCAAGGCCAGCGAGAACAAGACCGGTCAGGCACTGTCGGCCATTGGCGGTAATATCCCGATCAGCATTACCGATCCGGCGCACCAAACCCAGGACCTTAATACGATCCGCCGGGATACCAACAACACCAATACCTCACTGCCCGGCTTGCCAGACCTCGAACATGTCCTGCGCGACCAGTACAAGACCCAGGCGGCTCTTCAAGCAGCCCAAGCCACTATGGCTGGACTGGTCGGGGATATTGCTACCAACCTGTATGACAACGCTAATACTCAGGCTGAACGCGATCTTTGGGCCGAAGGTGGCCAGGGCCGGGCGCTGTTGTACGCGATCGGCGGCGGTATTCTCGGCAGCGTGAATGGCTGGGAGGGGGCGATTAAGGGTGCTCTGGGCGGCGAAGCAACAGCCTTGATGGCACCGGCCATCGCCGCCCTCGTCAAGGGAATGTTGAAGGACAGCACCTTGTCCGATCAGGACAAGCAGACTCTCGCCACGTTAATCGGAACGAGTCTTAGCTCGGTGGTCGGTGCGGCAGTTGGTGGGGGGAGAGGGAGGGTCCTACGGGGCTGCGAATTATCAGTATAACTATCTCACGCACGAGCAGGCCAAGGAGCTTACGGACGCTGAAAAGGCTTCGGAAGCTTGCAAAGTATCCCCCACTACCTGCTCCGATGCGTACAAAGCACAGCTTCAGTCGCAGGTAGATGGCCTTAAGAGCCTCGACTACCAAACCACCATGTCTCTGCTGCAAGCGTGTCTGGATCAGGGTGCTTATACGTGTACGACCGAGCAGAACAAATGGCTTGCTGCTTACAAAACCTGGCGTGATGCGGATAGCGCAGCCGATAGGAATGATCCCAACTACGAGCAAATGCTCGAAAATTATAGAAATCTAGCTGCGGCTGGCTTAGTCGCCAAGGAACTGGGCAAGACTCAGGAATATGGTGAAGTCTATCAAATGACGAAGGGCTTTGAGTTGGGAGCTGTTTCCGGCGCCGTTGCAGCACTTGGAACAATTTCCCTCATTGCTGGGCAGGAGGCGGTGTCTACCGTTGTTGCAGTCTGCGGCCGAAGCTCCGCCTACTATGCGACGTATCTTAACATGGCGCTTCATGATGTTGTCGCAACAACAGCCGAATTTGGCGGATCGCCTACCGCAGCCACCCTGTTGGGGACGGCGCTTGCGGAGGCTAGGGTTGCGGTGACAAACGGCACCGTCACCAATACGGGCCTTGTCCTCTTCAATAAAAGTACCGCTGGCGATGCGCTTAACGATCCGGCTCTTCTAAAAAGAATTGCAGATGCCGTATCAAGACAAGGAAAGACTCTGGAAATAGGTGAAACCGGCAGTGACCTTTATAATTATTACAAAGCCTTAGGCGCTCAAGGCAGTACTATGATGCTGGAGGACGGAAAAATTTCAATTGGAATTAGCGCTGATGCTGGTCCAAGCGCTCTCTTCGAAGAGTTGGTCCACTACGGGCAATATAGAAGCGGGCAAGTAGATCTCTGGACGGCTCAGTATGGATAGAGCGGCGCAGTGTCTATCTCCGAATACGAAGCCGCTTACAAGCTGGTGAAAAATGCTTCCGCATATGGTATCAGCGCTGCCGAGAATGCAGAAAATATAAAACGATTAGCCCAATTCGCTGAAGAAGCTGTCAAAGTGGGGTACAAAGTTCATTGAAGTGCAATCCCGTAAATATCGGAAAGATTACTTTTGCCGCAGTCGAGGAAAAAGATGGTGCGCGCCTAATTCGCACAGTGGTGAAGCTAGTGAGCGCTGACTACAATGTATATGGCGGGACACTATACATTTCAAAAGATGGTCGTGAATATGAATTCAAACACATCCCGTCAACATACTCAGGAGTAGATCGAAGCATTGCGCCGCTAGTTTTTAGGGAGACGGAGTACTTTCCGTTCGACTATATCGGATGCGATATATATTCAAAATTGAACTCGGAATGAGTTGGAGTTGAGCTCATCCCTGGCGCGGCTAGCTCCGCTGCGGCTGGATGACGATTAATGCCAATACGGCATCAGTGGCCCGCTGCCGGTTTATCGGACACGAGGTTATTCGATATGCCCGGGAAGTGACTTTTAGATCGCCGATTGTAACTGATAAATACAACGGATTTCAGTCAACTTCGACGATGACCATTTTGATAGATCGATTTGGAAACCTCGTCACCGCCATCCCAGGAAGAGTTCAATGAGACTAATTGGCAGTGATATAGAGGCGAAGTATCGATCTGAGCTAATTCATAGTAGTCATCTGCTTTTTTCAGGGCGAGGCAATAGACGCCTGTTAGCTTCTATCAATCGAGCATTTTCAGATATGGAATCTGCCTTTGTTTTGGATTGGGTTCCAGAACAGGGCGAGGATATTTTTACTGTTCTCGTGAACGACAACAAAGTTGCGGTATTTGAGTTGGCAAGGTCCAGCAATGAGCTTGCAGACGCTTGCGATGTTAGGACGGTGGAGGCTTACCGTCGTGGTCTGCGAAAACACCGCGCAATAAAATTAGCGGTTGCACTTGATCTGCTGTCGAATTGCTACTCTCGACGGCGCGATCTTTCCTCTTCCTGATACGGAGGAGTATGAGGATTTGTGGGTCGTGCTGACTAAATTGCGGCGGGATCGGCGGGTGTGAAGAGGGCGAGACGGACGGAAGCAGAAAAACGGGAAGGAGTCCCCTCGTGGGTACGCCCTTTTAACTTCATACGCGGATTCGTAGATGGACGACTTGGTAAGGCAGTTCTTCGGGGGCTATTTTCATCAGGATTGGCGCTTGGAGTATGGCAGCTATAAAGCCGCTATCGAAGACTTTGTAAGAAATGCTGAGCCTCAGCAACTTGATGCAGTGCTGGAGTTTGTTGACACATTTCTATTGAGCGGAGATTGCGAGGGATTTGATATGGTGAGATTTGAGGGATTTTATAATCCTAAGGGCGACGGGTTATCCAAACTCGACTTCTTGAACGCTGTTAAGCAATCGATTCTGTCAAGAAATGGGTCTGACTTCTCCTCAGTTTGATAACAGCTGAGGGAATCCTTGCGGTCGGTTCGGCGACGAAAGTCGCCGGAGAACTGGAGCAAACTGCAAGGGCAGCAGAAAAAACGGCCGGCACGCGTAATATTATCGCCTCGGACGGAACGACGGTCATCGTTCTCGTTGGGCGCAGCCGCCGACCTCTACGGCTAAGGCTGCAAGTTACACTTCAATTAAGAAAGAGAATCCGAGGATGCGCTTAAAAACTGTTGGCGTTTGGTTTGTCGTCGGCCTGTTGGCCGGTTGCGCCGGGACCCCGGACCCGGTGAAGGTTGCTGCCCAGCAACATGAAGGGTCGGCCCAGATTTTCGCAAACCAGAAGAAGAAAGGCTCGCTCCTTCTTGTGCGAATGGTGGATTCGCCGTTCTTGGGTGACGTGGATTGTGACGGTTACATCACGCTGCGCAGGATCAATGCGGGAAAGCCAGACGAGACGGAACCTCCTCTGTCGGTTGGTTCCGCACCCTCTTATCGCTTGCAAAATCCAAATAAACTTTCCCTCGGCCAGTTGTTCTCCGCGACGGTGCAAAAATATGAAAGATGGTTCGTACCCGTTGCCCCTGGTCGCTACGCCATCACATACGCGTCGTGCCACTATGGAAATACGACCATCGAAGCGGGAGGTGACAATGACGGTCTCTTCGGTAGAACATTCAGCTATGTCCGTCCATTTGGCGGTGAAAGTACAATCACAATTGGCCAGGGTCAGATTGTTGACGCAGGGTATATCCGGCTGGCAGGAACGCGTAGCGATCCGCGCGTGGTGGGATCGGAAGCCACGCCCGCCGAGCGTGACCTTATGAAGAGCGTCATGCCGGATGTCTATCCGTCGATTACTTTTACGAAATTCGGTTTGTAAGTGCTTAGTCAGCTCGGTAGACGTCCCGCGGTCACTTTAGGGGCCAGAGCAAGAGCTGCTCCAACCTGATTTAGCTTGACGATAAGGACATCCTGCAACTCAATCAGGCGAGGTTGGTCTCCCTCGGAATGGCTGTGTCGCCGAGGATAAAAGGAGAGGTTTGATTGCCAGTTACTGGCCATGACGATGAATTGCGCTCATCCGATTCAAAGACCGAGGCGACCTGTTCCGATCTCCGTAAATTCGATTCAGCCGGAAACGCCTTGCGCCGGCAGGCCGACGTTCTGCCGGGCGGCTATTTCCACGTCGTCTTCACCCTGCCGCAGCAGATCGCCGCGATCACCTTTCAGAACAAGAGCACCGTTTTACACCATCCTGTTACGCGCCGTCGCCGAGACATTGGGCAGGATTGCCGCCGATCCCAATAGTGTCAGACACACCACCCTTCGTTCAATGCAGCTTCAACGAGGTCCGATCCGTGGTGAGTGCGGGTCGCTCAGCCGTCGACCTATGTTTCGCGCTCTGGTCGACTGTGAAGCGAATCTTGAGCGACACCAGCGGGCTTGATGAGAGGTTCCCGTCAGGTCCCAGTAACGGTCGGAATGCGCGGCGCCGTCTCGTTCTGCTGGACACGAGCGGCCACAGCGACCGTTAGCGCTTGAGCCAGGCACATCGGCGCCGCGAGCGAGCGCGAAAAGGTATAGTCATGCTCGGGCACGGCAAACAGAACCTTCGCCGATTTGGCGAGCGGGGAAAGCGTGCTGTCGGAGATGGCGACGATCGGCACACCGGACTTTGCCGCCTCCTCGACGATGTTGACGACTTCCGTCGCGTAAAAGCGGAAAGAGACGGCAATCAGGACATCCTCCATCCGCATCGTGCGCGCCATATGCGTGGCCAGCCCGCCGCCAGGATCCAGCAGGATGCAGCGCTTACCAAGCATGGTCAGGATATAGCGCAGCAGATCAACGACCGGCGAGGAACGCAACTGGCCGATCAGGTAGACCGTCTCGGCCCCTTCGATCGCATCCGCTGCGATTGCGAGGTCCTCAGCGCTGATGCGCTCCAGCAATTCCTGCAGGGAGGCGATGTCGCGCACAACGAGATCGTGCAGGAAACCATATTCGGACCGATCCTCGCGGTTCTGCAATTCGTCTCCGAGCGCTCGCACCCTGGCTTCGAAGCCCGGCGCGGCTGTCGTCAGACGTCTCTGGAACAGGAGCTGGAGTTCCTTGAAACCTTTATAGCCGAGCGCCTGTGCGAAACGCACGAAACTCGATGCGTGCATGCCGCAGCGCTCGGCAATCGTGTTGACCGATTGCACCGCGACTTCATTCGGATTCTGCGTGAGATAGACCGAAATCCGCTGGTAGGTCTTGCTCATCTGAGCATGACGTTCATGGATCAGGCGGATCAGCTCTTCATAGTCCTTGGGGGCATCGTCTGATTGCGTCTGGTGCTTCATGGCCGGATCTTGCAATAATTATTGCAAAACGCAAACAAAATGAGTGGACGCATTGGATTGCCCAGGCTGGCGATGAGGATTTTCAGAGACATCATGTTCCTCATGAGCGGGTGGACGTCCGGAGGAAAACCGGACGCCGGAAAGCAGGGCGGCGCGGCTCCTTCAGGCTAGAACGCTCATCCACTGACGCGTGGATGACGAGCGTTGGATCGTCTCGACCAGTTGCTGGACGCGCGAACCGGCGGCAAATCCGAAGGGTTCGGGGATTTCGCCGGCGATCGCACGCATATAGCCCTCGATCTCAATTGCTTTCAGGTCGTTGAAGCCGAGCTGATGCCCCGGCGCGACACAGAAATGGCCATAGGGCGGATGGTCGGGCGCGGCCTCGATCCTGCGGAAGCCACGCCGGCCTGCCGGATCCGCGTTCGAATAGAAATGCAGCTCGTTGAAGCGCTCCTGCGTGAATGCCAGTGCGCCCTTCGTGCCGTAGACCTCGAAATCATGCTGCATCTTGCGGCCGGTGGCAATCCAGTTGCCCTCGATGGAGCCCTGTGCGCCGTTGGCAAAACGCACGAAGGCGCGTGCGACGTCGTCGACTTCCACCTTGCGTGTGCCGCCCCTGCCGTCGGGCCGCTCACCGATCATGGTGATGCAGTCGCCCATGACTTCGCTGATCGGACCGAGCAGGAATTCAGCGGTTGCAAGCGCATGGCTGCCGATGTCGGCCAGAGCTCCGCCGCCTTCAGGATCGTGGCGGAAGGTGAAGGGGCTGGACACATCTGCCATATAGTCTTCGGCGTGAAGACCGCGGTAGCCGTGAATTTCGCCCAGTTCGCCGGCAGCGATCATTTCGCGGGCAAGGCGCAGCATAGGATTGCACAAATAGTTGAAGCCCACCTGCGTCTTAACGCCTTTCGCTTTCGCAGCCGCGGCCATCTCGCGTGCGTCAGCAGAAAGCGGCGCCAGCGGCTTCTCGCAATAGACATGCTTGCCGGCGGCAATAGCGGCGAGCGCCATCTCCTTGTGCAGCGCATTCGGCGCGGTGATGTCGATGAGATCGATCTCGGGGTTGGAAACCAGCGTCCGCCAGTCGGCGCTGGCATGAACGAAGCCGAAATCGGCCGCCGCGCGAGCGGCCGCCTCTTTGGTGATATCGGCGACGGTGTGCATCTCCAGCCGGTAAGGCAGGTCGAAGACTTTTTGCGCCGAAGCAAAGCCGAAGACATGGGCCTTGCCCATGAAGCCGGTGCCGATCAGGCCGATACGGAGGAGAGGTTTTTCATACATGTGCAAAATCCGGATTGACGACAAGCTGCGGGTCGATGGTGCCGACAAGAAAATTGACAGCATTCTCAATCGCAGCGATGGCCATGCGTTCACCGCATTCAGCCGTCAGCCCGGCGATATGCGGTGACAGGATTGCGTTAGGATGCGAAAAAAGCGGAGAGTCGGTTGATGGCGGCTCATCGTCGAACACGTCCACGCCGGCAGCGCCCACCTGGCCGGAGGCGAGCGCGTCGGCCAGCGCCTGTTCGCAGACGACGCCGCCGCGCGCGGTGTTGACGAGGATGACCCCTCGCTTCATGCGGGCAATCTCGACTGCGCCGATCGCAGGACTGTCGGCTTTCGGGATATGGACCGAGATGCAGTCGGCCCATGCCAGTCCCTCGTCGAGCGGTACGGGCCTCACCGGTCCCTCGGGCCAGCCAACCTTTTCGAGGAAGGGATCATAGGCGCGGATCTGCATCCCGAACCCGGACGCCATGCGCGCCAGATGACGCCCGATCCGGCCATAACCGATGATCAACAGGTTCTTGCCCGAGATCTCCTGCTGCTCCAGCCTGTTTCGCCAGCCCCATTGGCCAGGCTCGCGCACGGCGCGATCGGCGAGCAGTACGCGTTTTGCTCCGGCGAGGAGTTGCATCATGGCATGCTCGGCGACCGACACTGAGTTCACGTCGCCGACAATCGTCAAAGCGATCCCACGCCTGTTGAGGGCGGGAAGATCGACCGAGTCGTAGCCGACGCCATGACGCGAAACGACCTTCAACCGTTCCGCCTGGGCAATCGTCGCGGCAGACAGCGGCTGCGTGCGGATCACCAGCGCGTCGGCCTTTGCGATCAGCGGCGCGTAGGACGGTTCGGAGACCTCCTCGACATAATCCACGGTAAAACCCCGCGTCTTGAGATCGCGCAGCAGGGCCTCGCCCGAGGGATGGAGTTTTCCGGCGGCCAAAAGGTGCGGCATCAATAGGCTCCTTTTGTGGCCTCGGCGGGAGCCGAATCGGTCAGGTCGCGCCATGTCTTGACCGACGCGGCGGCGGCGGCGGCCAGAAGGCGGCTGTCACCCGAAACGGTGGTGAGGTCAAAGCCCCAGCCGATTGCGCGGGCAGCATAGTCCGGCGTGCCGCAATGCAGGCAGGCGCGGATGCCATTCGCCTTGCAGGCCGCGAGAATACGCTTGATGAGGTCGATCATCTCCGGCTCCTCGCGGTCGAAGCCGGGCGGCAACCTGCCTTCCTGTGTGCCGAGGGTCAGATCGGCGGGGCCGACATAGATGCCATCGAGACCGGGCGTGGCGGCGATGGCATCCAGATTGTCGACGCCCTGCTGCGTCTCGATCATCGCCAGCGCCAGAACCTCGCCGTTTGCGGCAAGCCCGTAGCTGCCATAGGCGAAAGCCGCGCGCGTCGGGCCGAAGCTGCGTTGTCCGTGCGGCGGGTAGCGCAGGTAGCTGACGAACTCCGCGGCCTCTTCTGCAGAGTTCACCATCGGGCAGATGATCCCCTGCGCGCCGGCGTCCAATGCCTTCATGATGATGCCCGGCTCGCGCCACGGTACACGCGCCATCGGCGTGACGCCTGATGCACGCATCGCCTGAAACATCGGCAGCACGGAAGAGTAATCGAGGGCGCCGTGCTGGATATCGATGGTCACGGAATCATAGCCCTGCGCCGCCATGATCTCTGCGGTAAAAGCGTTGCCGATTGACAGCCAGCCGTTGATGGCTGGCCGACCTTCGGACCATTGCTGCTTGAGCCTGTTGATGAACATGTCGGGTCCTCAGAAGACGATCTGGGCGAGCTTGGTGTCGAGATAGTCATCGATCCCCTCGATGCCACCCTCTCTGCCCATGCCTGAATGGTTTGTGCCGCCGAACGGCGCCTCGGAAGCCGCCAAAGCGAAGCTGTTGATGCCGACCATGCCGGATTTCAGAGCCGCCACCGTGCGCCTGGCGCGATCGGGCGAGCGGGTGAAGGCATAGGCCGAAAGGCCCATTTCCGAGGCGTTGGCGCGGGTCAGCGCCTCGTCCTCGGTGGAAAACCGGGTGATCGCGGCGATCGGTCCGAAATTCTCCTCCGAAAAGACCTTCATGTCGTCGGTGACGCCGACGAGAATGGTCGGTTCGAAGAAGAAGCCGCTGTTGAGATGGGCGGGACGCTTGCCGCCATGAGCAATCGTCGCGCCGGCGCGAACCGCATCCTGAACGATGGCGTCGATCTCCTGCAGCCGGCCGGCATTGATCAGCGGTCCCATGCCGGTCTCGGGATCAAGCCCATCGCCGAGTTTGATTTTGGCCGTGCGGGTGACGAAACCATCGACGAAAGCGTCATGCAGGCTGTCGTGGACGAAGATCCGGTCGGGCGTGACGCAGACCTGACCACAATTGGCGAATTTTGTCGGCACGGTCAGGTCCAGTGCCGTCTGCAGGTCGGCGTCGTCATAGACGATCAGTGGCGCATTGCCGCCGAGCTCCATCGATACCTTTTTCACCGTATCGGCGGCGTCGCGGATCATTTGCTGGCCGACACGGGTCGAGCCGGTCAGCGACACCTTGCGCACGCGGCTGTCGGCCATGATCGGTCCATAGGTATTGCCCGTCGAGCCGACAACGAGGTTGACGGCTCCGTCAGGCAGGTTGGCGGCCCTGAGGCAGTCGACCATCACCATCGCCACGCCCGGCGTCTGCGACGAGGGCCTCAGCACCACCGGGCATCCGGCCGCAAGGGCGGGTGCCAGCTTGCGGGCCGGCAGGGCGGCGGGGAAGTTCCAGGCGGTGAAGGCGCCGACGATGCCAACGGGCTCGCGGCTGACCTCGAAGCGCCCGCCGGGCACGCGGCTGTCGATGATGCGGCCATAGATGCGGCGTGCCTCCTCGGCGAACCAGCGAAACTGGTCGCAGGCAAGCCCCCATTCCCGGCCCGCCTGGGCAAGCGGCTTGCCGGTCTCGGCAGAGATCATCCTTGCAGCCTCGTCGGCGCGGCGGACCATCTCGTCGGCGGCCTTGTGCAGCGCATCGGCCCTGGCGAAACCGCCCATCGCGCGTAGTTTCGACAGGGCGGCCGCGGCGGCATCGAGCGCCGAGCGGGTGTCCTCGACAGTCGCCAGGGGCACGGCGCCCAGAGCTTTTTCAGTGACAGGAGAGACAACCTCTCCCGTTACGGTGCCGGCTGCCCAGCGACCGTTTATGAAAAGTCCGAATTGTGCGTACATGGTTCACCCGATTTCGCTGGTATTTACGGTTCGCCCTTCGGCGATCGATCGGATTGCCGCTTCGGCGAGGATCAGCGCCTGGCGACCATCTTCGAAATTAACCGCGGGCGGCCTGTTCTGTTCGATCGCATCGACGAAGGCACCGATCTCTGCGGCGAACGCATCGCCATAGCGCTCGATGAAGAAATTCATCAGCGGTGCGCCTTGATCGGTGTGGCTGTCGGTATAGAGCCGCAGATTGTTGAGCGTGTGGTTTTCCGAAATCGCCATGCCGCCGCTGCCAAACGCCTCGACCCGCTGGTCATAACCGTAGACTGCGCGCCGCGAGTTGTTGATGATCGCTTGCTTCCCCGATGCGGTTTTCAGCACCACGGTCACCGTATCGTAGTCGTTGCAGCGCTCCATCAGCCCCGGATCGACGAGGCGCGAACCAGTTGCACTGACCTCAGCCACTTTCTCGTCGAGAATGAACCGCGCCAGATCGAAGTCGTGGATTGTCATGTCGCGGAAGATGCCGCCCGAGACTTCGATATAGGCGTCCGGCGCCATGCCGGGATCGCGCGAGGTGATGACAACCTGGTGCAGGTCCCCGATCTTGCCGGTCTTGACGGCCTGGCGCAACGCACTGTGTCCGGCGTCGAAGCGGCGTACGAAGCCGAGCATGACCGGCACATTGCTTCCTGCGATTCTTGTCGCGCAGGCATTGACGCGATCGAGCGATAGGTCGATCGGCTTCTCGCACAGGGCAGGTTTTCGGGCCGCCACGGCCTGTTCGATCAGATCCGCATGGGTAGCAGTTGAGGTCGCGATTAGCACGGCGTCCACGTCGGTGGATGCGAACACCGCATCGGCCGAATCGAAGCGGGGAACGCCCAGTTTTTCCGATATGTCTACGGCCGCCGGCATATGCACGTCGAACACACCCGCAAGCGTCGCGCGCGGATGGGCCGCAATGTTTTCCGCATGCATGCGACCAATACGGCCGACGCCCAGCACTGCAATTCTCAGCATTCAATTTCCTCCCGAGATATTTGGCAATAATCATTGCAAAGAGTTATATTTGTCAATATGTATTCCGTAACAACAAAACATTCCATCCGCAGGAGGAGGCGAGATGACCCGCAAGACTGTGCGCCTGACCATGGCTCAGGCCCTTGTCCGTTACCTTTGCAATCAGTTCACCGACATCGAGGGCGAGCGCGTACCGCTCTTCGCCGGCGTCTTTGCGATCTTTGGCCATGGTAACGTCACCTGCCTGTCCGAGGCGCTGGAGACCGTGCAGGACAGGCTACCGACGTGGCGCGGCCAGAACGAACAGTCGATGGCGCTCGCCGCCATCGGCTTTGCCAAGGCCAAGCGCCGTCGACAGATCATGGTCGCGGCAAGCTCAATCGGACCGGGTGCGCTCAACATGGTGACTGCGGCGGGTGTCGCCATGGCCAACCGCCTGCCGGTGCTGTTGCTTGCGGGCGATACCTACGCCAGCCGCCTGCCTGATCCTGTGCTGCAGCAGGTTGAACACTTCGGCGATCCGACGATCACCGCCAATGATGCCTTCAAGTCGGTCGTGCGCTATTGGGATCGGATCGTGCTGCCGGAACAGATCCTGCAATCGCTGCCGCAGGCGGTGGCAACGATGCTCGATCCAGCGGATTGCGGCCCGGCCTTCATTGGCTTGGCGCAGGATACCCAGGAAGTCGCCTTCGACTATCCGGAGGTGTTCTTCGAGCCGAAGGTCTGGAAGATCCCACGCCCGCGTCCCGACCGCGATACAGTAATCGCTGCGGCCGAACTGTTGAAGACCGCGAAGCGTCCGCTGATCATCTCGGGCGGCGGCGTGCGCTATTCGCTGGCTGAGGAAAAGGTCGCCGAATTCGCCGCGAAACGGGGAATCCCTGTTGTCGAGACCATCGCCGGCAAGGGCGCACTGACTCATGACCATCCGGTGCATGCCGGGCCGATCGGCATCGTGGGTTCGACCTCTGCCAATGCGCTCGCGAAAGACGCGGATGTGATCCTGGCGATCGGCACGCGCCTGCAGGACTTCACCACCGGATCGTGGACGGCCTTTTCGCAAGATGCGCAGTTTATCTCGATCAATGCGGCGCGCTTCGATGCGGTCAAGCATCGGTCGCTGTCCGTGGTCGGCGATGCGTTGGAAGCCGTGGCCGAGCTCGACGTTGCACTCGGCGACTATAAGGCTGCGGCGGGCCTGATGCCGCGCGCCAAGGCATTGTTTGCCGAATGGGATAAGCTCCTCGATGAGCATCAATTCCTGACCAATGCGCCGGTTCCCTCCTATGCCCAGGTGGTTGGCGTGCTGAACAAGGTCGCCCGCCCGGAGGATACGCTGATCGCCGCCGCCGGCGGCACGCCGGGCGAAGTGGTCAAGGGCTGGCGGGTCAAGAATCCGAACACCTTCGATTGCGAATTCGGCTTTTCCTGCATGGGCTACGAGATCCCCGCCGGCTGGGGCTGCGCCATGGCGCAGGAAGGACCTGGCGGCACCGGAGGCACGCCGATCGTCATGATCGGCGACGGTACCTACATGATGATGAACTCCGACATCTATTCGGCGGCGCTGACGGGACACCGGCTGATCGTCGTCGTCTGCGACAATGGCGGCTTTGCCGTCATCAACCGTCTGCAACAGGCCAAAGGCGTTCCGGGCTTCAACAATCTTCTCACCGATTCCCGCGTGCAAAACCGGGAAAACCCCCTCCACGTCGATTTCGTGAAGCATGCGGAGGCCATGGGTGCAAAGGCGCGCAAGGCCGAGAGCCTGGCTGACCTCGAAGATGCGATGAAGTGGGCACAGGGCAATGACGGCGTGACCGTGATCTCAATCGTGTCGGACGCCTGGAAATGGGTGCCGGGCGATGCCGACTGGGACATCGGCGTCCCAGCCGTATCGACCTTTGAAACCGTCCGCGCAGCCCGCGCGGCGCAAGAGAAAATCCGCGAAGCACAGCGTTTGGGTGTTTGAGATGAAGGCAAGATTGGGAATTGCTCCGATTGCATGGTGGAACGACGACCTTGCGGAGCTCTCGGATGACGTCAGCCTGGAGGAGTGCCTACGGCAGGCTTCCGAGGCCGGCTTCACCGGCATGGAAACCGGCCGTCGGTTTCCGATGGACATGAAGGAACTGGGACCGATCCTGTCCCGCTATGGAATTTCCGTCTGCGGCGGCTGGTTCTCCGGCCTTCTGCTCGATGGCGATCTCGAAGCGGAGAAGGACCGCATCGCGCAGCAGATGCAATTCTTCATCGCCGCGAAGGCGCCCTGCATTGTCTATGGCGAAACGGCGCGTTCGATTCAGGGCCTGCGCTCCGCGCCGCTTGCGACGAAGCCGAAGCTTTCCGAGACCGAGATGGTGGCCTATGGCCGCAAGGTCTCGGACTTCGCCGACTGGTGTGCCAGGCAGGGCATGCCGATTGCCTATCACCACCATATGGCGGCGGCGGTCGAGACGGAGGCGGAACTCGATTTGCTGATGGAGCACTCTTCCGTGCCGCTACTATTCGACGCTGGACACATGGCCTTTGCCGGCGGCGAGGTCATGCGGGTGATCGACAACCACCATGCCAGGATCACGCATGTCCACACCAAGGACATCCGCCGCGCGGTCGTGGATGGGCTGGACCGCAGCAGGGAAAGTTTCCTCGATGCGGTCATCAACGGCGCCTTTACCGTGCCGGGCGACGGCAGCCTCGATTTCGAGGCAATCGTCAAGGCGCTGGCCGCGAAGGGCTACGAGGGCTGGTTCGTGGTCGAGGCCGAACAGGATCCGGTCAAGAACCCTCCGCTGGAGATGGCCCGCAAGGGCCACAAGGAATTGCTGCGCGTCATGGACGCCGCCGGTTATGAGGTCGTGAAATGAACCGTATCGATGGAAAGATCGCCGTCATCACTGGCGGCACGCAGGGGCTGGGTGCTGCGATCGCCCGAATTTTCGCGCAAGCCGGCGCCGCCGGCCTGGTGATCGTTGGACGTGACGGCGCCAAAGGTGCGAAGGTGGCGGACCAGATCGTTGCCGAGCACGGAACGCCCGTGCTGGTCGTGGCGGCCGATCTGGGAGAGATCTCAGACGTCCGACGTGTGCTGGCCGAAACGGACGAACGGTTCGGCCGGGTGGATATCCTGGTCAATGCGGCTGCGCTGACCGACCGGGGCAATCTGCTGAACACTACGCCTGATCTTTTCGACCGGATCTTCGCCGTGAACGTGCGCGCGCCGTTCTTCCTGATGCAAGACGCTGTGCAGATCATGATCCGGGAAGGGATCGAAGGCACCATCGTCAACATCGGCTCGGCTTCGGAACACGCCGGTCAACCGTTCATCGCACCCTACTGCGCTTCGAAAGGCGCGCTTGCGACGCTGACGCGCAATTCCGGCTTCGCCCTGATGCGCAACCGGATCCGGGTCAACCAGCTCGACATCGGCTGGATGAACTCCGACCACGAGCGCGCCCTGCAGGCGGCGGAAACCGGAGATCCGCAAGCGATCGACCGGGCCGCAGCGCAACTGCCTTTCGGACGCCTGCTCGATCCGGCCGAAGTCGCACTTGCCGTCCTCTGGTCGGCTTCCGGCGATAGCGGGATGATGACGGGATCGGTGATTCACTACGACCAGTCTGTCTGGGGCGGTTATGACGGCCAGGCTCCGGCACCTGCCAAGCGGCTCGGGGAGTAAGCGATGCGCACGATCAAGGGACCAGGCGTTTTTCTCGCTCAGTTCGCGGCCGACGACGCACCCTACAATTCCTTGCCGAGCCTTGCGAAATGGGCAGCGGACAAGGGCTTCAAGGGCGTGCAGATCCCGACCTGGGATACGCGTCTCATCGATATGAAGAAGGCGGCGACAAGCGATGCCTATTGCGACGAACTGAAGGGCATGCTGGCCGACCACGGGCTTGAGATTACCGAATTCGCCTCGCATATCACCGGGCAACTGGTGGCGGTGCATCCGGCTCATGACACGATCATGGACAGTTTCGCACCGGAACATGTGCGCAGCAATCCGGCCGGACGGCGGGCCTGGGCCGAGGAGCAGCTGCGCTTTGCCGCCCGCGCCTCGCAACGGCTCGGGATCGACCGGCATGTGACGTTTTCCGGCGCGCTGCTGTGGCCCTATCTCTATCCCTATCCGCAATGGCCGGAGGGGCTGGTCGGGGAGGGGTTCGAAGAACTTGCCAAACGCTGGACGCCGATCCTCAACGATTTCGACGCGCATGGCGTGGATGTCTGCTACGAGATCCACCCCTGTGAAGACCTGCACGATGGCCATAGCTGGGAAATGTTTCTCGATAAGGTGGGCGAGCATCCGCGCGCCAACCTAATGTACGATCCGTCGCATTTCGTGCTGCAGGCGCTCGACTATCTCGCCTTCATCGACCACTACCATGAACGCATCAGGACCTTCCATGTAAAGGACGCCGAGTTCCGCCCCGACGGCAAGTCAGGCGCCTATGGCGGCTACCAGCCGTGGTCGAAGCGGGCTGGGCGCTTTCGCAGCCCCGGCGACGGGCAGGTCGATTTCGGCGCGATTTTCACGAAACTCACCACCTACGGCTTCGATGGCTGGGCGGTGCTCGAATGGGAATGCTTCGTCAAAAACCCGGAAGATGGCGCAGCCGAGGGCGCGCGTTTCATTGCGGATCATATCATCCGGGTCTCGGACCGGGCTTTCGACGATTTCGTGAAATCCGGCGCCAATCGCAGCGCTAACCGGGCGATGCTCGGACTGGGGGAGAAATGAGCGTTCAACGACCCTTGCGTCTTGGCATGGTCGGCGGCGGGCAGGGTGCCTATATCGGCAACATCCACCGTCTCGCCTCGCGCCTTGACGGGCAATGGCAGCTCGTGGCCGGTGCCTTCGACGTGGATCCCGAGCGCGGCCGCGAATTCGCGATCGGGCAGGGCCTCGATCCCTCGCGCAGTTATGGCTCATATCAGGATCTCATCTCAGGTGAGGTCGGGCGCGCGGACCGCGTGGATGCGGTGGCGATCTGCACGCCGAATTTCACCCACTATCCGATCGCCAAGGCGCTGATCGAGGCGGGTTTCGACGTGATCTGCGAGAAGCCACTCACGGCAACGTTTGAAGACGCCGTGGCGCTCGAAAAACTCGCCCGCGAATCCGGCCGCTTTGTCGGTGTGACCTATACCTATTCGGGCTATCCGATGGTGCATGAGGCGCGCGTGCGCGTTGCGCGCGGTGAGATCGGTGCAGTGCGTTCCGTGCAGGTCGAATATCCGCTCGAATGGATGGCGACCGCGATCGAGCAGAAGGGCAACGCGCAGGCGGCATGGCGTACCGACCCGAAGAAGAACGGCCGCGGCGGTTCGATAGGCGATATCGGTACCCATGCCTATCATCTGGCGGGTTTCGTGACGGGGCTCAAGTTGGACTCGCTCACCGCCGATCTCGCGACCTTCGTCGAGGGCCGGGCGCTGGACGACAACGCCCATGTGATGATGCGCTATCAGGGCGGTGCGCGAGGCCTGCTGTGGTCTTCGCAGGTCGCTTTGGGGAACTCGAACGGTGTGCGGTTGCGCGTCTTCGGCTCCAGCGGATCGTTTCAGTGGTTCCAGGAGCAGCCGAACGAATTGATCTATGCGCCACTGGAAGGCCGCGTCCAGATCATCAAGCGCGGCGCCGATGACTTGTCGGAAGACGCGAAGGTCCGCAGCCGGACCCCGCCAGGCCATCCGGAAGGTTATCTGGAAGCCTTCGCGAACCTCTATGCAGGCTTCGCCGAAGCGATCCGCGCACAGAAGGAAAATCGCGAGCCAGGTGCCGTCGGTCGGAATGTGCCGCTCGCCTATGACGGCTTGAAGGGCGTCGCCTTCGTTGAGGCTGTGGTCGATAGCGCAGAAGCAACGATCCAACCATGGATTCGACCGGTCGCGGTCTGATGGACGCGTCGCCGCCGCCGACAATGCCTCTTGGAGGACGATCTGTTGAAGGGTCACCTTTTCAAAGACCGCAATTATAGCGCGTATGAAGAAGGATTTGCGAATGAGGCGGTTCCGTCGATACCCCGTTCAAATTGTCTCTTATCCATCGCGCCGCCGAGGTCAGCTCACCGGCAAAGTCGTGCGATATGACGTAATCCATGCTGCCCGATTCCAGCAACGCGCGGGAATGGTTGGAGAGTTCGTGCCCGACGAACACGGTCTCCTGAGCCTTGCCTATGTGTTCGAGAGCCTTGGCAACGCCGCGATTGGCGCCGGCGACATTGTAGATCGCGGCCGGATGGCCGTTCGCCTCGAAATAGCGAAGCAACTGCTCGCATGTGTTCTCGGGCCGCTCGTCGGAGATCACGCGCTCCTCAATCCTGAGATGCGGGAAGTCCGAGCGGAGGACCCTGCGGAACCCCATTTCACGCTCCTGCTGGCAGCGGAAGGGAACGCTCATCACGATCAGGATGCTGTTGCGCTCTTTCGGCAGGGCATTGCCGATCAAAAGCGCAGCGACGCTTCCGGCCGCATACTGATCGTTGCCGACGAAGGCGCTCCGGCGCGAACTCGGCAAATCGGTCGTCAGGCAAACCACGGGAATCCCGGCTGTTCGCAGTTTGCGTATGGCACGGTTGACGGCGGGATGTTCTCTCGCGACCACCACAACGCCGTCAGCGTCGCTACCCTCCTGCTCGATGCTGCGCGCAAAAGCGATGGGGTCGAGTTCGCTCGTCGTCACATAGGCGCCCTCGACCTTGATGCCCGGAAGCGTACGGTTCACATCGGTCACGGCACTCGCCATCGCCGCATTGAAGGTCTCGCCGGACTCGCAGAAGAGGCGGATCAGCAGGGGCACATCCCTGTCCGAGTTTTCGTTTCGGAGCTTCTCCAACACAGCGAGAATACGCGCTCTGGTTTTATCTCGTACCCCGCTTCGGTTGTTGAGAACCCTATCGACCGTCGCCACGCCGACGCCCGCGAGATGGGCGATTTCGTGGACTGTCGGACCTTTCCAGGTGCCGTTAGAGGAACGCTTGCGCAAGACTATCTCCAATAGTGATGTAATTGCCATCATATGACGAATAAGTTTGGCGAATAATCCATTATTTATAATGGATTAGATACTGATTTTACCCCGCATCATTATTGATGATTATCCCATCATAAAATCGCTATCGTAAGCCTTGAATGATGGAAAATCAATCCGGATAATCACGCCGTCCAACTGAGGAGGAGGAACCCATGAAACTGAAAAAATTGATGATGCTTTCGAGCTTATTGGTTGCAACCGCATTGAGCAGCGCAAGCAGTGCTCAGGAGAGCGGGAAGCAATATCGCTTCGTCATGGTGTCTCATATCGGGTCCAACGATCCGAACATGAATTGGCTGACGACGTCGCTGAAGGAGTTCGAGAAGAGGTATCCGAACGTCAAGACCGAGTATATTTCAACCAACAACTATTCGGTTCAAGAGCACGTTCGTCTTCTCGAGCAGGCCATCGCCACCCACCCCGATGGCATTGCCGTGCCGATCGTCAGCTCCGACGCCTTCGAAGGCCCTCTGCGCAAGGCGATCGAGGAAGGCATCCCGGTTGTCGCCTTCAACATTCCTGACAGCCGGCCCGTCGGGGAGCGCATTCCCTATCTGACCTATGTCGGCGGTGACGAATACCTGACCGGCAAGAAGCTTGGTGAATATGCGATCGAACAGGCGAAGGAAGGCAAAGTTCCGATGCCGAAGCATGTCGTATGCGCCAGTCACGATTCCGCTCACCAGGGTCTAAAGGCGCGCTGCAAAGGCATGCAGGACGCCATGGCGACGGTTGGTGCCAAGTTCGACGAGTTGTTCATCGGCGCAGAGCCGGCGACGGCGCGCAACACGCTGCAATCCTTCCTGCAGGCCAATCCGGACACCAACTACATCTTTACGGTTGCCGGCTGGTCTGCGCCCTGGGCCTGGGGTGTCGCCAATGACATGAAGCTCGATCCCGACGTCGACGACAAGGGCATGACAATCCTCACGGTCGACGAAGGTCCAGTCTCAATCGAAGGCGTGCGCGCGGGACATATTCTCGCGACCAATAGCCAGGGCTTTTGGCTGCAGGGCTACGCGCCGATGGAATGGCTCCTTTGGAACAAGGAGTTCGGATATGCGCCTCAGAGCGACATCCTGACCGGCCCGATTATCATCGACAAGGACAACGCCGATCAGTGGGCTAAGCAGGTTCGCGGCGTGTTCGGTGACAAGGCCTACAACGAGCAGAACACCTGGTAGGAGTTCCTCCCGAAGCCGGGCAGCCGAGCCTCTTGAAGGCTCGGCTGCCTTCCTTCGATTGCGCCTCAAGCGCAGTTCTAATCAGCGAGTCCAAGTCTCATGAAGCATCTTCTGCGAAACCAGGGCCTCGGCGCAATCGTCGGTGTCGTCGTCATGTTTGCCGTCTTCACGGTGATCGATTTCTCGGGTTGGTGGACCGTTCAGACAGTGTCGAACGTCACCCAATTCACAGCGATCCTTGCCTTCGTGGCCATGGGTCAGGCTCTGATCATCATTACCAGGGAGATCGACCTTTCGGTCGGTTCGGTCTATGGCCTCACCGGGGTCGCCTTTATCACCATGGAGCCGGCGCTCGGCGTGCCCGGCTCCCTTGTCCTGGCGCTGGTCATTGCGGCGGCGGCAGGCCTCGTCCAGGGTATCGCGGTCGTCAAGGGACAGTTGCCATCGATGATCGTCACGCTCGGCGGTCTCTTTACGGCGCGCGGCATCATCTATGTATGGACCGGCGGCTCGGTCCATAATTTCTCGCCTGATGCGCGCAGCCATCCGCTGACGCTGCTTTTGGGCGGCAGCCTCTTTGGCGTCGAAGCTGCGATCTACTGGCTGATCCTGGTCGCTGCGGTTCTTGCCCTTGTGTTATGGCTGACGCCGTTCGGTAACCGCCTTCTGGCGACGGGCGGCAGCCGGGAGAGCGCAGAATCGCGCGGCGTCCAGACCGATCGCATCAAGATCGCAACGTTCATCCTCTGCTCCCTGCTGGCGGGCTTCGCCGGCATCTTGACGCTGTGCAACCAGCCGCAAACCCACGTAACGCTCGGCGAAAACATGGAGCTCGAGGCGATCGCCGCCGCCGTCATCGGCGGGG
>NZ_AJVM01000075.1:0-228735 GCF_000281735.1 Rhizobium sp. AP16 | reverse complement strand
GCTCGCCGCCGCCGGTCTTACCGCCTATAACCACAATCTCGATACCAGCCCGGAATTCTACGGGCAGATCATCACGACGCGCACCTATCAGGACCGGCTGGATACGCTGGCGACGGTGCGATCCTTCGGCATCGACCTGTGTTGCGGCGGCATTATCGGCATGGGCGAAACGATCCGTGACCGCGCATCGATGCTGCATATCCTTGCGGCAATGGAGCCGCACCCCGAAAGTGTGCCAATCAATGCGCTTGTTCCCGTCGAGGGCACGCCTCTGGCAAAGCGACCGGTGATAGACCCCCTGGAGCTGGTGCGTATGGTCGCCACGGCCCGCCTCGTCATGCCGGCCTCGACGGTACGGCTTTCAGCCGGCCGGTCGAACCTCAATCGCGAAGCACAGATCCTGTGTCTCGTCGCAGGCGCCAACTCCGTCTTCTACGGTGATACGCTGCTGACGACACCCAATGCCGGCATTGGCGAGGATGCCGAACTCTTCGCCGCGATCGGGGAGCTGGATTGCGACCACGTTTCCGCTTCCGCGGCATGAATGATTAACGCATCAGCATCGCCTCGTCCCAGCCAAGCGCCATCAGTTCCTCGCCGCGAAACCTGGCATCATCTGCAACGATGAATTCATCCAGTTGCGGCGGGGCAATGCTGCTGCCGGCGAGCATGGCATGCACCTGGCCACGATGATGGGTCTGGTGCTGGAAAAGATGGCTGAGCACGTCCTCGGCCCGCTCGCGCTGGATATGATTGCTGCGATGAAGGTCGATCACCCTTGCCAGCGCGTCAGAATCGAGGGCCTCGCTGAGAACAACAAGTCGCCGGTCGACGCTGCCCTGCTCGACCGACAGGGCGTCGAGCGTGTCGAACGGCTCTTCAAGATCGAAAGCCTTCATGCCGAGCGTGCCGCCTTCCAGCGCATCGACGTAAAACCAGTCGACGATCAGGATATGATTGAGCGTCGCCTTGATCGATGGGAAGAAACTGACACGTTTCGCCTCGAACTCGCCGGACTGCAGAGCCGCGCAGGCTCGATATAGCCGGGCGTTCGCCAGGGCATTGTTGTAAGCCAGCTTGCGGAAGACACGGGTCGGATCGAAAGCGGACATGCGGCATTCCCCCTCTAGGCTTTGTCCAGATCGCCATCCCGCCAGACCAGATGACGCGGCGCAGGCGGCAGGTTCTCGATCTCGTCAGCGATGAAATAGGGAGGGATATCGAGAGCGACCAGCGCCTCTTTCGTCGCTCGCACCCATTTGAATTCGAGATGGTTGTCGCCATCCTCGATACGGTGGACGATCCCCTCCGGGCGGAACGGAAAACTCTGCGGGATGTCCATCAAATAATAGAGCCCCAGTTCGTGCCAGTCGCGCTGCTCGTAGTGGAAGAAATTCTCCACCATCCAGAGCAGTCGCCCGACGGGCACCTCGACACCAAGCTCCTCGACCATCTCCCGCTGCAACGTCTCCTCCGACGTCTCGCCAATCTCCGCCCGGCCACCCGGAAAGGTCCAGAACGGCTCATGCTCGGCGCGATGGACCAGCACATGCCCCTCGCGAAAACCGAGACCCGCAACGCGCATCTGAAAGCGCGATTGACCGGCGTTTAGCCTGATAAGCCTACGTTTCGGCATTGCTCTCACCCAGATCGACCACGACGATTTCCGGCGGTACGCCGAAGCGAACAGGCGCTACCGAACAGCCAAGGCCGCCGGAGACGATGAGATGGCGGCGCTCCTCGATGATATGACCATAGACGTACCGATCGCCATAGCGAGACGGCAGATAGGGCGACCAGCCGAGAATCCGGACCTGCCCGCCATGCGTATGGCCAGACAACGTCACCGACACCCGCGACGGCACGGTCGGGAAGATATCGGGCTCATGCGCAAGCAGGACAATGGGCGCGGCGTCATTGACCTGCGCCAGCGTGCCGTCGAGATCGTCAAGCCCCGTGGTCACCGGACGCCTCCAGCGGATGCTCCGACGCAGAGCGAGCTGATCCTCGAGACCCGCCAGCCAAAAACCGTATCCATCCTTTTCCAGGCGCGCCGCGCGATTGGAATAGACCGGAATTCCGACATCGGCCAATGCCTTGTGGCTGAAGGTCGGGCCATGGCCGCTCTTCTGCGCGGCCGCGTCGTGCCACCAGTCATGATTGCCGATGATGGCGTGCACACCGAGCGGTGCCTTCAAGGCCGCCAGTTCCGCCGCCCAAATGCGATGGTCGACGCGACCGGTCACAAACTCCGTCCCGGACGTATAATCGCCGAGCAGGACGATAATGTCGCCGCCAAGACTATTGGCATGTTCGCAAATGGAAGCGATGCGACCGGCCGTCATCCACGGCTCACAGGCATGAAGATCCGTCAGCACGACGATTTTCAGCTTCAATCCCGGCGTCCAGCCCGGCGGCGTCAACTGGTAGCGGGTCACGTTCAGACGGACGATGGGCTCAAATCCGAAGGCGTAGCCGCCGAGTGTCATCAACCCGGCGATACTGCCGCCGAAAAGCTTCAGGAAACCGCGACGGCTGATCACTCAGCATCCCCTTGGAACAGCCCGAATTGCGCCGCCTCCAGCTCCTTCGGCGGCTGCAGGCCAAGATGTTTCCAGGCAATCGCCGTCAGCACGCGGCCGCGCGGCGTACGCTGGATGAAACCCTGCTGAATCATATAAGGCTCGATAATATCCTCGATCGCGTCACGCGGTTCGGAGAGACCCGCGGCAATGGTTTCGATGCCGACCGGTCCGCCGCCGAAATTGACGGCGATCATGTTGAGATAGCGCTTGTCGAGCTGATCGAAGCCGACATTGTCGACCAGCAACCGCGTCAGGGCTTCGTCGGCGATCTCGCGGGTTACCGCTTCGGCTTTCGCAACCTCGGCAAAATCGCGCACGCGGCGCAGCAGGCGCCCGGCGATGCGCGGCGTGCCGCGAGCGCGCCTGGCAATCTCGCGCGCGCCCTCTTCGGTGATGCCGAGCCCCATCAGCCGCGCACCGCGCCTGACGATCAGCTCCAGCTCTTCGACCGTATAGAAGCTCAAGCGGACCGGAATGCCGAAACGATCGCGCAACGGCGTGGTCAGCAGGCCGAGACGGGTGGTGGCGGCGACCAGCGTGAATTTCGCCAGATCGATCTTGACCGAGCGCGCCGCCGGGCCTTCGCCAATGATCAGATCGAGCTGGAAATCCTCCATGGCCGGATAAAGGATTTCCTCGACGGCCGGATTGAGGCGATGGATTTCATCGATGAAGAGCACATCGCGCTCTTCGAGATTGGTGAGAAGCGCGGCAAGATCGCCGGCCTTGGCTATGACGGGACCGGAGGTCGAGCGGAAGTTGACGCCGAGTTCCTTGGCCATGATCTGCGCCAGCGTCGTCTTGCCGAGACCGGGCGGGCCGACGAACAGCACATGGTCCAGCGCCTCGCCACGTCCCTTGGCAGCTTCGATGAAGACCTTCAGATTGGCACGAGCCTCCGCCTGGCCGGTGAACTCATCCAGCGACTGCGGCCGGAGCGTCACATCCAGATCTTCGCCCCGCTTTTCCGGCGATATCAGGCGCGCGGCTTCACTCATGTCAGACGTTCCATTCCCGGTATGCGTTTCACGGTTTTGCTATCGAGGATCACGACGACGACGCCATGGTCTGCCCCTCCGTGATCATCGTTCTGCGGAAGAGCAGCACGAGTCGATCCCCTTACTTTGAGACAATAGTAAGGAATGGGAAAAGGTGCAAAGAATCACCGCGACAGTTCCTTCAAACCCAGACGGATCAGCTTGGCGCTATCGGCCTCGTCTCCGGCCACCTTCATCGCTGCCGCGATGGCATTCGCAGCCTGATCGCGGGAATAGCCGAGATTGGTGAGCGCCGAGACCGCATCGGATACTGGCGCCGGGGCAACGCCCTCGCCCAATTCCTGCTTGAAGCCGATGTTCGTCGCCTCGCCGGCAAAGGCGGGCACCTTGTTCTTGAGTTCGGTGACAATCCGCATCGCTACCTTCGGCCCGACGCCCGGTGCCCGCGATACGGCAGTGCGATCCTGCAGCGCGATAGCGTTGGCAAGTTCGGATGGCGTCAGCGTCGACAGCAAAGCCAGCGCCACCTTGGCGCCAACGCCCTGCACGGTCTGCAGAAGGTTGAACCATTCCCGCTCCAGCACCGCCATGAAGCCAAAAAGCCGGATTTGGTCCTCGCGGACATAGGTCTCGATGAAGAGAATACAGGCCTCGCCGACCGAGCCGAGCCTCGACAGGGTCCGCGCCGAGCAATAGGCGACGTAGCAGACACCATGCACATCCACGAGCGCATAGTCCTCGCCGATCTCTTCGATAGTGCCTTTCAGCTTGCCGATCATGAATGATGTCCGTCAGGGGTGGGTTTCGGGAGTGATGAGGTCAAGCGAAGGAAAGTATGAGCGATACCCCTTTGGGTCTCGCGTCAGTATGGAATAACCGCGCACCGCAGCATGCGCGCCGATCAAAAAATCAGGAAGAATGCGCTCTCGCCCGCCGCCAGCCTGACGGTAAACCCTAAAAGCCGCAGCCGCTGCAAAAGCTGCCGACCAAGGCAGGCTCTCCCGGCGAAATTCGCTCTGCGGCAACAGTTCGTCCACACGATCCATGCTGCTGTAACGCACCGAAAATTCCGCATAGATGATGGGATTGATAACGACCGGCCCCTGCTTGAAAGCGGAGAAAACCTGACCACTGGACCAACCATGCCAGGCTGAGCCGGGTATGGCCAAATCAACCAGCACATTCGTGTCGACGATCGTGACCATGATTACCGGTCACGCGTCAGCGACATCAGCGCTTCGGCGTCGATATCCTGATCGCCGGTGCCTTCCAGGCGTTTAAGAGTGGCCATGAACCGATCAAGCCGCTGCCGATCCTCGATCTCTCGCTTGCCGTTCTTCGGCGAAACAACCAGCTTTCCGTCCTCGACGGAAAATATGACTTCGCTGTTGAGCTCTATGCCAGCCAACTCGCGCAAATCGCGGGGGATGGTCACCTGCCCTTTGGATGTCACACGCATTCTTGTTCTCCAGATCTCCGCGGTAAGAATTATCATTACCACGAGAACAAGTCAAGAACAAACTATCCCGCCAATGCCGCCTGCCGCAGCCGGTTGGCACCGCGATTGTGGGCGTGACAGATAGCGATGGCGAGCGCGTCGGCGGCGTCATTGCCTTTGAACTCCGCTTTCGGCATCAGGATCTTCAGCATCATGTGGATCTGCTGCTTCTCGCCGTGGCCGACACCGATCACCGCCTTTTTGACGGCATTCGGCGCATATTCGGCGACCGGCAAGCCGGCGCGTGCCGGCACCAGCATGGCGATACCGCGCGCCTGGCCGAGCTTCAGCGTCGCCACCGCATCCTTGTTGACGAAGGTTTGCTCGACCGCCGCCTCGTCCGGCTTATAGCTATGGACGATATCAGCAAGCCCGTCGTGAAGCTGGCAGAGGCGGGAAGCGAGATCCATATCGCCATCCGAGGTCACCGTTCCCGAGGCAACGAAGCGCAGCGAATTGCCCAGCGTGTCGATCACGCCCCAGCCGGTGCGGCGCAGGCCCGGATCGATGCCGATGATGCGAATCGTGTTTTGCATGGGGTCAACCTATCTTTCGAGGTTGAGATGTGCCAGCAAAATGTGAACAAAACAAAAACATCCCACAGCCGAGTGCCCAATTCCGGCACTTTCAAAGCACAGCGAGAAAATCGGCAAGGCGGGGGTTTGGAATGACGTGTCCGCGCTCCTACATGGGAAGCATCAAACCTCCCTTTCACCACGCAGGTCTCTTGCCATGGTCCCCTTTTCCATTCTCGATCTTTCGCCCGTTGCCGAAGGCAGCACCGTCAGCCAATCCTTTGAAGGCTCCAAGAGGATGGCGCAGAAGGCGGAGGAGCTTGGCTATAACAGGTTCTGGCTGGCGGAGCATCACGGCATGCCGGGCGTTGCCAGCGCCGCCACGGCGGTCGTCATCGGCCATGTCGGGGCTGCGACCTCGCGCATCCGCATCGGCTCGGGCGGCGTCATGCTGCCCAACCATGCGCCGCTGGTGATCGCCGAGCAGTTCGGCACGCTGGAAGCCCTGTTTCCCGGCCGCGTCGATCTCGGCCTCGGCCGGGCTCCGGGCACAGATATGCGAACCGCCCAGGCGCTGCGCCGCAATCTCGACGCCGGCGCGCAAAGCTTCCCCAACGATATCATCGAGCTGCAACATCTGTTCAGCCCGGCCGACGAGAACCAGTCGATCCTCGCCGTACCCGGCAATGGCGCGAAGGTGCCGATCTGGCTGCTCGGCTCGAGCCACTACAGCGCCCATCTCGCCGCCATGCTCGGCCTGCCCTATGCCTTCGCCTCACATTTCGCTCCGGAAGCCCTGCTCGACGCTGTCGCCATCTACCGCGACCGCTTCCAGCCCTCGGCAACCCTCGACAAGCCCTATGTCATGGTCGGCGTCATGGGCTCAATGGCGGATACGGACGAAGAGGCGCAATATCAGTTTACGTCGGCTGAGCAGCAATTCGTCAACCTGCGCCGCAACGTCCGCGGCCCCTTCCCGCGTCCGCGCAAGGACATGGACGACTTCTGGACGCCGATGGAAAAGCTGAACGTCGAGCATACGCTGCGCTACGCCGTCGTCGGCTCGCCCGCGACGGCGGAGGCAAAACTCTCGCAGTTCATCAAGGATACGGAAGCCGACGAGGTCATCATTTCGATGCCGATCCACGACATCGGGGCACGGCTCAAATCGGTGGAGCTGTTCGCCACACTGCCGAGCTTCAAGAAGGCAACTTAACCACCGCCCCTTTGAGGGAAAGGTCGCGTGGAACGTGCGGGTGGGGGTAACGCTCGGTATCCGCAGAAATCACCCCACCCCGGACCTTTGGTCCGACCCTCCCCATCAAGGGGAGGGTAGGTCAAGCCGAAAGCTTGGCCATGACCTCTTCGGAAACTTCGAAGTTCGAATAGACGTTCTGCACATCGTCATCGTCTTCCAGGCTGCCGATGAGCTTCATCAGCGACTGTGCCTTTTCTTCGTCGACCGGCACGTTGTTCTGCGCACGCCAGATCGCCTTCACGGTCTCGGCTTCGCCGAGCGTTGCTTCCAGCGCCTTGGCGACTTCGTTCATCGCCTCGAAGCCGCAGATGATGGTGTGGCCGTCTTCGTCGCTCTCGACATCATCAGCGCCGGCTTCGATTGCCGCTTCCATCACCTTATCGGCATCACCGACTGTCGGCTTGTAGGTGATCTCACCGACATGGTCGAAGGAGAAGGAGACGGAACCGGTTTCGCCGAGTGCGCCACCAGCCTTTGTAAAGATCGAGCGGACGTTCGAGGCGGTGCGGTTGCGGTTGTCGGTCAGCGCTTCGACGATGATCGCGGTGCCGCCGGGACCATAGCCCTCATAGCGGACTGCATCATAGTTTTCCCCGTCACTGCCGGCCGCCTTCTTGATGGCGCGGTCAATATTGTCCTTCGGCATCGACTGTGCCTTGGCGTTCTGGATCGCCAGGCGCAGGCTCGCGTTCATGGTCGGGTCGGGCAGGCCCGCCTTGGCGGCGACGGTGATTTCACGCGCCAGCTTGGAGAACATTTTCGAACGCACCGAGTCCTGACGACCCTTGCGGTGCATGATGTTTTTAAACTGTGAATGGCCAGCCATGGCACCCCTGTTCACGTCTTTTGTTGGGAATGGGCCGCCTTATAAGAGCGAAGCCGCTTTCATTCAAGCAAAAAGCCCGTAAAGACGGCTCGCCCGGCTGTGATCCTCCGCAAGCATGAGCCATGCCAATCGGCTCAAAGCCCCTTCAGCACATAGATCAGCGGCTTTCGCGGCAGCGTTTTCAACGACACCGTGGTCGTCGCGCCTGGCGCATAGCCGATGTCAAATTCTGGACCGAAAAGCGCCAGAAACTGATCGACCGGCGGTCCCCAGCGATGCATCGGCAAGATCAGCGAGGAACGCAGCCGCTTCACCACGCGGCTCATGCTGTCCGCGCCCATGGTCAGCCCGCCGTCGACCGGAACCATGACCACATCGAGCCGACCGATTTCGGCATATTGCTTGTCGTTGAGCTCGAAGTGCAGGTGCCCCAGATGACCGATGCAGAGACCGGCCACTTCGAAGATGAAGATGGAATTGCCGTTGGGCTCAATGCCACCGGACCACGAGCGGATGTCGGTCACCACGTTGCGGATCAGCGTATCGCCGACGGTCAGATGAACCTTCGCCGGCTCACCGGGCACCTCGCTCCAACCATGCAGCACGTATTTGATCGCCGGATCCGGCGTCAGCGTGTAGTGCGTCGGATGCGCCTTGTTCATGGTGACGGCGGTTGGCGTATAGGGCGGCGGATAAGTGCCGCTGAAATCCGTCGCGATCGAGACGCCGCCAGGTGTTTCGATGAAGAAGGTGGCGTGGCCGAGGAAGGTGATCTTCACATCACCGTTGACGGGATCCTTTGCAAGTGTCGGGCCGGGAGGCGAGAAGCTCGCAAAGGTCGCCTTTGGCAAAGACTGCGCAATCGCCTGGCATTGGCTGGGCTGCGGGCGAGAAGATTTCTCCTGCGCATCCGCGACACTCCAGCCCGCCAGAGCCAGCAGGAAGAACACGGCGAAGACCGGAAATCGCACCATCATGCCACCCCCTCAAGCCTTACGGAAGCGGGGAGGATGCGGCACGGTTGGAGGCAGGTCCAGCGGCAATCCGATGAGGATTGCTCACAATCGCGTCATTGCCACTGGGCGATGAATGATTGGGCAGCCGCTACCGCCAGAACTCCGGAATGGTCTCGGCCAGACGCGGCCCGAGTCGCAGCGGCGCGATCTTTTCCGCAAGCCCGGTCGCATCCGAAATCTCCACGCCGACACCGCAGATGGTGGCCGGGCCGGAGGCCGCCTCGAAACGGCCCTTCGGCATTTTCGAGATGAAGCGGTTAAGCGGCTCTTCCTTCTCCATGCCGAGCGAGGAATCGTAGTCGCCGCACATGCCGGCATCCGACATATAGGCGGTGCCGCCGTTCAGGATCTGCGCGTCGGCGGTCGGCACATGCGTATGCGTACCGACGACCAAGCTGGCGCGGCCATCGACGAAATGGCCGAAGCACTGCTTTTCGCTGGTCGCCTCCGCGTGGAAATCGAAGATGATGGCGTCCGCCTGTTCCTTCAGCGGGCAGGCATCGAGGATCGCTTCCGCCGCCTTGAAAGGATCGTCCAACTCCGGATGCATGAAGACGCGGCCCATGATGTTGGCGACGAGGACGCGGGCGCCGTTGCGGGCATAGTAGATGCTCGAACCACGGCCGGGCGTCCCGGCGGGATAATTGGCGGGGCGTAGGAACTGGTCGTGGCGCTCGCAGAACACCACCGCTTCCTTCTGGTCCCAGACGTGATTGCCCGTGGTCACCACATCGGCACCGGCATTGATGGTTTCGAGAAAGATATCCTCGGTGATGCCAAAGCCGCCGGCGGCGTTCTCGCCGTTGACGATGACGAAGTCGAGCTTCAGATCGGAAACCAAGCCCGGCAAGCGATCCCATACCGCAACCCGTCCGGTCTTTCCGACCATGTCACCCAGAAAAAGCAGCCGCATTCCCTATCCAATCTCCACGGAAACAAAATTGAGCCCGCTCTCGGTCAAAATAGCGTCCAGACGGACATCATGCGGCTCAGCCGGTACTGATGGCACTTCCTGGCAGTCGAATGCAATGCCGATCAGCCGCGGATTCAAGCCTTTTTGATGCAAACGATCGATGGCGCGGTCGTAATGGCCGGCGCCGTAGCCGATGCGATGGCCGGTGCTGTCGAAAGCCGAAAGCGGCACCAGCATGACCTCGGGGTCCAGAACGGCGGCATCAGGCCCGGGCCCCGCCGTGCCGAAACCGCTGGGGACCAACGGCGCACCGGGCACGAGTTCGCGAAAGACGATGGTGAGCTTGTCGAGAATGACCGGCACGCAGAGCCGCGCCCCTCGCTCCCGCAACCGCGCCATCAACGGCCGAATGTCCGCTTCCGACCGGATCGGCAGGAAGCCGGACACGATCGTCCCCGGCTCAACCTCGATCGCATCGCCAGCATGGGCAAGCATCGCCAGCCCCTTTTCGATGCGCTCATCGGGCGCAATCGCGTCGCGTGCCGCCAGACGCTCGTTGCGATATTGGGCTTTCAGCTCTTTGGGGGTCATCAGGCTTTCATACATTGGGACAATATCAGGAAAGCATAATGAGCCGGCGGCCTAATGCAATGCATGAAAGCGACATGATGGATCGCATGATGGTCGACGGGTGTCAGCCAGCCTTGCGGACCACCGAAAGGTGGCCGTCCCCATCGATATGCGCCCGAACATTCTCATAGTTGGGCAGCGTCGGATGACTGGTCTCGAGCAGATGGGAATGCGTCGCCGTGATCACCACGACGTCGGCACCGGCCGCCTCGCCCGCCTTGATCCCAGCCATCACATCCTCGAAAACCAGGCAATCGGAAGGCCGCAGTCCGAGGCGTTCGGCACCGAGAATATAGCATTGCGGATCGGGCTTGCCGACCTTGACGTCTTCGGCCGTGACGATAAAGCGCGGAACCGGAATGCCGGCTGCGGCAAGGCGCGCATGGGCAAGCCGGAGCGGCGAGGAGGTGACGATCGCCCAGCGCTCCGGCGGCAGCGAGGCCAGGAATTCGATGGCGCCCGGCAGCGGCACGACGCCTTCCAAATCGGTAATTTCCGCCTCCATGATCAGTGCCGATTCCGCGACCGGATCGACGCCGGGCAGGTTGAGCTTGCCGATCGTGTCGATGCCGCGCGCGCCATGCATGGTCGGCATGAACTTCTCGACATCAAGCCCTTTGCTTCGTGCCCAATCGCCCCAGACACGCTCGGCGGCGGCGATCGAGTTGATGATCGTGCCATCCATGTCGAACAGGAATCCGGAATAGCTTTTATCGAAGATGGAAGACGATATGGCGGACAAGGTTCAGTCCCCTCTCGGGTTGGCGGAATCGGGTGGGCGAGCCGGGATCGACTCGTGCCGTCTTTCTTCCGACTACCGGGAGCCACGCCAAGAAGCAAACGAATGCTGGGCGGCGGACATGGAAAACAGCGGAGCGTATGGCTGAATAGCTGTTGGAATGCGCGGCGGAACAAGCCGCCGCGCGATCAGTGCGTCACTCGCCGAGCCTGCTCTTCAGGCCGTTAATGATGTGATTGGCCAGAGCCTGGTAATCGTCGTCGAAATGATGGCCGCCATCCATGGCGATGACTTCGGCGCCCGTACCGGTCAAGACCGGGCAGGCGACATCCTCGTCATCATCCTTGCCGTAGATGCATTGCACCATCTTCGGATTGATCGACTTGAGGTCATTGGTGGGATCGCCACCCTTGCCTGCGCTTGTGGCGCCCAGCCAACCCATGACCGAGATCACATAGTCGACCTTGCGCGACAGCGACAGCAGAGAGATCTGCACGATCTTGTCCTTGTCGGCCTGTTTCAGACGATTATAGCTCGCCGGCAGCACGTCGGCGCCGAAGGAATAGCCGATCAGCACCACATGCTTCACCTTGAAGCGCTTGGTGTAGTATTGGATCATGCGACCGAGATCGTCGGCGGTCTGCTGTGGGTCGCGCTCCGTCCAGAAGTAATGCAGCGTATCGACGCCGACGACGGGGATGCCCTGGTCCTGCAGATAGCTGCCGACTTCCTTGTCGATATCGCGCCAGCCGCCGTCGCCGGAATAGACGATCGCCAGCGTGTCTTCCGTGGGCTTGGTGTCCATGACATCGACAGGCAGACCAAGCGGCGATTTTTCGCTGTCGATCGTCTTCATCAGGTCGGCTAGCCCGGTGCTGAGGGTGGTATAGGTGTCGTCATCATCGGAATCGGTAACCTGAACATCAGGGTGATCCTTCTGAATCTCCTCGACATGGTCGCGTCCGTCCTTGGGAGCGTTCGACGTGAATGTCGCGACGATCGGGTTCGGCAGAGCACCTTCCTGAAGACCGAAGGACACCATGTCGCCATCGCTCTTCTTCTCGGCGGGCGTGCAAAGCTCCTGCTTCAGCGCAATACCGGAGGTCGGATCGACGGCAAGCGTGCCGGCAACGGTGGCATCCGGGGTCTGCGCGGCAATCGTCAGCGCCATAGCGCCGCCCGCGCCGACACCGGCGATGATCGGCAGCTGATAGGTGCTGTCGGCAAAGGAGCGCTGCACCTGCTGGCTGAGCGATTCCAAGTCCGAGACCATGTAGATGCAGCCGTCATTCTGGCTGACGTCGTATTTGTTGAGCGACGCCAGGAAGGACGGATAATCGATGCCGATGACCAGCGTGCCGTTGGCGACGAGCTTGTCGGCGACGCCCTTCTCCTTGTCGCCCCAGCCGGCGACGTCGGAGATCAGGATGACCTCGCTGGTCACCTTGCCTTGCGGACGCAGGATATGCGGCGGCGAAATCATGCCAAGATCGTATTTGGTATCGTCCTCGTCCGCCCGCGCCGCGCCTGATACCAGCAGGCCCGCTGTCAGCAGCAATGCGGAAGCCAAGGATGTTGCGTATTTCAAGATCATTTCCTCACGACCCCCTTAAGTCCGCCCCCGATGAGGAATGTGGCATCCATCAACGCGATCATTGGACTGACACCTCCCGAAACGGCCAGATAGCGTGGCTGCCAATCGGGATGAAATTTGGATTTGAAGGCACGAAGCCCTTTGAAATTGTAATAGCGTTCGCCGTGTTCGAACACGGTTCCCCCGACCCTGTCCCAAACCGGCGCCGATTCCCGCCTCGACATGCCCGACAGCGGCGCCATGCCCAGATTGAAGCGCTGGAAACCCTGCTCCTTCAGATATTCGAGGATCTGCACGAACAGAAAATCCATCGATCCCTTCGGGGCATCCGGTGAAAAGCGCATCAGATCGACAGAGCCCTCCTCCTTGGTCTCCGTCATCAGGATATTAGCGAAAGCGACGATCTTACCATCCTTTTTCAGCACGCCAACCGATTGCGAGGCAACATAGTCGGGATCGAAGGCCCCCAGCGAGAAGCCTTTTTCCTTGGCGTTATGATCGGCAAGCCACGATTCCGAAACCTCGGCCAGCTGATCCATGATATCAGGCACATGCTGCGGCGCGATAACGGCAAATTCTAGTCCGTCGCGCACTGCGCGGCTCGCGGTCTGGCGAAGATTGGCCCATTTGCCGCCCTTCAGCTCGAAATTGGTGAGGTTGACCACCGCCAGCTCGCCGAGCTTGAAAGCGCGCAAACCGGCATCGGCGCAATAGGACAGAAGCGCCGGCGATATCTGATAGAAGACCGAGCGGCAGCCCGCCGCACGAGCGGTTTCGACAAAGCGCCAGACAAGCTCAGGCAGGGCGTGCTTGGGCCCGATCGGATCGAACAGCGCGATCCACGAGCGGCCCTGCTTGCCGTACATGATGAAGGCATCGCCCTTTTCCGAGAACATGATGCTCTTGTCGCCCATCCGCACCAGATTGGCGTCGGCGACGCCCTGGTTGCGGACGATCTCGACAGCCCGCTCCACGGCATCTTCGGAAACCGGGTCCAGTCGCGGCGTCGCCGGCCGCAACAGGCTGAAGATCGCGATCGCCGACGAGACGATGGAAATACCGAGCACGGCGCGCAGCCCACGCGGCGCCTCACCGGTAAATTCGAACTCCCACCAGAGCTGGTTGCTGTATTCGACGTCACGATAGACAAAGAACAGAATGACGATGGCGCCGATGCAGATCACCGCGATCGCCGTCAGCCAGCCGCCTGTCAGGGCCTGGTTCAGCAGCGATGCCGGCCGGGTGAAGAGCTGACGGCTGACGACGAGGCCGAAGATGAGGAAGCCGAGCAATCCGGCCTCGACAATGGCGATGGCCTTCAGCAGCGACAGCAGCAGCGCGAGGACCGCCGAGAAGATCGAGACCCACCAGGCGCCGTCGAGGCGCTGGCCAAGGCCGCGGGCGGCAACGATCATCGCAAGCCCAAGAAGGCTGGACAGGAAATGTGCTCCTTCGACGATCGGCAATGCCAGGTAGTCGCGGAGAAATTCGAGATTTTGGTCCGGTGTCGGCGTTACGCTCGAAAAGACCAGCATCATGCCGAGCAGCAGCGCGAAGGTCGACAGCAACTGCGGCATGAGGCGGCCGCCGATGCGGCGCATGCTGGAGGCGGCCGGATGATCGACGAAGCGACGCAGTTCGGCCACGGAGACGGCGAGGATCGCGATCGCCAGCGGAATGACGTTGTAGATGACGCGATAGAGAACCAGCGAGCCGAGGACCGCGTCGGCATTCACCGAGCTGCCGAGCCAGGCGATGATGATCGTCTCGAACACGCCGAAGCCGGCCGGAACGTGGCTCAGCACGCCGAGGCCGACGGCGATGGCATAGATGGCGAAGAAGCCCGGCCAGCCGATGGCCGTATCCGGCAGCAGCACATAGAGCACCGAGGCCGAGGCGGCGATATCGAAGGCCGTCACCAGGAATTGCCGCGACCAGGTGCGCGAATCCGGCAGGCGAACGGCGATCGGCCCGATCTGCACCTCGCGGCCGTTGCGGCCGATGACGATCACCACGGCGAGCGCGGCGAGAATGGCGCCGGCGATCAGGCGCAGCCACAGGCCATTAACATTGATCAGCGGGCCGATCTCGTCGGCGATGACCAGCAGCGCGATGGCACCGACGGCGGCAAGGCCAAGGCCGAAGGCCAGCGTGACGAAGGCAATGACGCGGGTGATGTCATCGGGCGACAGGCCCATCCTCGTATAGGCACGATAGCGGATGGCGCCGGCGCTGAGCGCACCGAAACCAGCCGTGTTGCCGACCGCATAGGCGCTGAAGGAGGTGAGTGCCACATGCGGAAACGGCAGGCGCTTGCCGATATAGTCCAGCGCGTTCTGGTCGTAGAAGATCAGCGAGGCGAAGCTGAGGCCGGTAAAGAACAGGGCCAGCAGGATGGACGAGAGCTTGGTCGTCTCGAGCGCGTGCACGACATCGTCATAGCGGACTTCGTTCGTCAGATCGAAGATCGCATAGGCGGCGATACCGAAGACGGCGACGGTAAGGACGGCAACGATCAGCGTGCGGTTGCTGTTCAGGAACCCGCTTATCCCACCGCGTTCCTTCAGTTCCTCATCGGCTTTTTCCAGATCGATTGGGGTCGACATGCTCTACCTGTTTGAATTGGCTTTCGCCGGTCCCGTTTGCTAGGATGTGCAGTAACGCTAATATTGCATCTTTATGGTGTCGCCTGCACTTCTGTCCACGGGCTCTTTTTCCCGAGCGCTCCCATGTTTCTGAATTTGGGCAATTTTGGCGCAGGCCGCGTTCCTCTAACAAGGAATCCGTTATTATTAAAAGGAATTTGTCATTCACCAGGAATTTGAGCTTATCCACACAGAAAAGTGAACCGCGTCGCCCGCAAGCCACACAGTTCACTATCAGGACATTCCGACGGGATCATATTCTCTCGGCAAGTGCCTGCGGACGTATATCCTCGCCCGACCTTCTCAGCGATCCGGCGCCTCGGCGGGCACGCCGCGCATTTCGCTCAGAAAGAACCCTTCCCGCAGATTGATGCCATATTCGACGAAGGCCTTCATGCAGCAGAGCATCTGAGTCCAGCCTTCGCAATTGAGATAGGTGCTGCGACGGCCGGCCGTATCCTCACGCCAACCGGATTCCGCGATCGTCACCAGGGTACCACCGTCGTCGAGCGCTTCGAACGTCATCTCGACCTTGGTCCTGTAGCGCGCGCCCTCCTCATCGGCGCCGCCATCCCAATGAAAGACGATGCGGCGACCGGGCTCGATCTCACTGACCTCGACCGGCGCCTTCTCCCACCAGATGACCGTTGTCCCGGCCACCAGCGGCGCGCTGGCGCCGCCGACGGTGGTGAAATAGCTCGAAAGCTTCTGCGGATTGACGACAGCATCGAAGACCTCTTCCACCTTGCGGCCGATGCGGCCCGAAACACGGATATCCAGCGTCATGGCTTCTCCTCCTCTTTCCGATTGCAGCATTCTCTCCATTGCGATCGGTAGCATTATGTTATAAAAATATAACATGTCAAGCGAATCGGATAGCGACCTGATTTTCAAGGCCCTGGCGCATCGCCGCCGGCGCGAAATCCTCGACCTCCTGAAGGAGGCGCCGAGAACCACCGGCATGCTCTGTGAGACCTTCCCGGATATGGACCGGTGCACGGTGATGCAGCATCTGAAAGTGCTGGAGGAAGCCAGACTGGTGATTGCCAAAAAGGAGGGGCGCGAGCGCTGGAACCACCTGAACAGCCTGCCGATCAAACAGATTCACGATCGCTGGATCAGCGCCTATGCCGGCCACGCCCTATCCATTCTCGATAGGCTCAGGAGCGATCTCGAAGGCTGAGATGACGAGAATTCTCGACACCGCTGAACCGGACGCTATGCTGCGCGGCTCCGCCCCAGTAACACCCTGAGCTTCTCGCTAGTCCCATCCTCGTCGAGCGGCGTGTAAACCACCAGCTTCATGTCGGGCCGGTCGATGACGGCGAGCGCGGTATATTCGAAATTCATCAGCCCGCCCAAGGGATGGCGCAATCGCTTGTGGCCCGCCAGCGGCCGCAGCACGTCCTGTCTCGGCCACCAGGCGCGAAATTCCGGGCTTACCTGCGTCAATGTCGCGATCAGCCGCTCGAAGTCGGGATCGCCGGCATAGCGCGCGCTATCGGCGCGGAACATAGCGAGCGAGTTCGCCGCCACGATCTCCCAATCGACCAGGAGCTGCCGGTGCGCGGGATCGGTGAACACCCGATGGACAGTGTTGCGCGCATCGCCCTCAAGCAGGCCGTAATCGCCGAAAAGCGCGACGGACGCCGCATTCCAGGCGAGCACATCCCAGCGGCGGCCAAGGACATAGGCCGGTTGGCCGGTGAGGCTCGCCAGCATGCGCCGCAGCGCGTCCGGCACGTCCTCTGGCCCATGTATCGGAAGTTCCGTCGACGGCCGATCGCTCAAAGTGAAGAGATGCCGTCGTTCGGCCGGATCGAGCAGCAGGGCATCGGCCAGGGCCGACAGCACCTCCACCGAGGCGCGCACGTCCCGCCCCTGCTCCAGCCATGTGTACCATGTGGTTCCGACACCAGCGAGAAGCGCCACCTCCTCACGCCTGAGCCCCGGCGTCCGCCGGCGAAATCCGTCCGGAAGCCCGACGCTTGCCGGCGTCAGCTTCTCTCGCCGGGAACGCAGAAAAGCCCCGAATTCACGGCGCCGGGCGTCTAGAATGGTTTGGTTCTGGCTGATGGTCATAGCTTATCATAGCAGGATGAATACTAGGATAAAGTCAGAACTGTTTGCCGCTTTCGCAAACTGCCAAATATCACTCCAGAGACAAGATTGAGGCAATTGCGATGGATATGAGCAACAAGACGATACTGGTTACCGGCTCGACCGACGGCGTCGGCCGCCGGGTTGCCGAGAGGCTCGCGGCCGCGGGCGGAAAGGTGCTGGTGCATGGCCGCGACCAGGCGCGGGCTGAAAGCCTGCTTGCCGGCATTCACGACGCGGGTGGGAAAGCAGTCTTTTACCCAGCCGATCTTTCATCGCTGGACGAGGTTCGCGCACTCGCCGATGCGATCGAACGCGATCACGACCGCCTCGACATTCTGGTCAACAATGCCGGCATCGGCACCGGCGGTGGCAACGCAGGGCGTCAGGTGAGCCGCGACGGACACGAACTGCGCTTTGCGGTGAATTACCTTGCCGGCTTCCTGCTGACGCGCCGCCTGCTGCCGCTGTTAAAGGCGAGCGGCCCCGCCCGCATCGTCAATGTTTCCTCGGCCGGCCAGCAACCCATCGATTTCTCAGATGTTATGCTGACGCGTGGCTATAGCGGCGTACGCGCCTATTGCCAGAGCAAGCTAGCGCAGATCATGTTCACCTTCGATCTCGCTGAGGAACTGGCTGGCTCCAACATGATCGCCAACTGCCTGCATCCCGCGACCTACATGAACACCACCATGGTCCGCCAGGCCGGTGTCGCCCCGATGAGCACGGTCGATCAAGGTGCCGATGCCATCCTCAATCTGGCCGTGAGTGCCGATCTCGAGGGGCACTCCGGCCTTTACTACAACGGGCAGCACCCTTCCCGCGCCAATGCGCAGGCCTATGACACGACTGCGCGTCAACGCCTTCGCCTCCTCAGCCAGAACCTTGCCGGCCTGAGCTGAACACCTTCCACGACCCCATCATTATCCACCCAACAAGGAGACAGATCATGTCATCCCAACACGCCACCATTGTCGGTGGCTCCTCAGGCATCGGCCTTGCGACCGCCGCCCATCTTCTCGATAAAGGCTATCGGGTCACCATCACCGGCCGCGATGAGGCAAAGCTGAACGCGGCCGCGAAGAGCCTCGACGGTGATGTCACCACGATCGCCATCGATGCGGCCGATCTCAACAGCCTAGCTAAGGCCTTCGAAACGATCGGACCCCTCGATCATCTGGTTCTGGCTCTCGGCGGCGGCAATGGCGGCGGTCCCTTCGCCACCGTCGATCTGGCCGATCTCAGGAAGGGCTTCGAGCAAAAGACGATGGCGCATTTCGCCTGTGCCCAGGCCAGCCTCCCCTATCTCTCGAAAGACGGCAGCATTACCTTCGTCTCCGCCGTCTCGGCGCAGGCAGCCATGCCGGGAACGGCAGGCCTCGGCGCCATCAACGCGGCAATAGCCGCCCTCGCCCCAATCCTTGCGGTGGAACTGAAGCCGATAAGGGTGAACTGCGTTTCGCCCGGCGTCGTCGACACGCCCTGGTGGGATTTCCTCGGCGAGGATCAGAAAGCATCCGCCTTTGCAGGCTTTGCCGCACGCACTCCGGTCGGGCGCATCGGCCGACCGGAAGACATTGCGGATGCCATCGGCTTCCTGATCGGCAACGGCTTTATGAGTGGCCACACGCTGATCTGCGACGGCGGCATCCGGCTCGGCCAATAATCCGCAATACGCCATTGCCGGTCATCGCCGGCAGTGGCCTCTTCATTTGCCGCCAACGCCTGCCTGCAAATGCGTCAGGATATCGATCAACTCCGGCGCCATGTCCCGGATTTCCTGAAGGTGAATGGCGCTAAGTCTGCGAAGGACATCCTCGGATTTTTCCGCCAACTGCAGCGTCTGGCGGCGTTTGTCGACCGGATCGGGATGGCGGGTGACATAGCCGGCGTCGATCAGCCGGCCGACCAGCTCGGTCGCCGTGTGCGGCGCGATCAGCAGGCGTTCGGCCAGCATGCCGATGGTCATTGCCTCGCCGAGCGGATTGCCCTTGATCGCCAGCAGCGCCTGATGCTGCTGCGGCGGCAATCCCTCCTGATGGGCGGCAGAGGTGCTGAAATCCATGAACTTTCGGAGCGTATAGCGCAGCGTCGCCAGTGCTTCATAGTCCGCCTGCGACAGCGTCTCCCCCAAATTCTGCGTCACGCTCATCGTCCTCATAAACACAGTTTGTTTTCTGTCGTTGATTTATATCGCATTACGATATAATTGCCATGGCAACGCAATTCCAGCCACTTTGCCGCCGCGCTTTAGCACAGAAAGCATCCCATGCAGGATATCAACGCACATCATCGGCCCGCCCATGATTTTTCGGGCGGGGCCTCTCGCAAAGACAATGGCGACTTCACAACGGACAGGCGCGTTCTGGTTCTGGCAGTCATGGCGCTGGTCGTCGGCACCGGCGGCGCCTTGTCCGCCTGGGTGCTGATCAACCTCATCGCGCTCGTCACCAACGCCGTCTGGCTGTTCAAGATCAGTGTCGAACCGCTGTCATTAGGCACTATCGCACGCTCGCCGTGGATGGTGGCCGCGCCCATTATCGGCGGCATCGTCATTGGCCTGATGGCCCGCTTTGGCTCGGAAAAAATCCGCGGCCATGGCATTCCCGAAGCAATTGAGGCGATCCTGATCGGCGGCAGCCGCATGTCGCCGAAGGTGGCGATCCTGAAACCGCTCTCCTCCGCCATCTCGATCGGCACCGGCGGCCCCTTCGGCGCCGAAGGGCCGATCATCATGACCGGTGGCGCCATCGGTTCCCTCTTCGCACAATTCTTCCACATGAGCGCCGCCGAACGCAAAACCCTGCTGGTCGCGGGCGCCGCCGCCGGCATGACCGCGATCTTCGGTTCGCCCATCGCCGCCGTCATGCTTGCGGTCGAACTGCTGCTGTTCGAATGGAAGCCGCGTAGCTTTATTCCGGTGGTAATCGCATCCTGCATCTCCATCGCCTGGCGACCCCTGCTGATCGGCAGTGGCCCTCTCTTTCCGGCCCATTTCGATATGCAGATGGGCTGGTGGGGCATCCCGCTCGCCGCCTGTCTTGGCATCCTATCCGGCCTGCAATCCGGCCTGCTGACGACGCTGCTCTACCGCATCGAAGACGCCTTCGAGAAGCTGCCTATTCACTGGATGTGGTGGCCAGCACTTGGTGGCCTCGTCGTCGGTCTCGGCGGGCTGATCGAGCCACGCGCGCTTGGCGTCGGCTACGACATCATCTCCGATCTGCTGAACGACCATATCGTCGCGAGCGCCGTGCTCGCCATCCTCCTGGTCAAGGCTGGCATATGGCTGGTGGCCCTGTCGTCGGGAACCTCGGGCGGCGTGCTTGCGCCGCTACTCATCCTCGGCGGCGCACTCGGCTGGCTGGTCGGCTTCGTCCTGCCCGGCGATCCCGGATTCTGGGCGCTGCTCGGCATGGCCGCGATGATGGGCGGCACGATGCGCGCGCCGCTGACCGGCACCTTCTTTGCCATCGAGCTCACCGGCGACATGCAGGCGCTGGTGCCGCTGCTTGCCGCTACCGTTGCGGCCTATGCCGTCACCGTGTTGCTGTTGAAGCGATCGATCCTGACCGAAAAGATCGCCCGCCGCGGCCAGCACATCACCCGCGAATACGGCATCGACCCGTTCGAACTGACCCGCGTGGCCGACATCATGATCGCCAAGGTGGACACGCTGCCCGCCACTATGCCAGCCGGCGAGGCATTGGCGCAATTGACCGAGAAGATGGATGCCCATCGCTTCTATCCGATTGTCGAAGCTGACGGCCGTCTGGTCGGCATGATCTCGCGGGCCGATGCGCTGCGCTGGCAACATGGGACCGACCTCGCCGGCCAGACGCTCTACGACCTGATCTCGGATACGTCCATTCCGGTTGCCCATCCGCAAGACACGGTCGGCCGCGTCGCCGACATCATGATCCAGGCCGATACCGGCCGCGTTCCCGTCGTCGACGAGCGGACCGGCGTTCTCATTGGGCTCATTGCCCGCAAGGACCTGCTGCGCCTGCGCAGCGCCGCCAACCGCTCGGAATTCGAGCGCGGCGCCTATCTCGGAGCAAAACGTTAAGGGGAGGAGGAGCGGCGTCAGCGGGGCAACAATAATCCCGCGACGCTGTCTTTCTTTACTCAGCCGGAAAAGAAAGAGCGATCCACGACGACCGATGGATGTTTACGATCCTGGGTGCCTACAAACGTAGGTGGGCGCCATATGTCCAAGCCCACGGGCCTGGCCAGGGACAGCTCCCTTTGGATCGAGTATGGCCCCAGGGATTGTGGTTCCTGTCGGGAAGCGCAGACCGCACCTCTATATAAAGAGAATTTTCGCCTTGTACCAGTGGCTGCGGTGCCCAGTCCGAGAAATAAACGAAAGTCTCAGGTCGGCTCAGTGCCCGGACGAGCCGTTAGCTTTTCGGTGATGCCGCGAATGCGGGTCGCCACCTCGTCGATCACGGTCGCTAGCGTCTCCTCATTGCGGGTATTGGCCGCAAGCACGGTGTCACGATTGCTGCGCAGGGTTTCGAGTTCTGCCTCCAGCGCCGAGACACGCCGCGTCAATTCCGACACTTCGTCCATGATCATGATGCCCGCCATCACGGTGACGCGCAGATCGCCGATCTCGCCGAACTGGCTCTTCAGATGCATGACATAGCGGTCGAAGCGGGTGGCGAGATCCGTCAGATGCGCTTCCTGGCCCTCTTCGCAGGCCATCCGGTAGGCTTTGCCGTCGATCGTTACCGTTACCTGCGCCATTCGACTTTCCGATCATTGCCGCTGAACGCGACGGCTGGATCCCCAAGGGATCAGCGGTCGAGCACGGCTCTTATGGTTTCCATCGCCGTCACAAGCCGGCGCGACACTTCGCGATTGACTTCTTCGAGCCGGTTCGCTCGAAACTCCGCCTGGTCGAGTTCCTGGGCCAGCCGCGAGCGATCAGCATGCACCCGGCGAACTTCGCCTTCGACATCGCTTTGCGCGCGCTCGCGTTCAAACCGTCCATCGACGGCACTCTCCAAAGTCGAAAGCGCCTGGCGCAAATGAGTGAGCGCCGCATCCACCGTTTTGCCTGAGGGCTCCATGCCTTTCGAGTCTCCGCGCAAGGACCGAATCAGAATATCCGGCCACTTGTCTGATTTCCCAACAATATTCAACTCAGCAACTGAACGTCAATAAAGGCGGCCATGCGGCAGGTGGCCTAATCTGTGGATGACGGTCACCTTTGCGGCTTACACAGGCTTTGTCTTACCATTGTCGTCTTTTGTCAAAGTCGACAGGCAAATGTCAAAAAAATGCCAAACCACCCCCGGATCGGCCTGTGGATTTATTGACTTGCGCGCCCTAACTGCTATGTCTCAGCCGCCTGAGGCAGCGCTGAAAGTGGAGTTGGCAGAAGCTTCTCCGCTGCAGCCGCCTTTCAACCGGTGACCCTGCTTTTCAAGCGTGTGGCCATCCCCCGAACCCGGAACACTGCGGAAAAACCATGATCTCTCGCGAACAACACGACCGGATGGCGAATGCGATCCGTTTCCTTGCCATGGATGCTGTCGAGAAGGCCAACTCCGGTCATCCCGGTCTGCCGATGGGGATGGCTGATGTCGCCACGGTTCTCTTTAGCAAATATCTGCGTTTCGATCCGAAGAACCCGCGCTGGCCGGACCGCGACCGCTTCGTGCTGTCGGCTGGCCATGGCTCCATGCTGCTCTATTCGGTTCTGTATCTGACCGGCTATCCGGATATGACGGTCGAGGAACTCTCGCGCTTCCGACAGCTCGGCTCCAAGACCGCCGGCCATCCGGAATATGGTCACGCCACCGGCATCGAAACCACCACCGGCCCGCTCGGCCAGGGCATTGCCAATGCCGTCGGCATGGCGATCGCCGAGCGCAAGCTGCGCGAGGAGTTCGGCTCCGAACTGCAGGATCACTACACCTATGCCATGTGCGGTGACGGCTGCCTGATGGAAGGCATCAGCCACGAAGCCATCGCGCTCGCCGGCCACCTGAAGCTCAACAAGCTCATCCTCTTCTGGGACAACAACTCGATCACCATCGACGGCGCTGTTTCGCTCTCGGATTCGACCGACCAGGTCGCCCGCTTCAAGGCCGTTCACTGGAACACGATCGAAGTCGACGGCCACGACCAGGCTGCGATCGCCGCCGCCATCGAAGCTGCCCACAAATCCGACCGCCCGACGATGATCGCCTGCAAGACGATCATCGGCTTCGGCGCTCCGAACAAGCAGGGCACCCACAAGGTCCACGGCTCGCCGCTCGGCGCCGAGGAAATCGCCGCGACCCGCGTCGCACTGAACTGGCCCTACGAGCCCTTCGTCATTCCGAACGACGTTCTTGCCGATTGGCGCGCCGCCGGCGAACGCTCGGTCGGCACGCGCGAAGCATGGGAAGGACGCCTTGCCGCAGCGGAAGCCGGTAAGAAGGGTGAATTCACCCGCCGCTTCGCCGGCGAATTGCCTGCCGGCTTCGACGCCGCCATCAGCGACTACAAGAAGAAGCTCGCCGAAACCAAGCCGACGCTTGCAACCCGCAAGGCATCGGAAGACGCGCTTGAAATCATCAACGGCTTTATTCCGGAAACCATTGGCGGCTCGGCCGACCTGACGCCTTCGAACAACACCAAGACAAGCCAGATGAAGTCGATCACCCCGACCGACTTCTCCGGACGCTACATGCACTGGGGCATTCGCGAGCACGGCATGGCAGCAGCCATGAACGGTATCACGCTGCATGGCGGCCTGATCCCCTATTCCGGCGGCTTCATGATCTTCTCGGATTATTGCCGTCCGCCGCTGCGTCTGGCTGCCCTGATGGGCATCCGTGCCATCCACGTTCTGACGCACGACTCGATCGGCGTCGGCGAAGACGGCCCGACGCATCAGCCCGTCGAGCAGGTCGCCAGCCTGCGCGCCATCCCGAACTTCATGCTGTTCCGTCCGGCTGACGCTACTGAGACGGCGGAATGCTGGCAGATCGCAGTCAAGACGGCCAATCGTCCGTCAGGTCTCGCGCTTACCCGCCAGAACTTGCTCGCAGCGCGTACCGAATACAGCGAGAAGAACCTCTGCGAACTAGGCGCCTACACGCTGGCCGGCAATGCCGACGCCAAGGTGACGATCTTCGCTTCGGGCTCGGAAGTCGAACTCGCCGTTGCCGCCCGCACGGACCTCGAAGCCAAGGGCGTTTCCACCCGCGTGGTTTCCGTTCCCTGCACTGAGCTGTTCTTCGAGCAGCCGGACGCCTACCGCAAGGAAGTGCTCGGCAACTCGCCGGTCAAGATTGCCGTCGAAGCCGGCGTTCGCGAAGGCTGGGATGCCTTCATCGGTCCGGAAGGCGCCTTCATCGGCATGAAGAGCTTCGGCGCTTCTGCACCGTACAAGGATGTCTACAATCATTTCGGCATCACCAAGGAAGCGGTTGTCGCCGCCGCCGAGGCAAAGCTTTCCTGAGGGCGCTGACAAGCGCTCTCATTTCCGCTAGATAACCGCCCTGAGTGAACGGGAGTGAATTTCAATGACTGTAAAAGTAGCAATCAACGGCTTCGGCCGTATTGGCCGTAACGTTCTGCGCGCCATCGTCGAATCCGGCCGCACCGACATCGAAATCGTTGCCATCAACGACCTCGGCCCGGTCGAGACCAATGCCCATCTTCTGCGTTACGACTCGATCCACGGCAAGTTTCCGGCCGAAGTGAAGGTCGAAGGCGACACGATCATCGTTGGCGGTGGCAAGCCGATCAAGGTCACGGCGATCAAGGATCCGGCAACGCTGCCGCATCGCGATCTCGGCGTTGACATCGCGATGGAATGCACCGGCATCTTCACGTCTCGCGACAAGGCTGCCGCACACCTGACGGCCGGCGCCAAGCGCGTCATCATTTCGGCTCCTGCTGACGGCGCCGACCTGACCGTCGTTTTCGGCGTCAACCACGACCAGCTCACCAAGGAGCACCTGGTCATCTCCAACGCGTCCTGCACCACGAACTGCCTGGTGCCGGTCGTTAAGGTTCTCGACGACGCCGTCGGTATCGACCATGGCTTCATGACGACCATCCACTCCTACACCGGCGACCAGCCGACGCTCGACACCATGCACAAGGATCTGTACCGCGCCCGCGCCGCAGCCCTGTCCATGATCCCGACTTCGACGGGCGCTGCAAAGGCCGTTGGTCTCGTTCTGCCGCACCTGAAGGGCAAGCTCGACGGCACGTCGATCCGCGTTCCGACCCCGAACGTCTCGGTTGTCGACTTCAAGTTCGTGGCCAAGAAGGCAACGACGGTCGGAGAAATCAACGAAGCCATCAAGGCTGCATCGAACGGCAAGCTGAAGGGCATCCTCGGCTACACCGACGAGCCGCTGGTTTCTCGCGACTTCAACCATGACAGCCACTCGTCGATCTTCGCGACCGACCAGACCAAGGTCATGGAAGGCAACTTCGTGCGTATCCTCACTTGGTACGACAACGAATGGGGCTTCTCCAGCCGCATGTCCGACACGGCCGTCGCGTTTGCCAAGCTGATCTGATCATGGCCTTCCGCCCTCTCCTTCCGACGACAGTCCGCTGGCGTCCGCTGGAAGGAGACGGGCTGGAGCATCTGACGATCGCTCCTATCAATACTGCCGCCGGCGCAGCCATTCGCGCCTGTGGCACCATTATCGGCGGCCGTGGCGGCTCGCCCTACGGCGTCTTCTACCGCATCGACTGCACGGCCGACTGGACCGTCCTCTCCTTCGCGGTCGAAACCACCGACGGCCGGCGTCTTGCCCTCTTCTCGGACGGCAAGGGCCATTGGCAAACCGAAGACGGTCTTGCCCTGCCGCAATTCGACGGCTGCATCGACATCGATCTCTATGGTTCGCCCTTCACCAACAGCCTGCCGATCCGCCGGCTCGAGATGACGCCGGAAGACGGGACCGTGAAGCTCTCGATGCTCTACATCCCCTTCGACAGCTTCGAGCCCGTGCGCGACGGCCAGCGCTACACTTGCATCACCCCGGAAAAGCTCTATCGCTACGCCGCCGAAGACAGGGTTTTCACCGTCGATCTGCCGGTCGATGCGGACGGCCTGGTGATCGACTATCCGATCTATTTCAGACGCGTGGATCTTTGAGCCTCTGCGGATATCGCAGGTAGCGGCGCATGGCCCGCATTATTCCTCCGATCCGCCCAAATCTTTCCTTCTCCTGCCCTGCTATGGTCCAGATTTACCTATAAATTTTTGATAGGAATTCTCCCTAGGCATTCCGGAATCGATTCGTCGTTCTGGCGAAGCGCATCACACCATGAAGTCGCAGTCATCGGAGCGGGTTTCGATCCTAGCGCCCTCCCCGACAATATTTGTTTTACTAATTTCAAACTGCGCGACAGCATACTGGATGGTGGGGGGAGAATTGCGATCGATCCGGGCTTTCAGCCCGAGCAGGGGTGTACGGGAAAGGGGAAGACCGAGTGGAGGCATTTTACGTCATCGTGCTGGTGTGCACGGTTCTGATCCTGATCGCGGCCTTCTCGAGCCTGCTTGCCTTCCGTTTCGGCGCGCCGTTGCTGCTGCTCTTCCTGGTGATTGGCCTCCTGGCCGGCACGGACGGGCTCGGCATCGAATTCTCCAACAACTATCTCGCCTATATTCTCGGCTCCCTCGCCCTTGCCGTCATCCTCTTCGATTCCGGTTATGGCACACCGATCCAGGCCTTCAAACTCGCGGCTGCCCCGGCATTGACCATAGCCTCCCTCGGCGTTCTCGTGACGGCGGCGCTGTTCGGCCTCGCGGCCACCTGGCTTCTCGGCTTCACCTGGCTACAGGGTCTGCTGCTGGGCTCGATCGTCGCCTCGACGGATGCCGCCGCCGTCTTCTTCCTGCTGCGCATCGGCGGCATCAACATCCGCGACAAGGTGCGCTCCACGCTGGAGGTCGAATCCGGCACCAACGATCCGATGGCGATCTTCCTGACGCTGGCGCTCGTCGAAGTGCTCGCAAACGGCGAAGGCTATGGCGGCATCAACCTCACCATGCTTGCCACCTTCATCCAGCAGATGGGCCTGGGCGTCATCCTCGGCCTGCTCGGCGGCATGATGATCGTGCTGATCGTCGGTAATCTGGAGACCGATCGCGGCCTGACGCCGATCTTCGTGCTGGCGCTCGCCCTCCTCGTCTTCTCCTTCACGGGTGCTGTCGGCGGCAGCGGCTTTCTCGCGGTCTATGTCGCCGGCATCTATGCCGGCAATCGCAAGATGCCGGCCTCGGCCTCGATCAAGCGCTTCCAGGACGGCATGACCTGGCTGGCGCAGATCATCATGTTCCTCGTTCTCGGCCTGCTCGCCACGCCGTCGCAGTTTCCGGCGATCGCCATTCCTGCCGTTGCGCTGGCCCTGTTCCTGATCTTCGTCGCCCGCCCGATCGCCGTCTGGCTCTGCCTGCTGCCCTTCGACTACACACAGCGCGAGACCGGCTTCGTCGCCTGGGTCGGCTTGCGCGGCGCCGTTTCCATCCTCCTTGCCATCATGCCGATCCTCGGCAATCTCGACGCCGGCCAGACCTATTTCAACGTCGCCTTCATCGTCGTTCTAGTGTCGCTGCTCCTCCAGGGCTGGACGATCAAACCGATGGCGCGCCGGCTCGGCCTCATCGTGCCGCCGCGCATGGGCGCGGTCGACAAGGTTGAGGTCGACCTGCCAGGTGCGGCCAATCATGAGCTGCTCTCCTACCGCGTCGTCAAGGATAGCCCGGTCCTGCGTGGCGAGCGCATTCCGCGCTGGGCCATGCCGTCGCTCGTCGTGCGCGACGGCAAGTCGATGCGCTATCAATATGCCGGCCGCCTGCGCGAAAACGATCTCGTCTATCTCTTCGTTACCCCCAGCTATTCCCGCCTTCTCGACCGTCTCTTTGCCAGCCGCGCGCCGGTCGATCCGGAAGACACCGATTTCTTCGGCGCCTTCTCAATCTCGCCGCTGCGCCCCGCCGCCGACCTCGACGCCGCCTACGGGCCGGGGCTTCTGAGCGAGCAGGAAAAGGGTCTGACGATCGCGGAACTGATGCGCCAGCGCCTCGGCGGCAAGGCCGACTATGCCGACCGCGTCCGCCTCGGCCAGATCATCCTGATCGTCCGCGATCTCGACGAAAACGACCATATCCAGTCCGTCGGCATGTCGCTGGAGGCGCTGGAACCGGCGACGGCACTGCCGATTTTCGTCAACCTGCACGACATCCTGGACGGTATTCGCGGCTTCCTGCGCAAGCGCCGGGAGCGCACCGAAGGGGCCGGCAAAAACGACGCCTGACCGCCTTGCGTCTCCGATCATCCGTAGTATGGTCGGCGCACTTTACGCCACCAACAACATTGGATTCCTACCCATGGCAGCCTTCAAAACCCTCGACGATCTCACCGACATCACCGGCAAGCGCGTGCTCGTGCGCGTCGACCTCAATGTGCCGGTCAAGGACGGCAAGGTCACCGACGTAACCCGTATCGAACGCGTGGCTCCGACGATCCTCGAATTGTCCGGCAAGGGCGCCAAGGTCATCCTGCTCGCCCATTTCGGACGCCCGAAGGATGGCCCCTCGCCGGATCTGTCGCTGTCCCTGATCATCCCGGCGGTCGAGGAAGTGCTCGATCACGCCGTTCTCTTCGCCTCCGATTGCGTCGGCGCGCCGGCAGCCGAAGCCGTCGCCAAGATGGGCAACGGCGATATTTTGCTGCTCGAAAACACCCGCTTCCACAAGGAAGAAGAAAAGAACGACGCGGCCTTCACCAAGGCGCTGGCCGCCAATGGCGATATCTACGTCAACGACGCCTTCTCGGCTGCCCACCGCGCACACGCCTCGACCGAGGGTCTCGCTCACCTCCTGCCCGCCTATGCCGGCCGCACCATGCAGGGTGAACTCACGGCGCTGGAAAAAGGCCTCGGCAATCCGGTCCGCCCGGTCGTCGCCATCGTCGGCGGCGCCAAGGTCTCCTCCAAGATCGACCTCCTGAAGAACCTTGTGCATAAGGTCGATGCGCTGGTGATCGGCGGCGGCATGGCCAACACCTTCCTCGCCGCCAACGGCATTGATGTCGGCAAGTCGCTCTGCGAGCATGATCTCGCCGAAACCGCCAAGCAGATCATCGCTGAAGCCAAGGCCTCGAATTGCCAGATCGTCTTGCCGACGGACGGCGTTGTCGCCCGCGAGTTCAAGGCAGGTGCCGCCAACGAGGTGGTCGCGATCGACGCCATTCCGGCCGACGCCATGGTGCTCGATGTCGGCCCGAAGTCGGTTGAAGCCGTGAAGAAAATCATCGAAGGGTCCACGACGCTGGTCTGGAACGGCCCGCTTGGCGCCTTCGAAATCACCCCCTTCGACACCGCCACTGTTGCAGCTGCCCAATATGCGGCCGAACGCACCAAGGCCGGCAAACTGACATCCGTCGCCGGCGGCGGCGATACCGTCTCCGCGCTGAACCATGCCGGCGTTGCCGACGATTTTACCTATGTTTCGACGGCGGGCGGCGCCTTCCTCGAATGGATGGAAGGCAAGGTTCTGCCCGGCGTGGCCGTTCTTCAAGCCTCTAAGTAAGCGACAGCATTTGACGACGGGAGGAGCCGCGAAAGCCAAAACTTTCGCGGCTTTCCACAAGATGGTAGGATCAACATACAAACTTTCAAACGTTTGAAATCAATTCAATCGTTTCAATAGCTTAGCTGAGCATTTCCCTCCTTATATACTTCTGTTATCGCCGACCTATATTGATCTCGTCGCCGACAGAAAACGCCTTGGAGAACGAAAAATGAGCGAAAGACTTGAAGACATTGCCGTAAAGATGGTTGCCGATGGCAAGGGCCTGTTGGCGGCTGACGAATCCACCGCCACGAACAAGAAGCGCTTCGACACGATCGGTCTCGTTTCCACCGAGGAGAGCCGCCGCGACTACCGCGAAATGCTGTTCCGCTCCGACGACGCGATGAAGAAATACATCTCCGGCGTCATCCTCTATGAGGAAACCCTCTTCCAGAAGGCTGCGAACGGCACGCCCTTCGTCGACATCATCAAGGCCGCCGGCGGCATTCCCGGCATCAAGGTCGATACCGGCGCCAAGCCGCTGGCCGCCTTCCCGGGTGAAACAGTCACCGAGGGCCTCGATGGCCTAGCCGACCGCCTGGCGAAATATTATGACGCCGGCGCCCGCTTCGCCAAATGGCGCGGCGTGATCTCCATTTCCGACACGCTGCCGACCTACGGCGCGATCAAGGCCAACGCCCATGCGCTCGCCCGCTACGCCGCTCTTTGCCAGCAGGCGAAGATCGTGCCGATCGTCGAGCCGGAAGTCCTGATGGACGGCGTTCCCGGCACCCACGATCTCGACCGCAGCGAGGAAGTCACCCGCTGGACACTGCAGATCGTCTTCCAGGAACTCGCCGAAGCCCGCATCAGCCTCGAGGGTATGATCCTGAAGCCGAGCATGGTCATCGACGGCAAGAAGCTGCGCAAGGCATCGGTCGAGCAGGTTGCCGAGCGCACCGTCAAGGTGCTGAAGGAAACCGTTCCTTCCGCCGTTCCGGGCATCGCCTTCCTCTCCGGCGGTCAGACGTCGGAAGAAGCCACCGCGCATCTCTCCGCCATCAACGGCTACGACCTGCCTTGGGACGTCACCTTCTCCTACGGCCGCGCCCTGCAGGACGCAGCACTGAAGGCCTGGGACGGCAAGCCGGAAAACGTCGCTGCCGGCCAACGCGCCTTCACCCACCGCGCCGAGATGAACTACCTCGCCGCCAAGGGCAGCTGGACCAAGAACAGCGAAAAGGCTGCTTGATTTCAGCAAATAGCCTGAATTGATTGAGAGCCCCGATCGCGATGCGGTTGGGGCTTTTTTTGTTTATGGAATAATCCCAAGAGGGCGACAATGAAGATTGTCACCCGCACAAGTTCCAGCTTCCAGCCGCAAACATCCTGCGGCTAAATCCTGCAAACCTATCCAAACTCGCAGGAGCCACCCATGAACACCGTCGCTTACGTCACCACCGACGTCTTTACCTCCGAGCGTTTCGCCGGCAATCCGCTGGCCGTCATTCCCGATGCGCGCGGCCTGAGCGATGAGGCGATGCAGAAGATCGCGACGGAGTTCAACTATTCCGAAGTGACTTTCGTGCTGCCGCCGGAAAATCCGGAGAACACGGCACGCGTCCGCATTTTTACCCCGACCGCGGAAATCCCCTTCGCCGGCCATCCGAATGTCGGCACGGCCTTCGTGCTTGGTCAGCAAGCGAAGATCTTCGGAAAAATACCAGGCGACGGGTTGATCTTCGAGGAGAAGGCCGGGCTGGTAAATGTGCAACTTCTTCGCACTGGCGACCACGTCAGCGGCGCGAAAATACGGGCGCCGGGCAAGTTGCAAGTGGGAGCCACCGTCGCTGGCGACCTCATCGCCCGCTGCATCCAGCTCGATCCCGCATCCATTCGACACGCGACACACGCCCCGACCTTCGCCTCCGTCGGTTTGCCATTTGCCTTCGCAGAATTGGATAGTCTCGAAACACTCGGCAAGGCACGCCCGAACGCCGCCATCTTCGCCGAAGCGGCAGTCCTTCATAAGGAAGACAAGACCGGCTTCTCGCTCTTTGTCTACACCCGCTCGGCCGATAACCCCTGGCATATCCGCGCCCGCATGTTCGCGCCGCTGGACAATGTCATCGAGGATCCGGCAACGGGCAGCGCCTCGGCTGCGCTGGGAGCTTATCTCACCTCGCTGCTGCCCGAACACACCGTCGAGAACCAGATCACCATCGAACAGGGCGTGGAAATGGGCCGGCGCAGCCTTATTGGGCTCGATGTCAGGAAATCCGACGGCATTGTTACGGACGTCTTCATTTCCGGCCAGTGCGTCAGCGTCATGCGTGGCGAAGTCGCATTTTGACCTGCGGATAGACCTTTGCTAAAGCCGATGCCGGCTTTCGGGATGGTGCGCTAAAACGTCTCATTGATGATCAGCGCGATGGTCCAGACCGCGAAGGCGATAATGGCGATCTTCCAGAAATCAACACGCCGCTTGAGGCCGGGCAGCCCGAGCGGCTTGATGATCTGCACCGCCATGGCCAGCATCAGCAGCACCGCGATCACTTTTGTCACGGTATTTTTCCCCGTTTGCGCAAGAGTGAGCAGGACCCCTTCAAAAACCACTGCGCAGTTTTCGCGATCATGCTCTATTCGTCATAGGACGGACATCTTTCCGCGCCAACAGACTGTTTCTACACGCCGATAGCGGCAATCCGGGGCACAATCAATAGCGAAAACTGGCGGGAACCCATTCCTGCCTTATCGGTTCTTTAAGCGGAGCCGCATGAAAGTAGGGACATGAAAAGAAATATTCTGCCCGTTCTCGCCCTGCTTTTCGGCACGCTCTTCCTGTTTACGGGAAATGGCCTGCACGGCCTGTTGCTGCCGGTGCGCGGCACCGCCGAAGGCTATGCCACGACGACGCTCGGCCTTTTGGGCACGACCTGGGCCACCGGCTTCGTTCTCGGCTGCCTGACGGCGCCGAAGCTCGTCCGGCGCATCGGCCATGTTCGCGCCTTCTCCGGCTTCGTCTCCGTCATCGCCATCATCGCGCTTCTGACCGGCATCATCGTCGATCCCGTCTGGTGGGTGGCCTTGCGCGCCGTTACCGGTTTCTGCACGGCCGGCACCTCGATGATCATCGAAAGCTGGCTCAACGAGCGCGCGACCAACGAAAGCCGAGGGGCGATCTTCTCGCTCTATATCGGCATTACCCTCATCGGCGCCGTCGCCGGCCAGATGATGGTCCCCTTCGCCGACATTCACACGCCCATTCTCTTCATGGTCTGCGGCATCTGCTATTGCGTTGCCATGCTGCCGACGACGCTGTCGACCGCCGCATCGCCGCAGCCGCTGAAAACCGTCAGCCTCGACCTGAAGGCTCTCTATCGCAATTCGCCAGTCGCCTCCCTCGGCATCCTGCTGGTCGGCATCGCCAACGGTGCCTATGGCACGCTCGGCGCCGTCTTCGGCGCCAATGCCGGTCTCTCCGATAGCAATATCGCCTTGATGATGAGCTCGACCATCTTTGCCGGCGCCGTGATGCAGTTTCCGGCCGGACGCCTCTCCGACCGCATCGACCGCCGCTACGTGCTGGCCGGTATGGCCGCCGTCGCCGCGCTCGACGGCCTGCTGCTCTTCCTGGTGAAGCCGGGCAACCCGCATTTCCTGATTGCCATGGTGATAATCTATGGCGCCGTCGCCAACACGCTCTATCCGATCGCCGTTGCCCACGCCAACGACTTCGCCGCGCCGGAGGAATACGTCAAGGTCTCGGGCGGCCTGCTGCTGCTCTATGGCATCGGCACGATCATCGGCCCGACGCTCGGCGGCCCGGTCATGTCGACCATCGGCCCCTACGCACTGTTCTTCGTCACCGCTGTCGCGCATGTGCTGATCACGGCCTATGCGGTCTTCCGCAGCCGACAGCGCGCGGCAAAGCCGGCGGGTGACCGCGACGCCTACACAACCATGCCGTCGGCGAATGCGCAGATGATCACGCCGGAGAGCATGTCGCTTGCACGCAGCGAGGCTTCAAAAAAGGATGATAACACTGTAAATTACGGCACCTGAGCCCAAAGACAGGGCAAGGAGGAGCCGAAATGAGCATTTTCGACGACGACCAACCGAAGCAGCCGTCCGCCCACGAGATCGGCAGTGATCTTTCGCTGCTCTCCGTCGATGAGCTCAAGTATCGCGTGACGTTGCTGCAAGCGGAGATCGCTCGCCTCGAAGACGAGATCACCGCCAAGGCATCCGGCAGGAAGGCTGCTGAAAACCTCTTCCGCTTCTAGAGCAATTCCAGGAAAAGCACGCAGCGGTTTTTCGTCCGGAATTGTGCAAGAACAATCGCTCGCCATCGGCGCAGAACCTGCACGCTTGAGACAGGCGGACGGGTATGCTCAACGGAATATTAAGCTTTACGACATATTACTATGATCATCCAGATTTGCTCTGGACTCAGACAGTTCCTCCACTTGTCGAATTGGTCTGATTTTTCTCCCTGTTTTACCTTGAGAGCCGCTTTTGCGGCTCTTCTTTTTCCCTGTCCCGCGGGGCTTTCGACGAAACTGTGGAGATTAACCCTTTCTTAAGAATCGTCTTGCGGATTTCAGTTAAAATCATCATCTTGAAGTCATAAGAACGGATGCCGAGAGTCCTTCTGGACTTGCCCGGTCTTTCCTGAACAAAAGTGTTGCGTGAAGCAGGGATTTCTTCGATGTCAGAACTTGGGTTGAACACGATCAGCTTTGCTGGCCATGCAGCGTCGTCGGCACAGTTCAGGATGCTGTATTCCGAAGGCATGTCGCTGGTCGAGGAAACCGCCGGCTATCTCGATGGCCAGGGCCGCACCGCCTCCAAAGTTCTACCGCGAATGGCCTCTGTGCTCTACGCCGCCGAATCCATGCGGCTTACCACCCGTCTGATGCAGATGGCCTCCTGGCTGCTCCTGCAGCGCGCCGTCAACAATGGCGAAATGTCGCGCGATCAGGTGCTGGCCGAAAAGAACAAGGTTCGCCTCGACGGCTTCAACGTCGACCGCAACGCGCCCGGCTGGAACGACTTGCCGGAAGCCTTCCGTGACCTCGTCGAACGCTCGCTGCGCCTGCAGAACCGCGTCGCCCTGCTCGACCGCGAAATCTACCGCCCGACCGAACCCCAGATCGTTCCGGACAACCAGAACAGCGTCAAAGCGCAGCTCAGCCTGCTGCAGACAGCTTTCGGGGAATAACCGAGAAGCATCATTTTGCGGACGAATTGAACCGGTCGTGCCCTGTGCGGCCGGTTTTGTTTTGCCGGGAAAAGCGATACCGTGGCGACGGCATCCTAGCGAGGTGATCATGCGTCCCGATGACGTTCTGAAGCTCTACGAGAGCAAGATCAAATCACAGCGTTTCGATGAATTGGTGCCGCTCATAGCCGACGACGCCGTATTTTGGTTCTCGGATGGCTCCCATTGCGGCCTCGAAGAGATCCGGGCCGCGTTCGAAAAACCTGGGAGAAAGCTCAGGAAGAAGTCTATTGGCTTGAGGATCTCAGGTGGATCGCTGTCGGTAGCGACGCCGCAAGCTGCATCTACACTTTTCACTGGAAAGGATTGTGGGACGGCAAAGCCTTCGAAGGCAAAGGCCGGGGCACCACGGTTCTCCAGAAGAGATCCGGCGAATGGAAAATCACCCACGAGCATCTGAGTCATTTCCCGCGTTAGCAGACAACAAAAAAGCCCGGTAAAAACCGGGCTCTTGTCAAAACGTCGGATCGCGAAGCGATTAAACGCCGAGGCTGCCGAAGCGCTTGTTGAACTTGGAAACGCGGCCGCCGCGGTCCATGAGCTGCTGATTGCCGCCCGTCCAAGCCGGATGCGACTTGCTGTCGATTTCGAGATTCATGGTGGCGCCTTCAGAACCCCAGGTCGAGCGGGTTTCATATTCGGTACCGTCAGTCATGACTACCTTGATGGTGTGGTAGTCGGGATGGATGTTGGCCTTCATAACAATCTTCCTGTCATGCCAGGGTCCATTTGTCGCAAGCCATTGCGGCAACCGAACCGATTGAATAAATGAAGCCGCAGTCCGATTAGGCTACGGCTTCCAATTAAGATGGCGTGCCTATACATGAAGGCGGCAAGGATAACAAGGGGCGAAAAAGCGAAGTCCCTTGCTGATATGGGGATTGGAGACGACTTGTCAGAGACTGGCCAGACAGACGACAAAAAACGCGGATCCATCCGCCCCCTCGGGCGGCTGACGCCCTATCTCAAGCGCTATCGCGGCATGGTGGCTGGCGCCCTCATTGCCCTGATCGCTGCCGCCGTCACCTCGCTCGCCCTGCCGCTTGCCGTCAGGCGCATGATCGACCATGGCTTCGATCAGGCCGACCGTGGTCTCATCGACAGCTATTTCGTCGCGATGATGCTCATGGCCGTCGTCCTCGCTGTGGCAAGCGCGATGCGCTACTATTTCGTCATCACCATCGGCGAGCGCATCATCTCGGACATGCGCCGCGAGGTCTTCGACCATGTGACGCGGCTGTCGCCTTCCTTCTTCGACGTCAACCAGTCCGGCGAGATCGTCTCGCGGCTAACGGCCGACACGACGCAGATCAAGTCCGCCGTCGGCGCGACCGCCTCCGTGGCATTGCGCAATCTCATCCTCTGTCTCGGTGCTGTGGGGATGATGATCGTCACCAGCCCGAAACTGTCGAGCATCGTGCTCATCGCCATCCCGATCATCGTGCTGCCGCTCGTCAGCTTTGGCCGCTCGGTGCGCAAGCGCTCGCGCGCAGCGCAGGATACGCTCGCCCAAGCATCGGCCTATGCCAACGAGACCATCGCTGCCAGCCGCACCATTCAGGCCTTCAACGGCGAGACAGCCGCCGCAGAGCGCTATGGCGCATCGGTCGAAGATGCCTATCAGGCAGCACGCGCCGCGATCAAATCCCGCTCGCTGCTCACCGGCTTTGCCATCACCATGATCTTCGGCAGCATCGTCGCCGTGCTCTGGGTCGGCGCCGAGAACGTGCTGGCCGGCACGATGACGGCCGGAACGCTCGGCCAGTTCCTGCTCTATTCCGTCATCGCCGGCACATCGCTTGGCTCCCTGTCCGAGGTCTGGGGCGAACTGTCGCAAGCAGCTGGCGCTGCCGACCGCCTGGGCGAGCTTCTGGCGGAGGTATCGCCGATCGCCGCCCCCTCCGATCCGCTCCCCCTACCCCAACCACCGCAGGGTCGGGTCGACTTCACGGACGTGCATTTCTCCTATCCGTCGCGGCCGGGCAGATCGGCGCTGCATGGCCTGTCGCTGTCCGTCAAGCCGGGCGAGACGGTCGCGATCGTCGGCCCCTCGGGCGCCGGCAAGAGCACGATCTTCTCGCTGCTCCTGCGCTTTTATGATCCGCAACAGGGCAGCATAGCCGTCGACGGCATCGACGCCCGCCGTGTCTCCCCGGACGATCTGCGCGACCGCATCGCCATCGTGCCGCAGGACACGACGATCTTCGCCGCCTCGATCCATGACAATATCGCCTTCGGCCGACCCGGCGCGTCGCGCGACGAAGTGCGCGCCGCGGCAATCGCCGCCCAGGCGGATGAGTTCATTCTGCGCCTGGATCAAGGTTACGACACGCAAGTGGGCGAACGCGGCATTACCCTTTCCGGCGGCCAGCGCCAACGCGTTGCCATTGCCCGCGCCATCCTAAAGAATGCGCCGATCCTGCTGCTCGACGAAGCGACATCGGCGCTCGACGCCGAAAGCGAGACGCTGGTGCAGAAGGCGCTCGACGGCCTGATGGAAACGCGCACCACCCTCGTGATTGCCCATCGCCTGGCGACCGTGCTCAAGGCCGACCGCATTCTGGTGCTCGATCAGGGCCGCATTGTCGAGGAGGGCACGCACCAGAGCCTCATCCATCACGGCGGCATCTACGCCAAGCTGGCGCGGCTGCAATTCGATGCCGGCGTCGAAGATCGCATGCTCGTTGTGAAATAACGACAGATTGATCAAGTCATTACGAATGCAACAGGTGGAAATGGCTTTGAAGTTGCGCTAGATTTCCGGTGTTATCTCGCACTGATGCGATTCTAGGAGACGGGAACGATGTATAAATTTGAAGTCTACAAGGATAAGGCTGGCGAATTCCGATTCCGGTTCAAGGCCTCGAACGGCGAAACCATGTTTGGCTCCGAAGGCTACAAGGCGAAGGCTTCGGCCCTGCACGCCATTGAATCCATCAAGGCCCATGTTGGCGCCGCCGTCATCGACGACCAGACCACCGCCACCGCTTAAGACTTCACGTCGAGCGTCTGCTACAACAGCCTTCTACGGCCGGCCGCCTTTGGGTGCGCCGGCCGTTTTTGTTTGACCGCCGGAAAACTTCGAAAGTTTCGTTGCACTCTGTCGAAATCGGCCCGGCTCGCGGCTCATTGTATCGGAGCGGCCTGCAGCCGCTTCACCGGCGACGTTGCGCATTTTGAGATTTGCTTCTTAGATGCGGCATCCGGCCCGGAAAACCGTCAACACAGCGAGCAGGAGTTTCCCATGCAATACGCCTTGATCATCCGTGAATCGGCCGAGGACTTTAAGCGGCGCGAGGATCCCACCTACAAAAACGGCTGGATCGCCTATACGCAGGCGCTCGTCCAGGCCGGCATCATGACCGGTGGCGCCGGACTGACCGCGCCGGAAACAGCAACGATCGTCCGACTCCGTGGTGACGATCACCATGTCCAGGACGGCCCCTTTCCGGACGGCAAGGAGCAGCTCGGCGGCTTCTACCTGATCGACGTGCCGGATCTCGATGCTGCCCTGGAATGGGCCATGCGCGTGCCGGTTTCCCCGCAGGGCTCCGTCGAGATACGGCCGCGCCTATTGGTATGAGACAGCAATGAGTCTCGAGGCCGGGCGCGCTGCCGAGCAGGTGGCGCGCCAATCCTACGGCAAGCTGATCGCTTTTCTCGCGGCACGCTCAGGTGATGTGCCGTCGGCGGAGGATGCGCTCTCCGAGGCTCTAACTGCCGCGCTGAACAGTTGGCCGGAGCGGGGTATCCCGGATAATCCCGAAGCCTGGCTGCTGGTCGCCGCGCGGCGTCACCTTTATCGCGCGGCAAGGCATGCGAAAGTCAAAGTTGCCGCTCGCGATACGATCGCCGCAGCATTCGAGGAGGCGGAGGAACGCATGAATGCGGATGGCCCAACCTTCCCCGACGAGCGGCTGAAGCTGTTGTTCACCTGCACCCACCCCGCCATCGACCGCTTGGCGCACACCCCGCTAATGCTGCAGACAGTCCTCGGCATCGACGCCAAAACCATCGCGCGGGCCTTTATCGTCTCACCCGAAACCATGAGCCAGCGGCTGGTGCGGGCAAAGGCCAAGATCCGCGAAGCGCACATTCCTTTCAGCGTTCCCGATCGCTCCATGCTGCCGGGACGACTGGCGGGTGTGCTCTCGGCGATCTATGCCGCTTACGGCCTCGGCTGGGACGGGCTTGACGGCGAAGACGGCAAGCGTAGCTCGCTGGCGGACGAAGCCATCTGGCTCGGCCGAGCCCTGCTCACCATCCTGCCGGAGGAGCCGGAAGCAGCCGGCCTGCTGTCCCTGATGCTCTATTGTGAAGCCCGCCGCAGCGCTCGCCGCGATGCCGAAGGCTGCTATGTACCGCTCGACGAACAGGACACCACACGCTGGAACGCCATCATGGTCGCCGAAGCCGACAATCTGCTGCGGCAGGCAGGCGCTGTCGACCGTTTCGGCCCGTTCCAGTGCCAGGCGGCAATCCAGTCCGTCCACGCCCAACGCCGCCGCTCCGGCGTTACCGACTGGGCGGCGCTCGCAATGCTTTACGACGCGCTCGTTCAGATGACGCCAACCGCCGGCGCCCACGTCAGCCGAGCCGCCGTCATCGGCCGGGCACAAGGCGCAACCGCGGGATTGCATCATCTGAACCAGATGGTCGATCGCGATATCACCAGCTACCAACCCTATTGGGCCGTCCGCGCACATCTGTTGGCAGAGGCGGGGGATACGGAAGGTGCCGCCACGGCCTATCGGACAGCGATCGGTCTCAGCGACAGCGAAGCTGTTCGCGAGTTTCTTTCAAAGCGGCTGGTTGCACTCGAGACATAATGACGTTGAGCGTGCGCCATCTCCATGCCCCCGGCAGGAGCCCCTCACTTCTCCGTCAGCTTCAGCTCAATACGCCGGTTGGTGGCGCGAGCCTCCGGCGTGTCGCCGGGGGCGATCGGCTGGAACTCGCCGAAGCCGGCGGCAACGAGCCGGTCTGCGGGGACGCCCTGCGCAATCAGGAACTTGACGACGGCGATGGCGCGGGCAGACGACAGCGCCCAGTTATCGGGATAGCGGCCACTACCCGAGAGCGGCACATTGTCCGTATGCCCGTCGACGCGCAGCACCCAGTTGATCTCCGGCGGAATTTCCTTGGAAAGGTCGATCAGCGCGGCGGCGAGCTTGGCCATCTCCGTCTGGCCGGCCGGATTGAGATCAGCGGCCCCCGAGGGGAACAAGACTTCGGACTGGAAGACGAAACGGTCGCCGACGATACGGATATTGTCGCGGTCCGAGAGGATTTCTCGCAGACGCCCGAAGAAGTCGGAGCGATAGCGATTGAGTTCCTGCACACGCTGCGCCAGCGCCACATTCAGCCGCCGGCCAAGGTCGGCGATCTTCACCTGCGACGACTGATCCTTGCTCTCCGACGCCTGCAGAGCGGCCTCGACAGCGGCAATCTGGCTGCGAAGGGCGGCAATCTGCTGATTGAGGAGTTCGACCTGGCTGAGCGCCCGAGCGCTTGCCTGCTTCTGTTCGTCAAGCTCCTGCGTCAGCGTACCGACCTGCTGCTGCGCGGCTTGCCCATTGCCCGAACCGGCGGTGAGCAAGGCCTGCAGGCGCGAACGTTCATTCTCCGCCATCGACAGCGACGCTTGCAGATTGGCGACAGAATCCTCAAGATCCTGCTTGCCGTTCTTCTCCAGCGCCAGTTGCTCCACCAGATCGTTGATGCGGCTGTTGAGGCGATTGAGAGCCTCGTCCCGGCCGGTAATCTCACGGCTCAGAATGAACTGGCCGAGGACAAACACCGTCAGCAGGAACATGATCGCCATCAACAGCGTGGACAACGCATCGACGAAGCCTGGCCAATAATCGACCGTTCGCTGATGGCGGCGGTTTCGCGCGAGCGCCATGGCTTACTTGCTCCCGGTCTTCTCGGTATGGCTGATGCGGTCTGCGAGGCGATCGAGCGTCCGACGCATCGACTTCGCCTCCTCCTGCTGCGCCTCGATCCAGTCGCGCAGCATCTGCTGCTCGTTGCGCATATTCTTGACCAGGCCCTGAATGCCTTCTGCGAGGTTCGCCATCGCCGTCACCGAACGCTGGCCGCCACCCTCGTCGGCGATCTTGCGCAGGTAGTCCGACAGCGCACGCACATCCTCCGACGATGCACCACTGGTGCCGTCGATGACCGGACCGAGATCGGAACCGACATCCGTCACCGAGGAAAGCCAGTTTTCCAGCTCCGTATAAAAACGGTTCTGCGCACGGCCAGCCTGCAGGTCGAGAAACCCGAGGATCAGCGAGCCGGAAAGACCGAGAAGCGATGAGGAGAACGCCGTGCCCATGCCGACCAGCGGACCGGAAAGGCCGGATTTCAGCGACCCGAGAATGTCGCTGCTGTCGCCCGAACCGACATCGAGGCTCTGGATAACGTCGTTGATCGAGCCGATCGTGCCGATCAGGCCCCAGAAAGTGCCGAGCAGGCCGAGGAAGACCAGCAAGCCGATGAGATAGCGCGAGGTGTCGCGCGACTCGTCGAGGCGGGTGGCGATGGAATCGAGGATCGAGCGCAGCGTCGCCGTCGAAAGCTGCATGCCGCGGCGGTTGCCGATCAGCGCCCGCATCGGCGCCAGGAGCCGGGGATTGCGGCCGACCTTGTCGGCGGCATTGCCGACGGCGCGGAAATGATTGAACCAGCGAACTTCCGGCCGCAGCATCAGCACATGGTTGAAGACCAGCAGGATGCCGACGGCGAGAACGCCGAGGATCAGCCCGTTGAGGCCGGGATTGTGCATGAAGGCGACTTGAGCCTGGCGAAACAGGATCGCCACGATAAAGCCGACGATGACCAGGAAGAGGATCATCGTCCAGAAGAAGGCCATTGGGCTGGAGAGCTTGTACGTATATCCGCCCGACGCATTGTCGGTCGACCCCAGATCCCCCAGGTTCACATTTTCCATCGCACGCTCAGCCTCCGGAGTTTCCGCAGGCGGAGACTAGAGCAACATTGAGCCGAATTGAAGAGACGGACATCACAAAACGACCTGTTGGCAACAGGCAGTTTTGCCACAGGCGATTGGGCTAGGGTCGACCTTATTTCGTTGGGATCGGCCGCTTGACGACCTCGGCGAGCGCCTTGTGAATATGCTCGTTGCCGCAGATGATCGAGCTGGTGGCGAGCATGTCGTTGCCACCGTCGAAATCCGACACGAAACCACCAGCTTCTCGTACCAGCAGAATGCCGGCTGCCATGTCCCAGGGCGACAGGCCCACTTCCCAGAAACCGTCGAAACGGCCGGCGGCGACATAGGCGAGATCGAGGGCTGCCGAGCCGACGCGGCGAACGCCAGCGACTTCGCCCATGACATGGCGCAGCTCGACGAGGAACTTGCCGTGATTGCCACGGCCAAGATGCGGAACGCCGCAGCCGATGACGCAATCCGACAGCACGCGGCGCGAAGCGACGCGCAGGCGGCGGTCATTGAGGAAGGCGCCACCGCCGCGCTCGGCGGTGTAGAGCTCGTCGGTTGCCGGATTGAAGACGACACCGCCGACGATCTCGCCGTTGCGCTCGAGCGCGATCGATACGGAGAACATCGGAATGCCGTGCAGGAAGTTGGTCGTGCCGTCGAGCGGATCGACGATCCAGCGATGCGCGCCGTCGGTGCCCTTGATCTCCTCATCAGCTTCTTCGCCGAGGAAGCCATAGGTGGGGCGGGCCTTCAGCAGCTCGTCGCGGATGATCTTCTGCGCTTTCAGATCGGCCTGGCTGACGAAATCGCCCGGTCCCTTCACCGAAACCTGCAGGTTCTGCACTTCGCCGAAATCGCGGCTGAGCGACTTGCCTGCCTTGAGGGCAGCCTGAACCATGACATTGAGAAGAGCAGAACGGGCCATCGGTTTTCCTTGGGTAATATAGAAGGCACTGACCGGACCCGAAGAAGGCCCCGGCGGAGCGGGATCGGCAGCGCAATAAAGATTGGCGGCCTCAAGACCACAAAATCGGGGGAATTTCAAGTGCTGAAGCGTGGCAGGGCGCGCGCTGGTGGTTCGAGGCTTCGCCCTATGAGCTGCGCACCTCACCATGAGGGCGGGTGGTGAGGCACGAAATCCGGGCGGATATCACCAAGCCAGCGCGCGCTTGCCGACAAAGGCGCCTAAGCCCATTACGATCACGATCGCGACGCTGTACCAGACCGCCACGAACAGCCCACCGTCATTCTTGCAGACGAAAGCATAGGCAGCTGCCCCGAGGGCACCCGCAAGAATACCGGTCGCAGCACCGGCCATCGCCGGCCGGGTGGTAACGCCCGTCCGCAGCGCCGCGATGAGCAGCGCAAGCGGCGCAAGCGAAAGCAGGACCATGGCGGTCAGGCAGCTCGGAACGGAGACGCCGGACCGTCCCATCAGCGGGAAGCCCGAAGCATCCGAGGCGGCACCGAACAGCAACAGCGCCAGTCCCGGCAACAGCATGGCAAGCGAGAATGCTGCGGAGCCCGGCTTGCCGGCATGACGCACGGCCAGAATGCCACCGGCGGCCAGCATCAGCATGCTGATGATCTTGTGATGGAATGGCGCGCTCCGCAACGTCGCCTGGAGTTCGGGCTGAAAGCCGAAAGTGGCGAAGACCAGGACAATCGCGCAGGCAAGCGAAAGGATCGTTGCAAGCAGCAAAGTGCGTTCAAAGGAAAGAGTGGAGCGCCGCTGCCCTGCCCCGGCCTCGCCCGCCAGATTTCGGATCATGAGGTCCGTATCACCCGCCGTCTTCATATCTTGCCCTTGCTTGGTTTGGGTGGAGCAACGCCGGCTACCGAGGCCAGGCGTTGCAATGCCCGGTGCAGCGTCACTCGCACAGCACCTTCGCTGGTCTGGAGCTTCTCGGCCGTCTCACGCACCGATGCGCCCTCGATCGTCAGTGCCTGCACGACAGTGCGTTGACCGAGGGAAAGGCCGTTCAAATGACGATCGAGATCGACGAGCGCCCGGTCGGCATCTTCGCGTGGCGCTTCGACCACATTGGACCATTCCTCCAGCGTCAGGTCGCTGCGATACCGCGCCTCGCGGCGACGGCGGCGCATCGCGTCGGAGAGCTTGTAACGCGCAATGGCGTAGAACCACGGTAGAAAGGCACGATCCGCGTCCCATCGATGCCGCATCGTATGCAGGCCGATCAATATTTCCTGAACGATATCTTCCGTCTCATGCGCGCTCATGCCGAGCCGCGACAACCGTCCACGGACCAATATGCGCAGCGATTTCGCGACGTCGCCCAGCAGCCATTCATAGGCAGCAGCGTCGCCCCGCCGCTCGGCCTGCATGGCATTGGCCCAAATTTGTTCGCGCGATTCCATAACCACCTATTCGCCGCGAAAGCGCGTTTGTTACAGCTCAACTCGGATTTTTTATCGCGACATACCAAACGCCAACACGTTTCCGTGATGATGTTGCGCCGCACCCGAGCCGGGCGAATTGAGTTTCAGGAGCGTGACGCATCCTCCCCAGACTCAACCAAGGAAATCGATCAATGAAAACGATACAAAGACTTGCCATTGCCGCAGCCGCATTATTGGCTGCCTTCGCAGCGCAACCGACCTTCGCCGCAACCACGCCGACACTCAAGGCACACAATGTTGTCCTCGTCCATGGCGCCTATGCGGATGGATCGAGCTGGTCCGAGGTGATCCCGATCCTCCAGCGCGCCGGCCTGCATGTCACTTCGGTGCAGAACCCGCTGACGTCCTTCGCCGATGATGTTGCCGCCACCAATCGGGTTCTGGCGCTGCAGGACGGACCGACCGTGCTCGTCGGCCATTCCTATGCAGGCATGGTCATCAGCGAGACCGGCGTCGACCCGAAGGTCAGCGCCCTCGTCTATGTTGCCGCCCGCGCACCGGACGCCGGCGAAGACTATGCCGCCCTCGCCGCCAAATTCCCTGCTCCGCCCGCAAGCAAGGGGCTCGTCCATTCCGGCGGCTTCGCTCAACTCAACGAGGACGCTTTCGTCCATGACTTCGCCGGCGACCTGAAACCCGCCAAGGCTCGAGCACTCTATGCGGTACAGGGACGGATTTCGGACACGCTGTTCGCCTCGCGCACCACACAGGCCGCCTGGAAGACCAAGCCGAGCTGGTACGCCATCTCCAAGAACGACCGCACGACATCGCCCGAGCTGGAACGCTTTCTCGCCAAGCGCATGAATGCGACCACCGTCGAACTCAACTCCAGCCACGTCTCATTGATTTCCCACCCGCGTGAAATCGCCAACATGATTCTTGCCGCCGCAGGCTACCCCGTGGGGAAATAGCCGGCGCCGATCATCGGATGCATTTTCGAGATGGATTGGGCGATTTGTTTCGGAAAACCGCAACACGCCGGGCGTATTACCGCGCCCGGCGGAACTTGTTGGCCGCGTCGATCGCGGCCTTCTGCTGATAATCCTCGATGCCCTGGTAAAAATCCTCGAGCTCCGGATCCTTCAGGCCGGCGCGGCGGGAGATGACATACCAGGTGGCAGCCGCCACCGGATCCTGCTTCGTGCCGAGCGCATTGATATAGAGATGCGCCAGCTTGTTCTGGGCGACGACATTGCCGCGATAGGCGGCAACCCGCATCCAGTTGAAACCGTTTTCCAGGTCCTGCTTGCCACCGGTGCCGTTGATCAGCCAGACGCCCATGTCGAGCTGCGCGGTGTCAAAGCCGGCATTGGCGGCACGCGACAGCCATTCTCGCGCGCGTGCTTTCTTTTCCGGAGGCAGGTCGGGCATGTTGAGATAGAGCTGTGAGATGGCATATTGCGCGTCGGCAATGCCTTGCTCGGCGGCCTTCTCATAATAGGGAAGAGCCATTTGCAGGCCCTTGAGACCGGGATTTTCGGCCGTCAGCAGCTGCCCCAAGTTGAATTCGGCGGATGCCTGGCCGGCATCGGCCGCCTTCCTCATCCATTCGTCCGCCTTCTTCCGGTCGCGCGGTACGTCACGCCCTTCTATCAGGACGAGAGCATATTTGAACATTGCGGTGGCGTCACCGCCCTCGGCTGCCTTGCCATACCAGAAGGCGGCATCCTTGGTGTCGCGCTTGACGCCGAGACCTTGGCTCATCAGTTCGGCAAGCAGCGTCTGCGCGGCTGGATCGCCGAGCTGCGCCCGCGGCAGGGCTTTCTGGAACGCGGTCAGATAGTAGCCGCGCTGGAATGCACCATAGGCTTCGTCGACCTTGCCCTTGAAGGGCTTTTCCTTTGGCAGGTCGGGCAGATTCGCGCCCATGCGCTCGAAGACCCCGACACCTTCGGACGGCTTGACATTATCGGCCTTCGGCTCCGCGCCAGGCTGGATCTTCTCGGTCTTGAAGGTGTTCGTGCCCGCATCCAAAGGACGCGTCACGACGCTTTCGCCGCGCGTCGAGGCATCGTCCGGCGGCACGTCGGTATCGTCGGCAAGCCCGCCTTCGGCAGGTTTGGCATTCTGGTCCGGGTTATCCGGCTGCGCGGTGATGCCGGGCAGCGCCGTATCGCCCTTGCTCGACTGCGCCACCGCCAGCAACGGCAATGCCGTCAGCCCGACGGCGAGAGCGGCAAGAAAGGAACGGTGACTGAATCGAGGCGTAAACGACATGGTTTGCTATCAATCTTCAAACCGTGGCGCTTTTTCGTCGAGAAGTGCATTCACTTCCGCGACGATGGAAGCGGCAGCCGCGGGATCGGCAAAAACTGCCGTGCGCAGCGCCACGAATTCGGCGCCCGACAAAGCCACCTCCAGCGCCGATTTCGGATCGGTGCCACCCATGACGATGCAGGGGATAGCGATCATCGAGGCCCACCATTCGCCAAGCGCCACATTTTTCGGATGTGCCTCCGGCTTGATATCGCCGTCGAGCTTCCCGAAGAAAATATAGTCGGGCCGCAATTCGCCGATCTCCAGCGCATGGTGCCTGTCGGTGGCATTGCCGCCACCGACGATCAGCTTCGGCACATGTTTTTCCACCGCCTCGGTGAATTCGGCAAGATTGCCGGTGATGTGCAAGCCGTCGGCCTTGGCGCGGCCGGCCACGCGGCTGTCGCCGGCGATCAGTGCTGCGGCACCCGCCTCCTGCACCAGAGGCACCAGCTTTTCCGCGTGCTTCTGGAAAGTGCTGTCGTCGAGCCCGTATTGCGGGATAATGACCGAGGCCACGTCCCCGCCCCTCAACGCATCGGCCACCACCTTCGCCTGCTCATCGACATCGGCAATATCGGGAACGATGAGAACGAGGCGGCAGCGATCTTCGGGCACGGTCATTGTGAATTTCCATATTTACGGGTTCATTCGTCAGGGATGGCGCACCCGTTCGATGTTTGTGAGTAAATCCGTTAGGACGGTCTGACAAGGGGCAACACATAACCGGCCTGCGCATTCGCCGCCAGACGTGAACTGCGAGCCAAATACTGGCAAGAATGCAACCGGAGGATTGATGTAGACGGCAGTACGAAGGTAAAACCGAAAAACCGAGGCAAGCAAGAGGATACCGTATGAGACTGCATCGCATCGCATTGGCATTTGGGTTGTCTATTGCTCTCCACGCACCAACCTTCGCTGATGCCGATGAAGCCGCTGCCGCGTATCGAAAATTGGATTACGCAACCGCCTTCAAACTTTATCAGGAAAGAGCGCTCAAGGGCGACGCGAGTGCGCAAGGTATGCTTGGTAGCCTCTATGCCTACGGACGAGGTGTGAAGCAGGATGACACTCAAGCGGTATTCTGGTTTCGAAAAGTGGCTGAGCTGGGCATGGCCAAGGGACAGTTCGCGCTCGGTGGAATGTATGCTCAGGGCCGAGGCGTAGCCCAGGACTATAAGGAGGCGGCTCAGTGGTTCCATAAAGCAGCGGAACAAGGTGAGCCATTCTCCGCACTATGGCTTAGCGCCATGTACGAACAAGGACAGGGTGTTCCCAAAGACCCGGCGCAGGCTGCATATTGGAAGAAAAAGTCCGACGAAACCATGCCGGACTTTTCCAACGTTTTGCCATCGCAGTTACAAAAGTAGGTCACAGCAAGAGCAACGCATCATTGCATCGCACAATTGACTTGCCGCCCCCCTAGGTTTGACGTAGCTTTTTGCCATGTCGACCATGGACCCCTTCGCTGCCATCGCGGATCCGAACCGGCGCTATCTGCTGGAAGAGCTGCGGCGCGCTCCGAAAACGGTCAATGAGCTGGCGCGGGGTCTACCCATCAGCCGCCCCGCCGTGTCGCAACATCTCAAGGCGCTGCTCGACAGCAATCTCGTTTCCGTCACATCCGAAGGCACGAAACGCATCTACGCGGTCAACGGCCCCGGTTTCGACAAGCTCAATTTGTGGCTGGATCAGTTCTGGGCCTGAGAGCGGCCCTTGGCGCCTTGTGGCGAATTCCCGGTATTTCACAGAAAAATTGCGCCAGCTTCCACTCGTAACGTGTTGAAGCCGGCGCATCGATTTTAGCTGGAATGGTCACCACCTGCGACCGGGGAACTCTCCCCGGGGCCTTTTGGCCGGCCTGTCCTCCCAGGCCGTAATCGGTGGTTTTGTCCCTTATAAAGAACGTCGCGTCAGTGAACTGACGATTTCAGACGGTGAATTTCATCCTTGAGGCGCAACTTCCGGCGCTTGATGTCGGCTATTTCGGTATCATTGATAGAGGGAGATGTCAGTGCAGAATGCAGCGCCTCCTCGAGAGCGACATGTTTCTTTTCGAGCGATTCAAGATGTGCTTGAACAGTCATATGACCCTTCCTTCCTCTTACGATCCCCGGCTATCCGTCGCCAGAGCTCTAGGTGTCAACCCTACCACTGTGACATAATATTGAACCCTTGTCGAAGGCGAAAACGTGGCCTTTGGGCGACAAATTCATGATGATGGATAACTTCCCGTCCCCGCCATTTGGTGATAGGAGCTTGCGGAATTCATGAGGCGGGACGAACGCGATTCCGCAAGCATTGGGGAAATAAGCATGGCCGATCAGGAACAGGCGGAAATCAGGCTGATCGTGGCGCGGTTGCGTCAGGAACACGAGGATTACGACGCCGCGATCAATGCCATGATCCAGACGGGCTGCGAGGCTCTGCGCATTCAGCGCATGAAAAAGAAGAAGCTCGTCATCAAGGACAGGCTGACCAAACTGGAAGACCAGATCATCCCCGACATTATCGCCTGAGGAGCAAGACGCGACGATGATGACAGAAAGACCGCCCGTTGCCATTATCATGGGCAGCCAGTCCGACTGGGAAACCATGAAGAACGCCGCAGATACGCTGGAAGCGCTGGAGATCACCTATGATGCGCGCATCATTTCCGCGCACCGCACCCCGGACCGGCTGATGAGCTTCGCCAAGGGCGCGCGCGACGAGGGCTTCAAGGTCATCATCGCCGGTGCGGGTGGTGCTGCCCACCTTCCGGGCATGGCAGCCTCGATGACGCCGCTGCCGGTCTTCGGCGTGCCGGTGCAATCGCGCGCGCTGTCTGGACAGGACAGTCTTCTTTCCATCGTCCAGATGCCGGCCGGCATTCCCGTCGGCACATTGGCGATCGGCAAGGCCGGCGCGATCAATGCCGCGCTTCTGGCCGCCGCCGTCCTCGCGCTCAGCGACGAAGAGATCGCCGACCGGCTCGACGAATGGCGCGCCCGGCAGAGCGCCGCGGTTGCCGAATATCCAATGGACGACCTATGACCGCGAAAACGATCGGCATCATCGGCGGCGGCCAGCTCGGCCGCATGCTGGCCATGGCCGCAGCCCGGCTGAATTTTCAGACCCTGATCCTGGAGCCGCAGGCCGATTGTCCGGCAGCGCAGCTGGCAAACGAACAGATCGTCGCTGCCTATGACGATCCCTCCGCCCTTGCCGAACTGGCGAAGCGCTGCGACGTCGTCACATATGAATTCGAAAACGTGCCGGTCGTTGCCGCCGAAAGGCTGGCTCAGGCTGTCGCCGTCTATCCGCCGCCAAAGGCGCTGGAAATGGCGCAGGACAGGCTGACCGAAAAGCGCTTCATCAACGATTGCGGCATCCCGACCGCTCGCTTCCACGCCGTCGACAGCCAGGCCGATCTCGAAGCCGCCCTTGCCGATTTCGGCGGACAGGGCGTGCTGAAGACCCGTCGCCTCGGCTATGACGGCAAGGGCCAGCGTGTCTACCGCTCGCCCGCCGACAGCGCCGAAGGCGGTTATGCGGCCCTCGGCAGCGTGCCGCTGATTCTCGAAAGCTTCGTGTCCTTCGAGCGGGAGATTTCCATCATCGCCGCCCGCGGCCTGGACGGCGCAATCGCCTGCTATGATCCGGCGGAAAATATCCACCGCGACGGCATCCTCCACACCTCTACCCTGCCCGCGAGCATTTCAGACGAGACAGCGGCAGCAGCCCGCGAGGCTGCGGAGAAGATCCTGGCCGCGCTCGGCTATGTCGGCGTCATCGGCATCGAGTTCTTCGCGCTTGCCGACGGCAGCCTGATCGCCAATGAAATGGCGCCGCGCGTGCACAACTCCGGACACTGGACGGAGGCTGCCTGCATCGTCTCGCAGTTCGAGCAGCATATCCGCGCCGTCGCCGGCCTGCCGCTCGGCAATCCCGTCCGCCATTCCGACTGCGTGATGCAGAATCTGATCGGCGACGACATCCTTTCTGTTCCCGATTGGCTGCGCCGTGACGATGTGCTAGTGCATCTCTACGGCAAGACGGAGTCCCGCCCCGGCCGCAAAATGGGCCATGTCACGCAGCTTCGCCGCTAACAGTACAGGGAAAAAGCCCTGACGTGGTTGACAGGGCCCAGGCGACGAGGTATTTGCTCCCCACCCTAAAGAGCGCGCCCTGAGCGCGCTTTTGATTGTTAAAAGATACGGGCGAATGTGACATTCCCCCTCAGAGATCGCGGATCAGAAAAATGAAGATCAAGAATTCGCTCAAGTCGCTCAAGGCGCGTCACCGTGACAACCGTCTGGTTCGCCGCAAGGGCCGCATGTACATCATCAACAAGCTGAACCCGCGCTTTAAGGCTCGTCAGGGCTGATTTTGCGTGGAGCCCGGTTTGCGAACCGGGCCGGCCGTCTAACGGCCGGATTATGATCTCGCATCATAATCGTTCGGGATGATCACATCAAAATTGTTTTGATCTTCGACATTGGCGGGCTACTATGCCCGCCATGCGCGTTTTTGCTTTGTCATATCCGGCCCTGCCGATTCTCCTTGCCCTGACCGTCGTCGCACCGCATGTCGCGATGGCAGATGATTCCGGTATCGTTGAGAAAAAAGACCCCGGCACCGCTGCCGCGAGCCTGTCGCCGAAGCAGCAGGTCGACAATCTCTTCACAGCTCTGAAGCGCCAGCGCGATCCCGATCAGGCAAACCTGATTGCCGACCAGATCCGCACGGAATTGAGTGATTCCGGCAGCGCCACCATCAATCTCCTGATGCAATGGGCCGACAAGGCCATCCAGGAAAAGCGCAATGCGGCGGCCATGGATTTTCTCGATCAGGTCATCTCGCTGAAGCCGGACTATGTCGAGGGCTGGAATCGGCGCGCAACGCTGAACTACGCCATCGGCGACTATCGCAAGTCGATGGAGGACATCAATCAGGTCTTGCGGATAGAGCCGCGCCATTTCGGCGCGCTCGGCGGCATGGCCGCAATCCTGAGCGAGACCGGCAAGGACGAAATGGCGCTGAAGGCCTGGGAACGCTTCCTTGAGGTCTATCCCGCGAATCGCGCCGCTCAGGAGCAAGTGAACACGCTCTCGGAAAAAATCGCCGGGAGCCGTACTTGAGATTTATCAACAACGGGCAAGCCTGCGACGGACGAGAGGTCATAAACGTCGGATAGGCTGACGGCCCCAATAGCTGCATCATACCGCAATGATCAATGTGCTGTTTTACGCCCTTGTTTTCATTTTGATCGCCGCCGCCGGTTTCTCGGCCTTCAAGACGCGCGCCATAGAGCAAGCCCATCCCAATATCGGCGAGTTGACCGATATCGGCGATCTCCGCATCAATGCCCTGCATCTACCGCGCCCGGCCACAGCCGACCTGCCGCCCCTGATCTTCATCCATGGTGCCAGCGGCAATCTGCGCGACCAGTTCGAAGCCTTTGCCGGCCCGCTTGCAGGCCGTGCCGAAATGCTGTTCGTCGACCGCCCCGGCCATGGCTATTCCGAACGCGGCGGCCCGGAAAACGCCCTGCCTTCCGGTCAGGCCGACGCGATCGCCAGACTGATGGAGAAGCGCGGCATCGAAAAAGCCATCATCATCGGCCATTCCTTCGGCGGTGCGATCGCCGCCTCCTTCGGCGTTCGCCACCCCGACAAAACTGCCGGCCTGCTCTTCCTCGCACCGGCGACGCATCCCTGGCCCGGCGGCATCGACTGGTACTATACGCTTGCCGCCATGCCGGTCCTCGGCTGGCTCTTCTCGCATCTGCTGGTGATACCGATGGGTCTGCGGCGGGTGGAAAGCGGCACGCGCAATATCTTCCGCCCCAACGAACGCCCGACCGACTATGTCGAAAAGACAGCGCCAGCGCTTGTTTTGCGGCCAAAGACCTTCCGTAATAACGCGGCCGATGTCGTCAACCTCTTCGCCTATGTTTCGGCGCAAGCGCCCCGCTATCGCGAGATCAAGGCGCCGACTGTCATCATCACCGGAGATAGCGACGATATCGTTCTGGAGGAACTGCATTCGCGCGGCCTGGCGCGCGACATTCCCGGCGCGGAACTCATCACCATCCACAATCTCGGCCACAAGCCGGATTATGTGGCGACCGATGTCGCCATCGCCGCGATGGAACGCCTGGCGGGCGCATCACGCGATCTCCAGTCACTCGCCCGACAGGCGGAAGCGCGCATCGCCAACCTGAAGCCGCAGCCGTCGACCGAAATCGCCGCACCGTCTCAGGCGGTCTCAACCTCGTAATCCGGCTTGTCGGCAAAGACCCGCCCCTGCGGCATGGCCTCTACCGTCTGCCGCACCGCCTGCAGCATGATCGACGCCAACCGTTCCGTCGCCACACTGGTCTCCGCCTCGGCGCGATGCAGCACCAGATCGAGCTTCGGCAACGGCGGCAGGCCGGCTTCTCCCGCCATCAGCGGCCGCACCTTGTTCGGCAGGCCCAGCGGCGTACGCACAGTCACGCCTAGGCCCGCCGCCGTCGCGGCCCAGAGACCGCCAAGGCTCGGGCTGACAAAGGAAATCCGCCAGCCGATGCCGGCGCGATCCAGCACCTTCGTCGCAATCGACCGCAGCAGGCAAGGCGCCTCCAGCGATGCCAGCGGCAGCGGCTCGCCACCAGTGGCACGCCAGTGGATAGGCCCCTCGGCCGGGCCGACCCAGCACATCGGCACCTCGGCGATCCGCTCGCTGTGAGCGGTGCGAAATCCGTCGCTCCAGGCAAGTGCAAGATCGAGCTTGCCGGACGTCACCCGCTCGACCAGCTCCGCATTGCGAACCACGCGTGCCTCGATGCGTACCTTCGGATGGGCACGGGCAAAGCGCCCCAGCACCTCCGGCAGCAGCGTCTCGCCAAAATCCTCCTGCAGGCCGAGCCGCACCCAGCCCTCGAGATCCCCGCCATGAATCGCGGTCGCCGCCTCGTCGTTGAGATCCAGCAACCGCCGCGCATAGGCGAGCATCGTCTCACCGGCCTCGGTCAACGCCAGCCCGCGCCCGGCCTTGCGGAAGATCGGCGTGCCCGCCTGCTCCTCCAGCTTCTTCAGCTGCGCGCTGACAGCCGATGTCGAACGCCCCAGCCGGTCGGCCGCCTTGGCGAAGCTGCCGAGCTCCATACCGGTGACGAAACTACGCAGCACGTCGAGATCGAAGATGATTTTCCGCACAGCCAATCGTCCATATTTTCGGGACTATAAGTCCAATATTTTCTGATTTTCAGCATGATTATCCCGTGACATGGTGAACTCGTCAAGTGGACAGAGAACAGGAGCACATCATGCCCTTCACCAACATTTCCCTTCTTCGAGGCAAGTCGCCAGAATATCTGAAGGCACTCTCGGATAATTTCCACCGCGCCATGGTCGAGACCTTCGACGTGCCGCCGACCGATCGTTTCCAGGCGATTCACCAGTTGGAACCGAACGAGCTGATCTTCGACCGCACCTATCTCGGCGGCCCGCGCTCGGACGATTACGTCTTCTTCCACATCACCATCGGCAAGCCGCGCTCGACCGAGGTCAAGAAGGCCTTCTACCGCCGTCTCGTCACCTTGCTTGCCGACGCGCCGGGCGTGCGACCCGAGGATATCATGATCAACATCATCACCACCACGCGCGAGGACTGGTCCTTTGCGGACGGCATCGCGCAGATGATCGAGCAGGATTGACCACGATGAGCCAGAAAACCGCTCGGCAGTCACCCCCGATCCATCGCGCTGGCGCGAATACCCAACGTTCGCCCGAAGGCATCGCCAGCGCACCCTTCTGGGTGGAGATGCTGGTCGAAAGCAGGGAGGACGGCGACCTGACCGCCATGCGCTGCTCTCTCGAACCCGGCACCATGACGCAGTGGCACACCCATCCGTACGGCCAGATCCTCTACGTGCTCTCGGGCGTCGGGCTGGCCGAACGCGATGGCGAAGCAGCCGAGGAGTTGCGCGCCGGCGACTGCGTCACTTTTGCGCCTGATGAGCGCCATCGCCATGGTGCTACACTGCATAGCACCTTCGCCTATATCAGCATCCAGGCTGTCCTAGGTGGCAGCGCCGTGACCTGGCTCGAGGATTGAACCATGATCGCCATGCAATACATCTTCACCCCACCCGCCGACTACGACATGACGATCATCGATCGTCGCATCTGTGAGAAAGGCCCCTTGCTCGACAATTTGCCCGGCCTGAAATTCAAGGCCTATCTCACCGCCCGGAAAGGCGATGCGATAACCGGCAGCCGGGACAATTTCTACGCCCCCTTCTATGTCTGGAACAAGGACGAGGGCCTGAGTGATTTCCTCTGCGGTCCCGGCTTTGCCGGAGTGACCGAGAGCTTTGGCTGGCCACAGGTAAAGACGTGGGTGGTCTGGCGCCCCGACGTCTCGCCGGATATCCGCAAGGCCCGCTTCGCCACAAGGGAGATCATCCAGACCGAACCCTACGCGCCACTTGCCGAGATTCGCCGGCAGGAGAGCGAGGAGGCCACCGCCGAAGTCGCCCGCGGCGAAGCGCTCGCCTCCGTCGCCGCCTTCGAGCCGACGAGCTGGACGCGGGTGCGTTTCCGGCTCTTCACCGATCTGCCGAAGGACGCGCTGCGGCCGGGCGTGCAGGCCTATAATGTCGGGCATCTTTCAGCGCCGGGCGTAAGCTGAAGTGTCACCGGGACAAAGTCGTTGTTTTAAAGAGGACCACGGCGTTTTATGGATGGAGAGATTTTCCGCAGCAAAAGAGTGATCCCTCCATGGTCGATATTGCAATGATCGAAGCCGCCCGCGCGCGTATAGACGGTCGCGCGCGGCGTACACCCCTTCTTTCCTCTCCCTTCCTCGACGAAATCGCCGGGCGGCGGCTGTTCGTGAAGGCGGAGTGCCTGCAGCATACGGGATCGTTCAAGTTCCGAGGCGGCTGGTCGGCGGTGTCAGCGCTGGAAGCCTCGGTACGCGCCAGGGGCGTCATCGCCTTTTCCTCCGGCAACCATGCCCAGGGCGTGGCGCTGGCCGCGCAATTGCACGGTATTCCAGCCGTCATCATCATGCCGTCCGATGCACCGAAGCTGAAGATCGCCAACACTCGCGCATTGGGCGCCGAAGTCGTGCTTTACGACCGCGTGAAGGAAGACCGCGACGAGATCGGCGCACGGCTTTCCAGAGAGCGCGGCCTGACGCTGATCAAGCCTTTCGACGAACCGCAGGTCATTGCCGGCCAGGGAACGACCGGGCTGGAAATCGCCGAACAAGCGGCCGAAGAGGGCATCGATACCGCAACGGTGCTGGTCCCCTGCGGCGGCGGCGGCCTGACATCGGGCATCGCACTGGCGCTGGAAGCCCGCGCTCCCAGCTTCAAGGTCCGCCCCTGCGAGCCCAAGAATTTCGAGGATACCACTCGTTCGCTGGCCTCGGGCCAGATCGAGCGCAACGCCGCGCTGCAGGGCTCGATTTGCGACGCCATCATCACGCCGCAGCCCGGCAACATCACCTTCCCGATCCTGAAGCGCCTCTGCGGCCCCGGTCTGGTCGTGACCGATGAAGAAGCGCTGGACGCTATGGAACTCGCTTTCAAGCGCCTGAAGATCGTCGTCGAGCCCGGCGGCGCTGTGGCGCTGGCAGCGGCCCTCTTCCATGGCAAGGAGATCGACGGCGACACCGTGATCGCGGTCACCTCCGGCGGCAATGTCGATACGGACGTCTTTGAGGCGGCTCTGCGCCGCCATTAACTCTCAGTTTGCAGCGCGACGATAAAGCGCCAGCGAACCCGCCAATGCCAGGAGCGCGCCGCCACAGGCGCGTTCCAGCCATTTCGCACCTTCCGCCTTCAGGAACCGCACGGCTTGCGAGCCGAAAACGGCGTAGCCGAACATGATCGCGAAATCGAGCGCGGCGAAAACCAGCGCCAGGATGGCGTATTGCGCCATCAACGGCGCAGCCGGATCGATGAACTGCGGCAGGAAGGCCGAGAAGAACAGATATCCCTTGGGATTGGTCACAGCCACCATGAAGCTCTTCAGTCCGATGGGAAGCACGGTGCCCTTCCCCTGCTCGGCATTGGCCCTCAGCATGCCGTCGATCGTTCCCTTCGAGCGCAGCATCATGATCCCAAGGAAAGCGAGATAGGCCGCACCCGCCCATTTCAGCGCCGAGAACCAGAATTCCGAAGCCGCCAGCAGAGCGCCGAGACCAATCGCAACCGCGCCGATCAGCACAAAATCCGACAACACGGCGCCGACCATGCCGGCCAGCGCGCGACGCACGCCGAAGCGGGAACCGTTGGTCAAAGCCAAGAGCACCGTCGGCCCCGGCGTCGCGATACCGATGAAGGAGACTGTGATGAAGGCAAGCAGAGTGGTGGCGTGCATGGTTTCCTCCCCTATGGTTGTCGGAAAGTTGCATGCGATGTCGCGCTTGGCAAGTGGGCACCATTCCGACGGATGCGGCAATCTTTGCGCAGCAAAAAACCCGCTATCTTGCGACAGCGGGTTCAGGATGTTCTCAAAGGGTACGTCGGTAGGCGTTATACGCCGGACTGGCCATCCGAACCGATATAGGCAAGGCGCAGCATGTTGGTGGCGCCGGGTGTGCCGAGCGGCACGCCGGCCGAGATGATGATGCGGTCGCCGGGCTTGCCGAAGCCTTCCTCGGCAACGATGCGGCAGGCATTGTTGACCATATCATCGAGATCGGTGGCGTCATGGGTGACGACGCAGTGCATGCCCCAGACCACGGACAGGCGGCGGGCCGTCTGGATGATCGGCGACAGCGCCAGAATCGGAACCTGCGGGCGTTCGCGCGAGGCGCGCAGGCCCGTCGTGCCCGACGACGTGTAACAGACGATGGCGGCAAGCTTCAGCGTCTCGGCGATCTGCCGGGCGGCGAGCGAAATCGCGTCGGCGCCGGTTGCTTCCGGCTGGGCGCGCTGCGCGTAGATGATGCCCGAATAATGCGGTTCGCGCTCGATGGTGCTGGCGATCGACGCCATCATCGACACGGCCTCGACCGGATAGTCGCCGGAGGCGGATTCGGCCGACAGCATGACGGCATCGGCGCCTTCGAAGACGGCGGTGGCGACGTCGGAGACTTCGGCGCGGGTCGGAACCGGCGCGGAGATCATCGATTCCAGCATCTGCGTGGCGACGACCACCGGCTTGCCGGAACGGCGGCATGCACGGATCAACTGCTTCTGGATGCCGGGAACGGCTTCGAGCGGCATTTCGACGCCGAGGTCACCACGGGCGACCATCAGAGCGTCGGAAAGCTCGATGATTTCCTCGATACGCTCGACGGCCTGCGGTTTTTCGATCTTCGACATCAGGCCGACGCGGCCGCGCGAGATCTTGCGGACTTCGGACAGGTCTTCCGGACGCTGAATGAAGGAAAGCGCCACCCAGTCGATTTCATTGGTAGCGAGCACGGCGTCGAGGTCGACGCGGTCCTTCTCGGTCAACGCGCCGACGCCGAGCAGCGTATCGGGCAGGCTGACGCCCTTGCGGTCGGAAATCTTCGTGCCGGAAATGACGGTGGTGACGATGCTCTTGCCGTCGCATTTTTCAGCGCGCAGAGCCAGCTTGCCGTCGTCGATCAGCAGGCGATGACCGGGCTGAACCGCTTCCAGGATTTCCGGATGCGGCAGGAACACGCGGGTGTTGTCGCCGGGCGTGTCGTTATTGTCGAGCGTGAAGGTCTGGCCGGGCTTGAGATCGACCTTGGTATCGGCAAACTTTCCGACGCGCAGCTTGGGACCCTGCAAGTCGGCGAGAATACCGATCGGACGGCCACAGCGGGCCTCGACAGCGCGGATGCGCTGGATCAGCGAGCGCATGACGTCATGGCTGGCATGGCTCATGTTGATGCGGAACAGGTCGGCACCGGCCTCATGAAGCTTCTGGATCATCTCCTCGGAGGAGGAGGCCGGGCCCAGCGTCGCTAGGATTTTGACTTTTCTGTTGCGTTTCATCAGTTCTGGCTCTCTTGGCTGCCCGGAGTATCGGAAAGCTGAACCATCCAGCTCGCCTGACGCCCCGTGTCGTATTCCTTGAATCCCATTTTCTGGAAGCCGCGCGCGTAGCAATCCTTCACGCCTGGGATTTTGAATTCATTTTCCGCCACGCACATTTCGACGTCACCCGTCCAGCGGCCGCCACGGGCCGCATCTTCTGCGTAGAGGTAATAATAGCGGGACTGGAGCGGTCCCTCGATCAATGTGGCGCAGGTGGTGGCCGGAACCTGCCACCATCCCTCGGTGGTCCAACCTTCCTTCGCCCGATAGCCGATCGCCACGCCCACGAGATTCTGCGTGCCGTTGCAGACACGGAAGTCGGCATGGGCTGCATTCGGCGCAAAGAAAAACGGCGCGGCGGCGGCAAGGATGAAAAAAGCGAATCGGGCGAGCGGCCCTGACCGCGTAACGAAACTTGGCGCGACTTGGCTGAACACGGCTTCCAATGGGCTCCCGGTTATTCGTTGTTGCGTCTTCTTGCGCCGCCATCCAACGAATGTCAACGCAACTCTAATCGATTATATTTTCTTCACGGGATGGTGACGACGCCCTCCAGCGCGCCTTACCCGATCAATCAGGCGAGCCTTGCACCTTCCGCCCTCGCATGCAATCAAACAACGAGATGAAAATGCAATAATCGACAATCCACATGAACGACTTTAAATCCTTCGAGACCATATTCGGCAATCGTGACAAAGGCATGGTCATTCTCGGCGATCATGCAATGCGCCACCTTCCTGAGGCTTATGGCCGGCTTGGCTTGCCCGAAACCGCCTTTGCGCGGCACATCGCCTATGACATTGGCATCGAGGGCCTTTGCCGCCAGCTTGCCGCCCGGCTCGGCGTCCCGGCGGTGCTCGGCGGCTTTTCCCGCCTGCTGATCGATCCCAATCGCGGCGAGGACGATCCGACGCTGATCATGAAGATTTCCGACGGAGCGATCATCCCCGGCAATCATCCGATCACCGACGAAGAGTGGAATTATCGTATCAAGACCTTCCACCGACCCTATCATCGCGCTGTTGAGGAGACGATCGCCTCGGTCGCGGATGCCACCGGCAAGGCACCGCTGGTGCTGTCGCTGCATTCCTTCACACCGGCCTGGAAAGGCGTCCCCCGCCCTTGGCATGCCAGTGTACTCTGGGACAGCGACGAGCGCGCCGTCTTGCCGCTTCTTGCAAAGCTTGGCGCCGATACCGATCTCGTCATAGGCGACAACGAACCCTATGACGGGGCGCTGAAAAACGACACCATGTACCGCCATTGCATGGTAAAGGGCATTCCGCATGCGCTGCTGGAAGTCCGCCAGGACCTGATCGGCGAAGAGGCCGGCATTGCCGAATGGGCCGAGCGGCTAGCGCCGATCTTTTCAGCGATGAACGACGATCCGGCGCTGCACGAATACAAGATCTATCCGTCGCGCACCGGCCCATACGAAGAGGCTTGATCCCAAAAAGTGTGAAGCGGTTTTTGGATAAGATCATGCCATAGAAGAAATGTAAGGAAGCCAAGATGAGCGCGCTCAGCAAGCAACAACAGACCGAACTGGAAGCGGCAGCCTTCCGCCGTCTCGTCGCGCATCTGCGCGAACGCAGCGACGTCCAGAATATCGATATGATGAATCTCGCCGGCTTCTGCCGCAACTGCCTTTCCAACTGGTATCGCGAGGCGGCCGAAGAAGCGGGCCTGCCGGTGACCAAGGACGAATCGCGCGAGATGGTCTACGGCATGCCCTATGAGGACTGGAAGAATCTGCATCAGGCCGAAGCCTCGGCTGTGCAAAAAGCCGCTTTTGAGCAGAACAAGCCGAAAGAATAGACCGGCTTTCGCCAAGACGGCTTGACCTCGCGCTCCATTCGCGGCACGTCAACGGCCCGATCGAATTCGAAACCCCACGCACTCTGGAGACGATGTATCCGAGACTGCCGGCGTCACCCGCAATCAGCTTTGCGCTTCCGTCGAAGCGGATCGAGCGGATGGACGCGCAAGACAAGCGCATGGGATTTCGGCCAGGAATTTCGTAGTTCCCGCTTTTAAACAGGGAATTGCATGAACCACAGAGCAGCGCAGGCTGCTGCCTTGAAAGGAAAAGAAAATGGACGACACGACGAGTGTTGAGAATGTCGCCGCCGCCGAACTGCGGGCGTTCATTGAGCGTATCGAACGGCTTGAAGAAGAAAAGGGCGCCATCCAGTCCGACATCAAGGACGTGATGGGCGAGGCAAAGGGACGCGGCTACGACACCAAGGCGATCCGCACCATCATCCGCCTGCGCAAGAAGGACGCCAACGAACGTCTCGAAGAAGAATCCATCCTGCAGACCTATATGGCCGCACTCGGAATGGAATAGGCCGCAGCCCGCCTTCGGGCGCTGTGCTGAAAACCTATGATCAACAAAACCCAACGGCCGGCATTTGTCCGGCCGTCGATCGTTCCACCTTTTCCATGGATCAGGCACGCATACCAAATTGCCGCATTGAGCTCGCCCATCGAATGTCGTAGGTGCTTTGCCTGCAAGAGGCGATGGGGACGGCAGTGGGGAAAAAACTCTCCGGGACAACACAGTGGCTGCTGCGCATTCTATGCGCCTTTGCGCTGTTGTCCGTCGGCTTTGCCCATCAGCCGGCCATTTCCAGCGCCGACGAACTGACACCCGCTGCACTTGCCCAATACAGGCTGCCGGACGGAACCCTGCCGGTTCTCTGCGTCACCGAAAAGACGGCGGACGGCAAGGAGCACAGCAAGGCGCATGTGCCGAGCTGCGAGGCCTGCCGCATCTCTTCGGCGGCTCTGCTTCCCTTACCGCCGGCGGATATCTGCGAGCATCTCGCCTTCGCAAGCCAGGATATCCCCGCCCCGAAAACCGAAGCTTTCCACCGCCAGCTCTATCCGCCGAACACCGGCCCGCGCGCGCCGCCCATCCTCCGCATTACCATTGCCTGAGCCTGCGTTGCGGCCCGCGCCGTGACGCTCGTCGTCAACGGCGGCCGGACCATGCACGAGCTCTGATCGTGCCGGCTGCGGGTGGATTGCCTCCATGCTGATCATCACTGCGCGAAACGGGCGGCCTCGGCAGCCCAACCGCCTGTGCAGCTCTGCATAAGGCTACGACCAAAGCGGTCGTGACTTTCCCCGCAGACAGGCCCTCCCGCCGCCAGCCGGATTTCCGGAGGATCTTTCATGTCTACCTTCACCGCGGCCGAACCAGAAGCCGCAACCACCGACACCATCTCGCTCTATCGCGCGATCTGGCGCTGGCATTTCTTCGCCGGCCTACTCGTCATCCCCTTCATGCTCAATCTGGCGATCACCGGATCGCTCTATCTCTTCAAGAACGAGATCGACACCACCTTCTATGCCCATCGCCATGTCGTCGCCGATACTGGATCTGCGTTGGCGCCGCAGCAAATCGTCGACGCGGCGACCACAGCCATGCCGGGCGCCAGGGCTACCTCCTATCGCGAAGCCCCGGCCGGCAATCGATCGGCCGCGGTCACCGTATCGAAAGGCGGCCAGTCAACCGTCGTCTATGTCAATCCGCACAATGGCGAGGTGCTGGATTCGGTCGGCTCCAAACAGGATTTCGGCTGGGTCGTCCGGCGGCTTCACAGCCTCGACTATTTCGGGACATGGACCAACCGGCTCATCGAGATCGTCGGCGGCTTCGCGCTCGTGCTCGTCGCCACCGGCCTCTATCTCTGGTGGCCGCGCAAGCAGACCGGCGGCGTCCTCACCGTTCGCGGCACGCCTTCACGCCGCGTCTTCTGGCGTGATCTGCATGCCGTCACCGGTGCCGGCGCGGGCGTCCTCATTTTCTTTCTCGCCCTCAGCGGTATGCCCTGGTCTAGCTATTGGGGCACCAATGTCAAAACCTGGCTGACGGAGCACGATCTCGGCTTTCCCGCCGCCCTCTGGGACAATGTGCCGACATCGACAAAGGTCACGGACGATATCCTGCCGGCGCCGGGCTGGATCGTCGAAAAGGCGCCAATTCCCTTATCCGACGTCGCCGCCGCGCAACAAGCCAAGCCGATCGGCATCGACAAGGCGGTGGAGATCGCCAAGGGGCTCGGCATGGCGCCGGGTTTTGCAACCGCCATCCCCTCCGACGCAACCGGCGTCTACACCGCAGCACTCTATCCCGCCGACCTTGCCGACGAGCGCACCATCCACATCGACCAATATTCCGGAAAGCCGCTCGTCGATCTCTCTTTCAGCCAGTACCCGGCTCTCGGCCAGGCGATCGAATGGGGGATCAACGTCCATCTGGGTCAGGAATGGGGCCTCTTCAACCGGCTCCTGATGCTGGCGACCTGCCTGGCGATCATTCTGTCCTGCGTGACGGCCGTCATCATGTGGTGGAAGCGCCGCCCAGTGGGTCGCCTCGGCGTTCCGCCCATGCCGCCACGGAAGTCCGTCTATATCGGCCTATGGCTGATCGTCATCGCCTTCGGCGCAGCCTTCCCGCTCACCGGGCTCGCCATCGTCGCCATGCTGCTCTTCGACCAGATCCTGTTGCGCTTCGTGCCGCCGTTCCGGCGCTTCTTCTCATGACGGCCTCTCCCCCATTTTCAAGAAGGATATCGATCATGCTGAAACTCGTCACAACGCTTACTGCCTTCGGCCTTGCATCCCTTCTGTCCCACGCCGCCTTGGCAGAGGACTTCGCCATCGGCGATCTCCGCATCTCCGATCCCTATGTGCGGGCCATGATACCGGGCGCGCCGGTCGGCGGCGGCTACATGACCATCACCAATACCGGCTCTACCGACGATCGACTGGTCGCGGCGAGCTCGCCGCGTGCGAGGATGGTCCAGATCCACGAGATGACGATGGACAAGGACGTGATGGTCATGCGCGAGCTTGCGGATGGCCTGCCCATCCCCGCCGGAAAGACTGTCGAACTGAAGCCTGGCGGCTATCACGTCATGTTCATGAAGGTCGGCGAGGGCTTCAGAGAGGGCCAGACAGTGAAAGCCACCCTCAATTTCGAAAAGGCAGGTCCCGTCGATATCGAGTTCCCGGTCGGCCCCGCCGCCGGCGGCAAGGTCAGCAATCGCGAAGACATGGGCGCGATGACCATGCCCAATGCGGCTGCGGGAGGCGCACATGCCGACCAGACGAAGTAAAGCCGCTGACCGCCTTGGGGCGTTCCCCTGCAAACCGCTGAAGCCGCTTGTCCTCATGCCCGTCCTGCTGCTTTCGGGCTGCAACATGGTCGTGCTGGCACCGTCCGGCGACATAGCGATGCAGCAGCGCAATCTCATTGTCATCTCGACCCTGTTGATGCTGCTCATCATCATCCCGGTGATCTTTCTGACCCTGTTCTTCGCCTGGAAGTACCGTCAATCCAACACGGAAGCAGCCTATGATCCCGAATGGCATCATTCCACACGCCTGGAGATCGTCATCTGGTCGGCACCACTGGCCATCATCGTCGCGCTCGGGGCCGTCACCTGGATCAGCACCCATCAGCTCGATCCCTATCGGCCCTTGGACCGGATCGATGCCTCGCGGCCTATTCCTCAGGGCATCAAACCACTGACGGTCGAAGTGGTGGCGCTCGATTGGAAATGGCTGTTCCTCTACCCCGATCTTGGCATCGCGACGGTCAACGAACTCGTCGCACCCGTCGATATCCCGATCAACTTCAAGATCACCGCCGCTTCGGTGATGAACTCCTTCTTCGTCCCCGCTCTTGCCGGCCAGATCTATGCCATGCCGGGCATGGAGACGAAGCTGCATGCGGTCATCAATCGCGTCGGCGACTATGAGGGTTTCTCCGCCAATTACAGCGGCGCCGGCTTCTCCAACATGCGGTTCAAGTTTCGCGGCCTCGCAAACGCGGATTTCGATAACTGGATAGGCAGGGTCCGCTCGCAAGGAACGCCTCTCGGCCGCCTCGAATATCTGAGGCTGGAGCAGCCGAGCGAGAAAGAGCCGGTCCGTTATTTCTCCTCCCTCGATCCAGCACTTTACGAGGCGATCCTCAACATGTGCGTCGACCAGGCGAAGATGTGCGTCAGCGAGATGATGGAAATCGACGCCAAGGGCGGCGGCGGCATGGAAGGCATCAACAACATCATGCGGCTTACCTATGACGACCGTCTGGGCGGCCAGCAGACAAAGCGGCCAGCCGCCCCTTTCGTTGCCGCACTCTGCATCCCGACCGGCAAAGGTCCAGGCGGCAGCGTCGCCATCACGGCGCCGGCACAGAAAATCAATATCGAGTGAAGCCGCAGACGATTGTGGCGGCGCCAATCATGCCGCCGCTCAACCGCTATCCAACACGCAAAGGAGAATCCAATGTTCACGAGAGAATGGACCATCCCCGCCATCCTGGGCATCGTGCTGCTGATCGTCTGCGGCGCGCTCGGTTATTTCACATGGAGCCTGATGCCGCGGCCGGACGCGGCGGAAACCAATATTGGTGCGACGTTCACCCTGACCGACGACCGCGGACAGCCCATCACGGAGCAGGCGCTCAAGGGTCACCCATCGCTTATCTATTTCGGCTACACCCATTGCCCCGAAGTTTGCCCGACCACGCTTTACGAGATGGCCGGTTGGTTTAAGGCGCTTGGGGACCAGGGCGACGCGCTGAAGGCCTACTTCTTCTCGGTTGATCCCGAACGCGACACACCACAGATCATGCACAACTACACCGGCAACTTCACCGACCGGATCACCGGGATCACAGGCGATCCGAACGAGATGCAAAAAGCGATCAAGGGCTGGCGCATCTATGCCAAGAAGATGCCGACGCCGGACGGTGACTACACCATGGATCACACCGCTTCGGTTCTGCTGGTGGGTGCTGACGGCAATCTCAGGAGCATGATTGCCTATGGCGAGGATCCCAACATCGCCTTGCAGAAGATCCGTAATCTTCTGCAATAAAGGCGCTGCCTCCCCCGATTACCCGGCCGGACAGGATCCGGACGGACTATCCGGCGGCCATGATCGACCGCCGGAAACCTGCCGCAGAAGCCCTGCGGATCATCGATCCTTAAAGGACAATCACCATGCCCCAGATGAAGAAACTCCTTATCGCAGCCTTCACCGCCAGCTTCGCCTTCGCAGGCCAAGCCTTCGCCCATGCCCATCTCAAATCAGCCGTGCCAGCTACCGACGGCACCGTGAAGGAGGTGCCTTCCGAACTCGACCTGACCTTTACCGAAGGATTGAACCTCAAATTCAGCGGCGTGACTGTCACTGGCCCGGACAAGACGGTCGTGAAGACGGGCGAAGCCATGCTGATGAAGGGTGATACCACGCTGATGATCCCGCTTACGGACAAGCTGGCGGCCGGTAAATACACCGTCGAATGGCACGTCCTTTCCACCGACGGCCACAAGACGAACGGCACCTACAGCTTCACCGTCGCGCCGTAAGATCTTCATGATCCCATCGCCGCTAGACGTGCAGCTAATCTACCCGGAAACACATTTCCGGATGAAATGGAGCCAGCTGTCATTGCGGCGAACCGTGGCGCGCGGCAGACCAAAGGGATCATGGTCCTGCCGCGCCCTGCCCCGTCGTGTCGTCGTTGCCGCACTGTAGCCGGCCTCATAGGCCAGAACCCGATCGAGCGGCATTTCGTCCCCATAGGGGAAACAGAAGGAAGAGACGATCTCGTCCAGCATGTCCTCCAGCAGCTCCCGGGAGTGGGCGATCTGGCGGCGGGCCTCCTGCATCGGCAATTGCGGAAGATGCACATGATCGAGCGTATGCGAACCGACCTCATGTCCGAGCGCCACCCATTTGCGCAGCTGCTCCAGCGACATGCAGGGCGCCCGCGCCACGCCGTTGGGAATGTCCCAGACGTTGCTGCCGCCGACCTGATTGGCAACTACGAAATTCGTGGCGGTGAAGCCGAACTCCTGCAAGACGGGCAAGGCGTTTTCGTAGACATTGGCATAGCTGTCGTCGAAGGTGATGGCGGCAACCTTGCCGGTCTTGGCGCCCTGGATGTAGGGGAGCGACTCACGCAGCGAAAGACCCTGTACGCCCAGTCTTTTCAACCACGCCATCTGGTTATGGAAAGCCTCCGGATGCACGGCCATGCTTCTGAAAGGCGCGCGCCGCGAGGGCGGCACCGCGATCTGATGATAGAGTAGAATTGGAACGGCCAATGTGTATGGTCTCAGCTTGAACGGCGGGAACGTATTGCGATTTTCGCACGATAGAGCGGCCGCAGGATCTCTCTCGACAGCTTCTCGAACACGGTCTTTCTGCTCTTGATGGTGCTGCCGCCGAGTTGCGAGGATATTTCATGCACACCGCCCGGCAGGACAGCGAGGGGCGACAGGCCGGTTATCCAGCGCATCTGGACGGTCGTGTCGACCGGACGGTCAAACAAGGCCGTCGCCTCCAGCAACCGGATGGCGGCATCACGGCTGACGAGCTGCGCCACCATGCCAAGACCGACTCGGCCTGGCTGGATGACGCTGGCCTGACCATGCGTCAAAACGCACTCACCATGTTCCTTGCCCATCCGGAAAGGAAAGCGAATGAAGGCACCCGGCGTGAGGCATGCCTGTGCGGCGGCAAAAGCGGCATGAAACGAGGCGTCGATCTCCACGTCATCTTCAAACACGAGGCCGGCATCGACACCCTGCTCGACGATCGCCGCCCATGCCTTGCGATGCGAGAGGAAACAGGCGATCTCGCCGACACTCATCTCGAAGGGATAGCGCGGTGTGTGCAAATGCCGACGATAGACGAGGTCTATGTCGGCGTCGGGCAAAGCGCTTGCATCAACGGCCTGGATGATGTCGCTTCGAACCGGAAGCATGGCCGCGAGCCTTTCCACCTGGGGCAGACGATCGCGCGCGCGATCCAGGTGAATGATGAAGCCGCGTATGTTCGCCTGAGCCGGCCGCGCGTTGATCGTGCCCAAAGGAACTTGATCCGGCTCCAGCCCGGCATGAGCTCTTTCAAGCGGCGCGGCAGCCGAAAAGCCGATTTTATAGGTCTGCATCTATGAGATCTCGCTGTCTTATCCGAGACCCCGTAACAATCGTGAATGAAGGCGAACTTAGGCAAACCTGACGCGAAACTGAAAACGAACACTTTCAATGCTCCCGTGCAGGCGCATCGCCCCCGCACGGCGACGTTCTAGGCAAGCATGCTGATACGGTCGCACGCTATCTGATCCTCGACCCAGCGGCGTTCGTCCTGCCAGGCATGGCGCTTCCACCCCTCCCAGCTGAATCCGCATAGTTTCACGTCCCATTCACCTATGGGAAAGTTTGAAAGAACATGGCAAATGCCGAGAAACCCAGTGCTCGGAAACACCTCACGCATCCTGGGGCCAGAGACACCTAGAGCCGCGCAGCCATCAAGATAGAATTGCGGCGGCATGATGCGGATTTCCTTCCCCGCACTGCCGATCAGCTCGATTGCCTGCATCGTCCAATCGGCCCGCCTTCCCTTCATACGCGAGAGGATATTCGGCCTGGGGTGATATTTGCGGATGATACCCGGGTGATAGACCAGCACCACCTCTTTCACAGCCTTGAAGGCAGCGCTTTCCAGAAAGGCCGGATCGACCAATCGCCGCTGCATCGCCTTACTCGACGCAGCCAGCATGAGCATATCCGTGCGCGTGCCGCTCATGCCGCCGGACAGGTTCGGCGCGTTGAAGCGCATCACGAAGTCCGCATCGTCCACGATCCGCGAGAGATCGTGGTGCAATTTTCCATTGCCGATGATAACAGCCGTCTTGCGCGTCAATAGAGGATATCCAGCCCTGTCGCTGTGACGGACTAGCAGCGCTTACTGAGCCAAGGATGAAATTCCCGGCAGTTACAACAGGCAACGGAGACATCACTCCACCCGAACCGGGTGAAATGATCCCCGCCTTGCTCACAATGGCAACGAAAGCTCGCCTGCCGCTATTCTTTGCAGCGTTTGGACGAAGAGATCGCATTCCACCTGCATTACGCGGCACTCGATAGCTGCTACATCGTCCGAAGGATTTATGCGAACTTCCGTGGCTGCGATGATGCGGCCGTGATCGTATTCCGCGTCCACCAGATGGATCGTGGCCCCAGTCACAGGCTCCCGTGCGTCAAGAACGGCTTGATGTAGTTTTCTGCCATACATGCCCACCCCGCCATACCTTGGCAGAAGCGCCGGGTGAACGTTCAAGATTCTTCCCTCGAAAGCTGAGAGGGTCTTCGGACCCAGCCTTCGCAGATAGCCCGAGAGAATGACCAACTCGACGCCAGCCTCAACAAGGGCTGCATGCAGTTTTTCGTCAGCCTCGGATTCGACCCCCTTTGTCGGAATGTACAAAGCAGGGATACCGCAATCGGCGGCATAATCGAGCGCAGGGGCGCTCAAACGATTGCTTACCAGAAGCGAAATGGTCGCATCGAGCTTGCCCGCGACAATTGCCTCGGCGATGGCGCGGACGGAGGAACCATTGTTCGAAGCCAGAGCTGCGATGCGAAGCGTTTTCATCGACGTTGATGCTCAACCGGTGTTCTCAACATCGTCCACGATGTTGAAAGAAAAAATCGCCCGCAGCGCCATGCTGCAAGCGATCTCGTGTCTAACTCAACATGTTCGAGGAACCAGGATCGCCCCGACTACTCGACCGAATTGAACTTCTTGACCTGCAGGAAGTTCACGGCCGTGCCGCTGAAGCGCTCGGGATCCATCGAGGCGGTCTGCACCTTGAAGCCTTCCGTGTAGACGGCGGTCGGCTGGGCACGAAGCGTCGGACTGACGAAGCGCGGTGCCTTGACCGGGCGATTGACGATCTCGACACGGGCATTGGCGATCGCCCATTGCGAAATCATCTTATCCGTCAGCTTCGGCGGGGTGGTCACCGCGGCGCGACCGGAATCGGCCACCACGGCGTCCCGCTTATTCGGACGGCCACCCTTCGTGGCGATGCCAGCGGCAATCGGACGTTCCTGCGGCGCCATCACTTCAAAACTGTCGTTGAAGCGGCGGCTGCTAGCCTTGCTTTCGCTGGCGGTCGGCGCAAGGGCCGCCACCTGCATCGGCATCTGCTGCACCGGCCGCTTCTGCGGCAGGACAGCGGCAATAGCGCGCACGGCATCATTATCGGCCGCTACGCTATTCGCCGGCGGCACCTCATCCTTGGAGGCGACATTGTTGGCGACCGTATTGACGGCAACGCCTGCATTCGCATCCGACTGATCGGCGCGGCGCTGCTCGAGCGCGGCAACGATCGCGGGCGAAAGCGTTCCCTGATCGGCTGCATCGTCGATCGCATCCGGGTCGGCATCGGCGGAAGCCAGAAGATTTTCGGCGATTTCCGGACGTTCGACCGGAACCGGAACACCGACGGCCTGATCCGTCACGTCAGATTCGGCAGAGGCCATTTCGGCATCACCGGGCGTGCGACGGTTAAGCAGGGCCGGAACCGGAACGCGATAGTCACGCAGATCGGCATATTGCTGTTGCTGGGCATCCGCTGTCGGCATTGCCGCGGCAAGCGCATCCTGAGCGGCATTACGCGGCGGCGACATCAAAGCCGAAGCGACCTCGCTGCCGGCCTGGTTCCCGAAAGCCGGACGAACCTGCGGAACAGGCGCATTGACGCTGGCAACCTGCTGCGTCACCGGCTGGCTGTCGTCGCCGTCGTCCGTTGCTACAGGAGCCCGCTGGGTGTTCTTGGCAACCAACGTGGTCGGCGCTGCCGCTGCCGGCGCACCGGTATCCGCATTATCCTCTTCCTCGTCAGCACCGCCGCCGCCAAACAGCCGGGCGAAGAAGCCACGGCGCGAGGGCGAAGAGCTGGCGATCTGGATATCGTCGGACGACATGCGGCGCTTGTAATCCGCAACAGCCTGCTGGTAGCCGGGCAGCGGACGGCCGTCGGCCGGAATATGCATGGTCTTGCCATCGGGGAACAAACGGACAAGTTCCTGGCGATCCATGCGCGGCCATGCACGCACGCCGCCGACGTCCATATGTACGAAAGGCGATCCGGAGGTCGGATAGTAGCCGACGCCGCCGACCTGAAGCTTCATGCCGATTTCGCGCAGCTTGGTAAGCTTGACGTCGGGAATATAGAAATCCATCGCATTGCCGAGCATATGCTGGCTCTTCTTGGCGACGCCCGTATGGGCCGAACGCGTGCGCAGCATCTCGTTGGTTCCCGGCGAACGGAAACCGCAGACAACATTGATGAATTCATGGGAGCCGCTTTCGCGGTACACTTGCCAGATCAGGTCGAACAAATGCGGGTTCATCTTGGTCGGCTGGTTTTTACGCCAGTCGCGCAGGATGCGGTTCAGCTTCTCCAGACCGGCCGGGTCGAACTTGCCGTCACGCTTGTAAGTGATGACGGCCTTTTCGCCCGTATGCACGAAATAGATCTTGAGGCTGCGGGTCTCCCCGCTCGCTTTCGACGGCGAACCAACGAAAACAGGAGTAGAGACGGCCAGCGCCAGCAGGCCAACGGCTAGAACCTTGGCCACCTTGCGAAATATCTCAGAGCACGCAGAATGCCAGCTCAAGCTATTAGGCTTGGTATTTCCACTCAGATTCGGCAATTCGATCCCCGTCCGACAGACAATGTCGCATCGTGTTCCAAATGGCTGTCAATTGCGGTGACACGATGGCAAAAATGCCACACATGGTCGCCCTCTTCATACATGGTGAACGATGCACTAACAAGTGCTTTACGACAGGTAACAAAATATGCTTGCCTAAACGTTAAACCGTGCTCACGCCGCGTTTTTTTGCGGGTCATCCGGGTCTATCCCATAGTCTTTCAACTTGCGATAGAGCGTCGAACGGCCGATTCCGAGCTTCCTTGCCACCTGACTCATTTGCCCTCGATAGAATTTGAGAGCGAACCTTATGAGCTCTTCCTCGACATCCGCAAGCTTTCTGACATCGCCGGATGTATCGGTGCTGACGATGACATTATCCGACGCTTGCGCGGATGACGTGTCCACGATCGAGAGCGGCGAGGTTGTAGTTTCCTCCGATGACGCGACCCGCAAGCCGCGCTCAAACCTGTCTGCCGCGACGCTATCGGCGCCGTAGGTCTGGGAATTATCCACAACTAACGTCGGATGCTCGCCAGTGAAATAGCCGGGCAACTGCGCCGCGATCTGCGGAAAATCGGTTTCCAGCAGCTCCGGTCCCTCCGACAGCACGACCGCGCGGAAGACCGCATTTTCGAGCTGGCGGATATTGCCTGGCCAGTCATAGGACGTCAGCAGCGCCAGAGCGCCATGGCTGATCGCCAGCGAATGACCGAGCTTCTGTTCGAACGCGAACCGATCGGCGAAAGCACGCGCGAGATGCGGGATGTCCTCCTTGCGGCGGCGGAGTGCCGGCATGGTGATCGGGAAGACGTTGAGGCGGTAGTAGAGATCCTCACGGAACCGTCCGGCCTTCACCTCTTCGATCAAATCCTTGTTGGTGGCCGAAATCAGCCGGACATTGACCTTCTGCGCCACGCGGGCGCCGACCGTTTCGATCTCGCCCTGCTGCACGGCGCGCAGGAGCTTGACCTGCACCTCCAGCGGCAGATCGCCGACCTCGTCGAGGAACAGCGTACCGCCGTCCGCTTCCATGAACTTGCCGACATGCCGTTCCGTGGCGCCGGTGAAGGCGCCCTTCTCATGACCGAAGAGAATGCTCTCGACCAGATTATGCGGAATGGCACCGCAATTGACCGTCACGAAAGGCTTGCCGGCGCGGTCGCTGGCGGCCTGGATGGCACGGGCCACCAGTTCCTTGCCGACGCCGGATTCGCCTTCCAGCACCACGGGTATATTCGATTGCGACGCGCGATGGGCGAGATCGAGCACCCGCATCATCGCCGGGCTCGCCGAGACGATGTCGTCGAAGCTGATCGCACTCGATCGCGATTTGCGTCCGGCGCGGGCCTTGGCCTCGCGCTGATCGAGTTTCAGCGCGTTGGCGATCGACGCGCCTATCCGTTCCGGCGAAACCGGCTTGACAACGAAATCGAAGGCGCCGGCCCGCATGGCCTGCACCACGGTCTCGATACCGCCCTGCCCGGTCTGCACGATCACGGGAATATCGGTGCCCATGTCGCTGAGAGCGCCCAGAAGCTCGAGGCCGTTCATCTCCGGCATCATGAGATCGAGCACGATCACATTGATCTGATCGCCATTGCGCTTCAGAAACTCGAGGCCGAAGCGGCCATTTTCTGCCAAGTGAGCAACATGTCCATGTCGCTCGATGGCATTTTTCAGCAGGCGTCGTTGGATCGGATCATCCTCAACAACGAGAACCTGCGCGCCCCCCTTGGCGCTATTCAATATGGTCATTGGTGCCTCACTTCATGCGAAACCTGGGGGAACCTTCGCAGAAAGGCTTGAACACGAAGTTTTGCCAAACCATCGTATTTTAATCATTATGACGAATGTAACATCGTCTATGACTCCATTGCGCGACCGCAGAAAATCCGCGCTTGCGGCGGCCTTTTCGGCCGAATAGACACGAATTGACCGGATCGTTCTGAAAAGAAAATAGAGGAAATACCGTCCATGAGCCCGACCTCGCTGCATTCGTCCCTTAAGTTTTCCACCGGCCCGGCCGCTGCCGCGACCAATGCAGCACTTGGGGATCTGCCCGCCTGGAAGCTCAGCGACCTCTATCCCTCCGCCACCTCCGGCGCATTCACTGGCGACATGGAAAAGGCCGGCAAGCTGGCCGTCGCCTTTGAAGAAAAGTGGAAGGGCAAGCTGGCCGAGGCCGCGACCAAGACCGGCGACGCCGGCATCGGCGCGGCGCTGAAGGAATATGAAGCGCTGGACGACATCATCGGCCGCCTCGGTTCCTTTGCCGGTCTCACCTATTTTTCCAACACCAGCGATCCGGCCAACGGCAAGCTCTATGGCGATGTGCAGACGAGACTGACCGACTATGCCGCCCATCTGCTGTTCTTCCCGCTGGAACTGAACCGCATCGACGATGCCGTCATGGATGCCTGCATGGCGAACGACCCCGCCGCCGGCCACTACCGCCCCTGGCTCGTCGATCTGCGCAAGGACAAGCCCTACCAGCTGGACGACAGACTGGAGCAGCTGTTCCTCGAAAAATCCATGACGAGTGCGGCCGCCTTCAACCGCCTGTTCGACGAGACCATGGCGGAGCTGCGCTTCGAGGTCGATGGCGAGAAGCTGCCGCTGGAAGTCACCCTGAACATGCTGCAGGAAAAGGACCCTGAAGTGCGCCGCAAGGCGGCCGAGGCCTTGACCACGACCTTCAAGGCCAATCTGCGTGTCTTCACGCTGATCACCAATACGCTCGCCAAGGACAAGGATATCGCGGATCGCTGGCGCGGCTTCGAGGACATCGCCGACAGCCGGCATCTCGCCAATCGCGTCGAGCGCGAAGTGGTCGATGCGCTGGCCGCCGCCGTGCGCGACGCCTATCCGCGCCTCTCGCACCGCTATTACAAGATGAAAGCCAAGTGGCTCGGCATGGAACAGATGAATTTCTGGGACCGCAACGCGCCGCTGCCGGAAACCTCCAATGCGCTGATCCCCTGGACGGAAGCCAAGGAAACCGTGCTGTCCGCCTACGGCAATTTCGCCCCGGAAATGGCCGATATCGCCAAGCGTTTCTTTGACGAAGAATGGATCGACGCGCCGGTGCGTCCCGGCAAGGCGCCCGGCGCCTTCGCCCATCCGACCGTGCCCTCGGCGCACCCTTATGTGCTCGTCAACTACATGGGCAAGCCGCGCGACGTGATGACGCTGGCCCACGAGCTCGGCCATGGCGTGCATCAGGTGCTCGCCGGCGGCCAGGGCGCGCTGATGTGCCAGACGCCGCTGACGCTTGCCGAAACCGCCTCGGTCTTCGGCGAGATGCTGACCTTCCGCGCCCTGCTCGACAAGACCACCGACAAGCGCGAGCGCAAGGCGATGCTCGCCCAGAAGGTCGAGGACATGATCAACACGGTCGTGCGCCAGATCGCCTTCTACGAGTTCGAGCGCAAGGTGCATACCGCCCGCAAGAATGGCGAACTGACCTCCGACGATATCGGCGAGCTGTGGCTCTCCGTGCAGTCGGAAAGCCTGGGGCCGGCGATCAAGATTTCCGAGGGCTACGAGACCTACTGGACCTATATCCCCCACTTCATCCATTCGCCCTTCTACGTCTACGCCTATGCCTTCGGCGACTGCCTGGTGAACTCGCTCCACGCCGTCTATCAGAATGCCGAAGAGGGCTTTCAGGCTAAGTATTTTGAGCTGCTGAAGGCCGGCGGCACCAAGCATCACTCGGAACTTCTGAAGCCTTTCGGCCTCGACGCCACCGATCCGTCGTTCTGGAGCAAGGGACTGACGATGATCGAAGGGCTGATCGACGAGCTCGAGGCGCTTGATAAGAGCGCTTGATGCCCATTGATGAAGACCCGCGCATGGCCGATGCCCAACCCTACGTCCTCTTTAGGGACGACAGCACAGGACAGGTAATGCTCTTCGCCGAACCGGCGGAGATCATCATCGCCCGGACGCACGCGGAATTCTTCGATGCCTTGGACCGAATGGAGAAGGCGAAGGCGGACGGAAAATGGTTGGCAGGCTATATGGCCTATGAAGCCGGCCATCTCTTCGAAGAAAAACTGGCACCCTTCACTGAAGAAAATCGCGAAACGCCATTGCTATGCTTCGGCGTTTTCGATGCTCCGGCAGCCAACGACCATCCCCTCGCCCAACCCTTGCAACGCCTTGAAAACCAGGAGTTCCTGACCGATGCGACGGCCGCATGGAATTTCCCTATATATAAAGAGAGAATCGACCGGCTGCATGGGCATATCCGCCAGGGCGATTGCTATCAGGCAAACCTCACCATGCCGATCACAGCGCGCTGGAACGGCGACATCAGGGCCGCGTTCTGGTCGCTGATCGAGCGTCAGCCGGTGAAGTACGGCGCCCTCGTCGATCTTGGCGGACCTATCCTTTTGTCACGCTCGCCGGAACTCTTCTTCCGCACGGACGACGACGGCTGGATCGAGACGCATCCGATGAAGGGCACGGCCAAGCGCGGCGCAAATGCCACGGAAGATGCCGAGATCATCAGCGCCATGCTTGCCGACGAAAAGACGCAGGCTGAAAACCGCATGATCGTCGACCTCCTGCGCAACGATATCTCCCGCATCACCGAGGTCGGTACGCTCGACGTGCCGAAACTCTTCGAGATCGAGACCTATCCGACCCTGCACCAGATGGTCAGCCATGTGCAGGCAAAGCTGCGCCCCGGCATGACCATCCGCGATATCTTCGCCGCGCTCTTTCCCTGCGGTTCGATCACCGGTGCGCCGAAAATGCGGGCAATGGAAATCCTGCACGACCTCGAAGACAGCCCGCGCGATGCTTATTGCGGGGCAATCGGCATGATCTCGCCCACCGGCGCCATGCGCTTTTCCGTGGCGATCCGCACCATCACGCTGTTCGACGACGGCCGCGCCGTCTTCAACGTCGGCGGCGGCATCGTTTTCGATTCGACGGCGGAAGCGGAATATGAAGAATGCTTCCTGAAGGCACGCTTCGCCGTGGGGGATCGATGGATCAAGCGCTAGAGGACTTTTCGCTGATCGAAACGCTGCGCTACGAGCCGCAAACGGGCTTCGTGCGTCTGCGCCTGCATCTTGCCCGCCTGCAACGCTCCGCCCGCCGGCTGGGCTTTCCCGCACCGAAGGATGCGCTGACGAAACTGGACGCCGCCGTCGCCGGCGCGACTGCACCGTTGCGGGTCCGCCTGACCTTCGATCGCGCCGGGCAAACCGATATCACCACCGCCGTTTTCATGCCTCTTGCCGCCGACACCGTCTGGCGCGTCCGCATCGCCAAAACCCGGATCGATTCCGCCGACACGCTGCTGCGGGTGAAGACCACGCGCCGATCGGTCTACGAGGCCGCGCGCGCCGAATATCCACAGGTGGAAGCAGACGAGGTGCTGCTGCTGAACGAAAAGGGCGAAGTCTGTGAGGGCACGATCACCTCGATCTTCCTGGACGACGGCTCGGCCCCGTTGCGAACACCGCCCATCTCTTGCGGCCTGCTTGCCGGTGTCTTGCGCACCGAACTCATCTGCCAGCGCAAGGCCCGCGTCGGCCGGATCAGGCTGGACGAGCTGGAAAACGCCACGCTTTATGTCGGAAACTCCCTGCGCGGTCTGATCCGCGCGCAACTCCTATGGAATTGACGCAATGCTCATTCTTTCGCTGACCTATCTCAAGGGCAATGACGAAGCCGACAAGCACATGGAGCCACATCTGGCCTGGGTGAAGGAAGGCTATGCCAAGGGCTGGTTTCTCGCCTCCGGCCGCAAGGTACCGCGCACCGGCGGTATCATCTTCGCCCGCGGCAACCGCGCCGAACTGGAAGCCTATGTCGCCGCCGACCCCTTCACCATCCATGGCGTCGCCGCCTACGACATCACGGAAATCGCCCTAACGACCGTGACGGAGGGGCTGGAGGCATTGAAGAGCTGAGAAAAGACGGAGAGCCCGATGGATGACCTGCACGCACATCTGAAAGAGCTGGAAGAAAGGCTCTTTTATCCGGCGGTGCGCGGCTCGCGGCAGGCATTGGCGGAACTGCTCTGCACGGAGTTCCGCGAAATCGGCAGCTCCGGCCGCCTTTTCGACCTGGAAAACATCCTGACCCAGCTTCCGACCGATCCTCAGAATAGCGCCTTGCGCACACTAGAGGACTTCGATGCGCGCCTGCTGTCCGACGGCATCGCTCTCGTCACCTATCGGGCCGCCCGCGCGTTTGCCGACAAGCCAACCGTCCGATCGCTCAGAAGCTCGATCTGGCGGATGGAGCCGGACGGATGTTGGCGGATGCTCTTCCATCAGGGAACGCTGACGCGATAGACTCGACCCATGACACAACTGACTTACACGCCCTATGACGGTTCCGCCAAACCCTTCACCATCGGCCTTGTGCCACTGGACGCCGCCCGCTGGATCGAGCCCGATGCCGATCTCGGGCGCTATCTCGATGAGAAGCGGCGTCTTTCCCGTGAATATCTAAGCGAGATCTTCGTTGCCGAGGACAATACGCAGGACGCACAGCAAGAGGTGCTCGACCTGCTGACGGCCTATCTCTGTGAACAGCACCCGGCCATCTGTCGCCGCGATGGCGATATACTCTCCATCGCCGGTCATTCCGTCGATCTCGCCGACACCTCGGTTCCACCATTGCTGAAGGCCGGATCACTGGTCGCCGACGATCTCGTCATCATGCGCCGCAAGGACGACGGCTGGCACCTTGTCGCCGGCCATGTCGCCTTCCCCTCGTCCTGGTCGCTGCAGGAAAAATTCGGCCGGCCGATGCAAGCGATCCACGCCGATGTGCCCGGTTTTGGCGAAGGCACGCGCAACGCCGCCCTGATCACTCGCATCTTCGACAATCTGCAGGTGTCGCAGCCCGTCGAGCGGCTGAACTGGTCGGTGAATATGACAGACGAGCTATTTTTGTCGGCTTCAAAACACAGGCGGCCGCCGGTTACCACCGCCCCCACGCTCGAAACCCGCTTCGCTCGCGTCGAACGCCAGACACTGCGCAAGCTGCCGGTCTCAGGCGATATCCTCTTCACCATCCGCGTCTATGTCGATCCGATCGCCGCGATCGCCAATCATCCCAGAGCCCCGGAGCTGGCATCAAGCTTCGCCACCCAACTGGATGCATTGGACGAACATCAGACGACCTATAAGGGACTCATCCATCAGAAAGCCGAGTTAGTGAAGCAATTGCGGATGTTGGCTGGCATCTAGCAATTCGATAAGCAACAAACTCGTCGCAAACCGCGTGTATGGTGCCATTCTATTGACTTTCCCCGACGTAGCCCGGAGAGCTCTTTATTGTGACATCAATTTGTGATTAGAGCCGTCCACCTCGCGTTTTCACGCATACATTGATTGAATTTCATAGGCCGAACGGCGTCCTGCCTTTCGAAGGAGACAAGAATGACGAAACACAAATATCCGGTATATGCCGAAATTACCGGCCCGATCGTGATGATCGGCTTTGGCTCCATCGGCCGCGGCACCCTGCCCCTGATCGAGCGCCACTTCAAATTCGACAAGAGCCGGATAGTCGTCATCGACCCGCGCGAAGAGCCAGCCGACATGGAAATCCTGGCAAAGCACGGCGTCCGCCATATCAAGGAACACGTCACCAAGGAAAATTACAAGGAGCTGCTGAAGCCGCTCCTGACGGAAGGCGGCGGCCAGGGCTTCTGCGTCAATCTTTCGGTTGATACCGGCTCGCTCGACCTGGTCAAGCTGTGCCGCAAGCTCGACGTGCTCTACATCGACACCGTCGTCGAACCCTGGCTCGGCTTCTATTTCGACAAGAGCCTGAAGAATGCCGACCGCACCAACTACGCGCTGCGCGAGACCATGCGCAAGGAAAAGGCGAAGAACCCGGGCGGCACGACGGCCGTTTCGACCTGCGGTGCCAACCCGGGCATGGTGTCCTGGTTCGTCAAGCAGGCGCTGGTCAACCTTGCCAACGACATCGGCCTGAAGTTCGAAGAGCCGGATCAGCATGACCGCGAAGGCTGGGCCAAGCTGATGAAGAAGGTCGGCGTCAAGGGCATCCACATTGCCGAGCGCGACACGCAGCGCACCAAGCATCCGAAGCCGCTGAACGTCTTCTGGAACACCTGGTCCGTCGAAGGCTTCATCTCCGAAGGCCTGCAGCCAGCCGAGCTCGGCTGGGGCACGCACGAAGAGTGGATGCCGAAGAACGCCAAGAAGCACAAGAAGGGCTCCAAGGCCGCCATCTATCTGGAACAGCCGGGCGCCAACACCCGCATCCGGACATGGTGCCCGACGCCGGGTCCGCAATACGGCTTCCTGGTCACGCATAACGAATCGATCTCGATCGCTGACTTCTTCACGGTCCGTGACAAGGACGGCGACGTTACCTATCGTCCGACCTGCCACTATGCCTACCATCCGGCCAACGACGCCGTGCTCTCGCTGCACGAAATGTTCGGCAATGGCGGCACGCCGCAGCCGGTTCACCACGTTCTCGACGAGCATGAGCTGGAAGACGGCGTCGATGAACTCGGCGTGCTGCTCTATGGCCACGACAAGAACGCCTATTGGTACGGTTCGCGCCTGTCTCTCGAAGAGACCCGCCGCATTGCGCCCTACCAGAACGCAACCGGCCTGCAGGTAACCTCCGCTGTTCTCGCCGGCATGGTCTGGGCTCTGGAAAATCCGACCGCCGGCATCGTCGAAGCCGACGAGATCGATTACAAGCGCTGCCTCGAAGTGCAGCTGCCCTATCTCGGCCCAGTCGAAGGTCACTACACCGACTGGACGCCGCTCGACGGTCGCCCGGGCCTGTTCCCGGAAGACATCGATACCAAGGACCCCTGGCAGTTCAAGAACATCCTGGTTCGCTGATTGACAGAGAATTAGAATAATCGGAAATTAAAATGCTCGCACAGGTCGTGCGGGCATTTTTGTTACGCTCGTCAGATAAATCAAGATGATGAGGGTCTGAAGCCTTGCTTTCAACAAATGGTCGCGCCATGTTTCTTGCAATCGCCACGACGCCAATCCGCCTTCAATCGCGGGAGACATTTATGAAGATCAAAACCAGTCTTGCCCTTGTCACCGCCGCGGCAGCGCTCTCCGCCTGCGTCGATTTCGGCGGATCGAGGCCACCTCCGGTCGTCATGGGCGGGGGCTCGCAGCCGCGTGCAACGACGGTGGACGGCAACTGGAGCGATGCGAACGGACTGAACTCGTCATTTTCGGGCGGCAGGTTCGAGACGCACACGACGGACGGCACGAATACGCAAATGGCGTCCGGAACCTACACGACGGACGCGTCCGGCGTGATCCAGATCAATCTGTATTCGAACGTGAAGCGCACCAGCTCCAAGGTCAATTGCTTCCTGGCCAATCCCAGCCAGCTGAACTGCACCGCGGAAGGCGGCGGGCACTTCTCGCTCAATCGCCAAGGCTGAGACCGGCATCGCGGACGGGTAGGACGCCATGCGCAGAGTGGCGCTTTACATCATTCTCATCATCGGCTTGCCGCTCGCCGCTCTGGCGACGGTTCTCCCCGCCAATAGCTACAAGGCCCAAGACATCGCCGCGCTCGATTGCGACGGGCCGGCGAGCGTTCTGATCATCGCCATACCCGCCTTGCTGCTCTATGCTGGCGGTATGATCCTGCTCTATCGCGACAAGAGCCGGCGCTTTCATCGCATCGCGGCAGTTTGCTGCCTGTTTGTCGCTCTCGCCGTCGGCTGGAACGTCATCGCCGCCGTGCGGGAAGCTTATGGCGACGCCTCGATCGAGGCCTGCGCCTGATCTCGCGGCCTCCCGCCTGTGGATTTGTAAAATCCGAATGAACCCAACAGCTTTCGCTTGCGCTCACCCCGCCGTGATGGAAACATCGTCACGGGGGCCGCCGTGGGGCACGGGCGGATCGGATTGTGAAAAATAACAGGAGAGAAAGATGACGAAGCCCTTCGGAGTGGGTCTTTTGGCTGCAGCCGCCTTGGCGCTCAGCACAAGCGCCGCTTTCGCGGACTATCAGCTCAACATTCTGCACTTCAATGACTTCCATTCGCGCGTGGAATCGATCAACAAATTCGACACCACCTGCTCGGCAGCGGAAGAAGCCAAGAATGAATGCTTCGGCGGCGCCGCACGGATGAAGACTATGATCGACCAGCGCCGCGCAGCCCTTGCCGGTCAGAATGTGCTGGTGCTCGACGCCGGCGACAATTTCCAGGGCTCGCTGTTCTATACGACCTACAAAGGCGCGGCCGAGGTCGAATTCCTCAACGACATGAAGATCGACGCCATGACCGTCGGCAACCATGAATTCGACGATGGCGAGGAGCCGCTGGCGGCTTTCCTCGACAAGGCGCAATTCCCCGTCATTACCGCCAATATGGTCGTCGATGGCCAGTCGAAAATCGGCGACCGCATCAAGAAATCCATCGTGCTCACGATCGGCGGCCAGAAGATCGGCATCGTCGGCGCCGTCACCACTGAAACGCCGGAACTCTCCTCGCCCGGCCCGCACGTCAAGATCACCGACGATGCCGCCGCCATCAGCGCCGAGGTGGATGCGCTGAAGTCGCAGGGCGTCAACAAGATCATTGCGCTCACCCATGTCGGCTACAAGCGCGATATCGAGAAGATCGCCAAGATCGCCGGCGTCAGTGTCGTCGTTGGCGGCCATTCGCACACGCTGCTGTCGAACACGGACCCGAAAGCCGCCGGCCCCTATCCGACCATGGTCGACAACCCCGCCGGCTATAAGGTCCCGGTCGTCCAGGCCGCGTCCTACAGCAAATATCTCGGCGATGTCGTCATCACCTTCGACGACAACGGCGCCGTCAAGGATGCCAAGGGCGATCCGATCCTGCTGGACGCCTCGGTCAAGCCCGACCCCGCGATCGCCGCCCGCGTCCAGGAGATGGCAAAGCCGATCGAGGAACTCCGCCATAAGGTGATCGGCACATCCGAAGGCCCGATCGAAGCCGCGCGTGAGGTTTGCCGCGTTCAGGAATGCTCCATGGGCAACCTCGTCGCCGACGCCATCCTCGACCGGACGAAGGGACAGGGTATCAGCATCGCCATCCAGAACGGCGGCGGACTGCGCGCCTCGATCGGTGCCGGCGACGTCAGCATGGGCGGCGTACTGACCGTGCTGCCGTTCCAGAACACCGTCGCCACCTTCCAGTTGACGGGTGCGGAGGTCAAGACGGCACTGGAGAATGGTCTCAGCCAGATCGATGAGGGTGCCGGCCGCTTCCCGCAGGTTTCCGGTCTCAAATATACCTTCGACAAATCCAAGCCGCCCGGCAGCCGCCTGGTCTCCGTCACGGTGCAGGAGGGCACGGAATTCGTGCCGCTCGATCCCGACAAGACCTATGGCGTCGTCAGCAACAACTATATGCGCGCCGGCGGCGATGGTTATTCCGTCTTCGCGCAGAACGGCAAGAACGCCTATGACTTCGGCCCCGATCTGGCGGGCGTGGTGGCCGATTATCTCGCCGCGCACAATCCTTACAAGCCTTACACCGACGGCCGCATAACCCAGATCGCGGCCGCACAGCCGGCGGCAGCGAATACCGGCGCAGCACCCGCGACCACCACGGCGCCGGCCACGCCAGCACCCGCTGCCTCGGCGCCTGCAACCGCCGCGCCTACGACTGCGGCACCGGCGGCAACCGCTCCGGCTGCGGCAACACCTGCGCCCGCCGCAACGGCTCCAGCAACGACGGCGGTCGCCCCGGCAACCCAGACCGATGAACCGCCGAAGACACCGACGACCCATGTCATCGTCGCCGGCGACACGCTCTGGGATCTCGCCAAGACCTACTACGGCAACCCCAACGATTGGCACAAGCTGCTGGCCGCCAACCGCAATTTCAAGCCGCACCGCCTCCTGGTCGGTGAAGAATTGAAGATTCCGGCCAAGTAAGGACGATTTGTCTCGCAGGACTTAACCGGTCCGGGCTTTCCCGGGCCGGTTTTTGTTCCTATGTGAGGGGCTTCGTTTCGTTGAGAGGAGATGATCGATGACAGCAGAAGCCGCGACCGGCCAATTACAACAAAAATCCGGCAGGATCGGCGTCCTTCTCGTCAATCTCGGCACACCCGACGGCACCGACTACACGTCGATGCGGCGTTATCTGCGCGAATTCCTCACCGACAAGCGCGTCATCGAATTGCCGCGATGGAAATGGTACCCGGTTCTCTTCGGCATTGTCCTCAACACTCGTCCTCAAAAAGTGGGCAAAGCCTATGAGACGATCTGGAACAAGGACAAAAACGAGAGTTACCTGCGCACCTACACCCGCAACCAGTCGAACCTGATGGCCGAGCGGCTGGCGGACCTGCCCGCTGTCGTCGTCGATTGGGCGATGCGCTACGGAACGCCGTCGATCGGCGACCGTATCCAGGCGCTGAAGGACCAGGGCTGCGACCGTATCGTGCTGTTTCCGCTCTATCCGCAATATGCGGCGGCAACGACCGCCACGGTCAATGACAAAGCTTTCGAGAAGCTGGTGAAAATGCGCTGGCAGCCGGCCCTGCGCACGGTGCCGGATTATCACAGCGATCCCACCTATATAGACGCACTCGCCAAATCCATCACCCGGCATCTCGCCACGCTCGACTGGCTGCCGGAAAAGATACTCGCCTCCTTCCACGGCATCCCGCTTTCCTATTCGGAAAAGGGTGACCCCTACTACGCCCAATGCATCGAGACCGGCCGCCTGCTGCGTGAAAAGCTCGGTCTTGCCGACGATCAGTTCATCGTCACCTTCCAGTCCCGTTTCGGCCCGGAGGAATGGCTGCAGCCCTATACGGACAAGACGGTGGAGAGCCTCGCCAGGGACGGCGCCAAGCGTATCGCCGTCCTCAACCCCGGCTTTGTTTCCGACTGTCTGGAAACACTCGAGGAAATCGCCGAACAGGCGGCCGAATCCTTCCACCATAATGGCGGTGAGAAATTCACACATATCCCCTGCCTCAACGACGGCGAGGACGGCATGCGGGTGCTGGAGGCGGTGGTGCGGCGGGAGCTGTCGGGCTGGGCCTGATTTGAACGGCCCAGCGCCGCCTTATTGCAGATGTGGCTTCCTCAGGAAACTGCTGCGGTCGGCCGACTTGACCCTTAGCCATGCCTCACGGCCATTGCGCAGGACCCTCATGGGGATTTCCGCTCCGGCGGAGCCGCTTTCCCATATCTTCCGGTAGAAATCGGCAAGGCCATCCACCTCGTCATCGCGGATTTCGGAGATGACATCGCCTCGGCGCAAGCCCGCCTGCTCCGCGGGGCCGCCCTCGGCCACACTCATGACCACGACCTCGCCGTCGCTTTCGGCCGAAAAGGCTCCAAGCCAGGGTCTCGGTGGCTTGTTGACCTGACCCCGATTGAGCAGGTCATCGAGAATTGGCGGCAATAGATCGATCGGCACAACCATGTTGATATCGGCGCTTCCGCCGTCTTTTGCCGCCATCTGCAGGTGTAGCGAGCCGATGCCCAGAAGCTTGCCGTCAGCGTCGATGAGGGCAGCGCCTCCCCAGGAGGGATGGGCGGGCGCGGTGAAGATCGCTTCATCCAGCAGATATTCCCAATAGCCCGCGAACTCCTGCTTGGCGACGATGTTTGCCTGCACGAACTGGCCGATACCATCGGCCATCATGACGGGATCACCAATATCGGCTTTGGCGACATTACCGAAATCCAGCGGGGGAACATCGAGCCGTCCGAGCGCCTGCACCAGGCCGAAGCCGGTTTCCTGATCATAGGCCAGCGCATGGGCGGGAATCACGCGGCCGTCATTGGTCGTCAGCCAGACCTCCTCGGCCTCCGTGATCAGATAGCCGATGGTCAGCACCAGCCCGTTGTTCCGGATGACCACGCCGCTGCCCTCCCGACGCGTGCCGAGCGATCCAGCCGTAAAGGCATCCTCCGGAATTTTGGAATGCACGGCCACGACCGAGCGCAAGGTCCTATCGATGTTCATAGCTTCACCTGCTGATGCGCAATGCTTTGGCTCTGAAGACTGCATGGCAGCCGAGCCGGATCTTTCCTTTCCTTAAGGTATGAAGATGCGGAGCCGGAGGCAAGACCTTGGCGAGATTGAATATCCTCGCTGCCGGGCGCGAAAGGTTGGTTGTCGCAGACCATTTCACCCTTGCCGAGAACATGATAACCCACCACATCTGATTGAGCTGCTTCGCGACGTACTCGACCGTGGGCGTCAGAAATGCAGCAATGCTTGGGAATGACGTCAGCCTCGCATCGTCCGGGGAACGTCGATGGAGGATTTTATGGTCATCGGTGGATTCAGCATCTTTGTAATTGCCCTGGTTGTTTTGATCATCCTGGTGCTGTTTGCAGGGATCAAGACCGTGCCGCAGGGATATCGTTACACGGTCCAGCGCTTCGGCCGCTACACCCGCACCCTGGAACCGGGCCTCAATCTGATCGTGCCTTTCATCGACACGCTCGGCGTCCGCATGAATGTGATGGAACAGGTGCTGGCGGTGCCGACCCAGGAGGTCATCACCAAGGACAATGCCAGCATTTCCACCGACGCCGTCGCCTTTTTCCAGGTCTTGAATGCAGCCCAGGCGGCCTATCAGATCACCAATCTCGAAAGTGCGATCCTCAACCTCACCAAGACCAACATCCGCTCTGTTATGGGCTCGATGGATCTCGATGAGCTGCTGTCCAATCGCGACGCCATTAATGAACGGCTGCTGCGCGTTGTCGACAACGCGGTCGAGCCATGGGGCATCAAGGTGACACGCGTCGAGATCAAGGACATTCAACCGCCGAAGGATCTGGTCGACGCCATGGGTCGACAGATGAAGGCGGAGCGCGAAAAGCGCGCTCAGGTTCTCGAAGCAGAGGGCTTGCGCGCCGCGCAAATCCTGCGTGCCGAAGGTGCGAAGCAATCGGCCGTGCTCCAGGCCGAGGGCCAGCGCGAAGCCGCCTTCCGCAACGCCGAGGCCCGCGAACGTCTGGCCGAAGCCGAAGCCAAAGCAACCCGCGTGGTCTCCGAGGCGATCGCCGAGGGCAATGTGCAGGCAATCAACTACTTCGTCGCGCAGAAATACACCGAGGCCCTGACCGCGATCGGTACCGCCGGCAATTCCAAGATCGTGCTGATGCCGATGGAAGCCACCTCCATTCTCGGTTCGCTTGCCGGCATTGGGTCAATTGCCCGCGAGGTGTTCGGCGATAACGGCGATGGCACATCGCCGCAGTCCCCTCGTCCGCGTTCCGGCCCGGCGCGCACCACGCCCTCTATCAATCCGCTGACACCACGGGAGAGCTGATCCATGTTCGACAATCTCGTCGTACAACTCGGCCCGTGGAGCTGGTGGGTACTGGGACTGGTGCTGCTCGCAGCCGAACTCGTATTGCCGGGCTTCTTCCTGATCTGGGTCGGCCTTGCCGGCATTATCGTCGGCGCGCTATCGCTGCTCTTCTGGGACAGCGCCTTCTGGGTCTGGCAGGTGCAATGGCTGATCTTCGCGGCATCCGCCGTCATCGTCACCCTGCTCGGCCGGCACTATGTGTATAACAACAGCCAGGCGACGGACGAACCGTTTCTAAACCAGCGCAGCGCCAGCCTCGTCGGTCGCACGGCAACGCTTGCCGAGCCGATCATCGAGGGCCGCGGCCGCATCCGTCTGGAGGATACCTATTGGATCGTGGCCGGGCCGGATCTGCCGGCCGGCACCCGCGTCAAGGTCGTCGCCAGCAACGGGCGCGACCTGACCGTCGAGGCCGCCTGATCAGGCTACGCCGATCCGCAGAAGATCGTGGAAATGGACGATGCCGATGGGCCGCTTGGTTTCGTCGACAACCATCAGCGCTGAGATATTGTAGCGGTTCAGCAATGCCATCGCGCCGGTCGCCAGCGTCGTTTCCTTCACCGTCTTCGGATTGCGGGTCATCACCTCGTCCACCTGCATCTCAGCAAGACTGCTGCCAAGATTGCGGGCGATATCGCCATCGGTGATGATGCCGCAGAGGCAGCCGTCGTCATCGATCACGCCGACGCAGCCGAAGCGCATGTTCGAGAGCGTCATCGCCGCCTCTTGCATACCCGTGCCGAGATTGACCAGCGGAACGCGATCGCCCTTGTGCATGATATCGACGACATGCGAGAGGCTCGCACCAAGCTTGCCACCCGGATGGAAGGTGCGGAAATCCTCGGCGGTAAAGCCCCGCGCTTCCAGCAGCGCCACGACAAGCGCGTCACCGATCGCGAGCTGCAACAGCGTCGACGTCGTCGGCGCCAATCCGTGCGGGCAGGCTTCCTGCTCCTTGGGCAGCAGCAGGACCACGTCGGATTCACGCGCCAGCGTCGAGGTCTCGCCCGCGGTGATGGCGATCATCGGGATCGAGAAACGGCGGGAATAGCTGATGATGCCGCGCAATTCGGCGCTTTCACCACCCCATGATATGGCGATGATGACATCGTCCTGGGTGATCATGCCGAGATCGCCGTGATTGGCTTCGACCGGATGCACGAAGAAAGACGGCGTTCCCGTGGAGGCGAACGATGCTGCGAGCTTGTTGCCGATATGGCCGCTCTTGCCGACACCGGTGATGATGACGCGCCCGTCGATGCCGCCGATCACCTCCACCGCGCGGCTGAAAGGTTCGGCCAAACCGTCGGCCAATGCGCGCTCCAGCGCTTCCAGCCCCTGCCTTTCGATCTCGATCGTCCGCATCGCGGATTCGATCGCACCGTTCTCGATGAATTTCACTGCTCTCTTATTCATGACGGAGGCCTACCGCTTTTCTCTATTTCTGTCCACCGGAGATCGTTTTCGCATAGCAAGGACCAAGCCGGTCATCCCCCACTCCTTATAATTCTCTGGCAAGGAAGCGTTAACCATGAGGCTTTAGGATTGGGTAAGAATTTAAGGCATTTCCAGTAAGATCAGACATAGGATCAAATGGACATCGGCAACAACAAGGCGGGTGGACGCTCCCTCCGGCTGACGGCATGCGCTGCATCCGCTCTGCTGGGCTGGGGCGTATTTGCTATGCCGATGCCGGTCCATGCGCAGTCGGCCGACACCACCCAGGCAGGATCGACCGACACCGACAGCCTCGATCTTCCGGTCACCGCCACAACATCCGCCAAATCCAAGACGACCAAAACCGCAAACCAGAGCTCGACGGATACGGACGCGCCGCTCAACGCCCGCCTCCGGCTCGGCAGCATTGACCCGACGACGACGGGCTCGACGCTCGACGATGACCTACGTCGCGTCAATCTACGCGAAACCGGCGTCGATGATCTGAGGGCGCGGCAATATCCGGACCGCGCGGACGCGCAGGGCATACCGCTCGGCACCTTTACCCTGCGTCCCTCCATCAACCAGTCCGTCAATGTCGAGCGCAACCGCACCGGCTCCACCAATGACGATCGCAGCTTCCTGCAGACAGATCTGCGCAGCACACTGACCTCGGATTGGGACCGCCATGCGCTGACCATCACCGGTGAAGGCGTCTGGCAGAAGAATTTCAGCGGCAGCGGCGCGGAGCAACCGACCGTCAATCTCAACGCCGACCTGCGCCTAGACCTTCCCGCCGATACCGTCGCCCACATCACCGCCGGCTATCAATTCTTCCGCGAGGATACCAGCGATCCGAACGCCATTGCCAACGCCTCGAAGCAATCGGCCGTCAACCAGTTCAATACCGGTCTCTCGCTGGAGCGTGATTTCGGCGTGCTGCGTGGCACGACAGCTGTGGCATTGACCCGCACCGTCTATTCCGACGCCGTGCTCTCGGACGGAACGCCGGTGACGCTCAGCGACCGCAACCAGACAGCCGGCACCTGGCGCGGGCGCATCGGTTACGAGCTGTCGCCAGCCCTCATTCCCTTCCTCGAAGCAGATCTCGGCCTTGCTGTCTACGACCAGTCGCATGACAGCAACGGCTACGCTCGCTCGAACCAGAGCTTCGGCGGCAAGGCGGGCGTCGAGCTCGACCTCGGCGAGAAGATGAAGGGTGAGCTCGGCTTCGGCTATCAGCACACGGAATTCGATGATTCGCGGCTCGCCGCAATCGATTCGCCAACCATCGACGGCAAACTCGCCTGGTCGCCGCAGCGCGGCACCGATGTCAGCATCGGTCTTGCGACCACGATGCAGCCCTCCACGACGGCGGGCGAAAGCGGTTATACCGCCTATCAGCTCACCAGCACCTTGAGCCACCAGCTACGCGACGACCTCACCGCCAAGCTGACCGGCGGCACGATCTGGCGCAATTATCCCTCCGACAGCTCTTTCGCCGACGAAACGGAATATGACGCAGCTCTCGGCTTCACCTGGGGCATCAACCGCTACCTCGATCTCACCAGCAACGTCGGCTACCAGCTGACATCACGAAAGACGGGCGACGATACGCGACAGGTTCAGGCGGGCGTGGGATTGACGGTGAAGAGGTAAACTCTCCCCGCCCTTTCGAAACTCTCTAGAGCGGGGAGAGAAGACTTTGATCGCCGTTACTTCAGCGCCGCGACCAGCGCCTTCAGTCCGTCTTCGACAGTCGGACGGATATCCGCACGGGCGAGGGCAAAGGCGACGTTGGCGAGGATGAAGCCATCCTTGGCGCCACAGTCGAAGGTCTGGCCCTGGAAGTGATAACCGGCGAAATCCTGCTTCTGCGCAAGCTTCAGCATGCCGTCGGTCAACTGGATCTCGTTGCCCGCACCACGCTCCTGGCTCTCCAGGATCTCGAAAATCTCCGGCTGCAGGATGTAGCGGCCGTTGATGAAGAAATTCGACGGGGCTGTACCCTTGGCCGGCTTTTCCACCATCCCGGTGATGCGGAAGCCATTGCCGATGGTGTCGCCGACGCCGACGATGCCGTATTTGTGGGTCTGATCCGGCGTGCATTCCTCAACCGCGATGACATTGCCGCCGCTGGTTTCATAGAGCTCGATCATGCCCTTCATGCAGCCCTTTTCGGCGCTCATGACCATGTCGGGCAGAAGCAGCGCGAACGGCTCGTCGCCGACGATCTCGCGGGCGCACCAGACGGCGTGACCGAGGCCGAGCGGCTCCTGCTGGCGCGTGAAGCTCGCCGTGCCCGCCTTCGGCAAGAGGCCGCTCAAAAGCGTCAGCTCGGCATTCTTGTTGCGCTGGCGCAATGTCTGCTCAAGCTCGAACTGAATGTCGAAATAGTCTTCGATGACATGCTTGCTGCGGCCGGTCACGAACACGAAATGCTCGATGCCCGCCTCCATCGCCTCGTCGACGACGTATTGGATCACCGGCTTGTCGACAACGGTCAGCATTTCCTTCGGCACCGCCTTGGTTGCCGGCAAGAATCGCGTCCCGAGCCCGGCGACCGGAAATACTGCCTTACGCACCTTTTTATGCTGTCCCACTCATACCTCCTGGGGAATTAAATCGTTCTGCGCCAACATTATTTGAGGGTCAGTAGAATAAATTTGCGACTGTTTTGCAATGATGACTGACCCCGGCTTCCATGGTAAACAATTTGTTGACTTCATTCCTGTAATGTCATGCTTGGGCGACTGCTACGCGCATCGCCGCTCCGAAATCCAAGTATTGATGGACACGGCTGTAGATGACTTCAAACCGCAAACACTCCCTTCTTGGTCTCGCTCTGGCGCTCGCGCTCGGCGCCTTTGCGGGATTGACCCCCATTAACGCCAATGCGGACCCAGGGTTCCAAAAATGGATTGCGGGTTTCTACAGCACCGCCGCCAAGAGCGGAATTACGCAGTCGACCTATCGCAATGCATTTGCCGGCGTGACGGACCCCGACCCCACGGTCCTCGAAAAAGCGCAATACCAGCCGGAATTCAAATCCCAGATCTGGGATTACCTGGATTCCCGCGTCAACCCCTATACCGTCGATGTTGGCCGCAAGATGGCGACCAAATACGGTTCCACACTGCGTTCACTTGAACAGCATTTCGGGGTGGACCGCAATATCATGCTCGCCATCTGGTCGATGGAATCAAATTACGGCGCCGTCCTGGCCAAGGAAGAGAAGCTGCATTACGTGCCCCGCGCGCTGGCGACGCTTGCCTATGCCGACCCGAAGCGCGCCAACTACGCCAAGAAGCAATTGATCGCGGCGCTGAAGATCCTGCAGAATGGCGACATATCGCGCAAGGAGCTGACCGGCTCCTGGGCCGGCGCCATGGGCCACACCCAATTCATCCCGACCAGCTACCTGCTCTATGCCGTCGATGCCGATGGCAGCGGCCATGCCGATATCTGGAATTCCATTCCCGATGCGCTGGCGACAACGGCAAACCTGCTGGCCAAGAACGGCTGGAGCACTGGCCACACCTGGGGCTACGAAGTCACCGTGCCGCCGGGCGGCAGCGCGCAGGCTGGCAAGACCCGTACGCTTGCCCAATGGGCCGCCCTCGGTTTTGCCCGCCCAAGCGGCAAGGGCTTCCGCCTGAACTCCGAGCGCGCGCAGCTGAAGATGCCGGGCGGGCCCAATGGGCCGGGCTTCCTGATGACCAGCAACTTCTTCACCATCAAGCGCTATAATGCTTCCGACAGCTACGCGATCGCCGTCGGCCTGCTTGCCGATCAGCTCGCCGGCTATGGCGGCATGCAGCAATCCTGGCCACGTCCGAGCGGCACGCTGGATGTGAAGCAGAAATTCGAGCTGCAGACGCGTCTGAAGGAACTCGGCTATTATGACGGCGTCGTCGACGGCAATTTTGGCTCCGGCTCCAAGGCCGCCATCGCCGCAGTTCAGCAACGTATTGGCATGGACGCCGATGGCGAACCCTCGATGAGCCTGTTGAACGCGCTGCGCAAATAGGTCGCCGCCATCAACCATGAGCCTTGGATCGGCTGGACGGCGGTGCCGTCCTCATGCGACCATGGGGCATTGAGCGGAAAAGAGCCCGATGAAAAACCGACCTGCCCGCACAATCATGGCTGCCGCGAAATCGACCCTCGCGGCGCTTCTTGCTGTCTGTGTTACCCTTGCCTGCCTGTTGACGGCCGCCGAGGCGCAGGAGCGGCCGCGCAAGACGCTGCTCGACATATTGTTCGGCCGATCCGAGCCCGATATTCCCGACCAATCCTACGATCGGCCGGCTCCGAGACGCTCGACGCAGCCGCGTAAACGGGTCGCACCACCGCCGAAACCGCGCCAAGTGGTGGTTCAACCGGATACGCCGCCACCGGCGGAAAAGCTGTCCGACGCCAAGACGATCCTCGTCGTCGGCGATTTTCTGGCAAGCGGCCTCGGCGATGGATTGGCAGACGCCTTTTCGACATCGCCCGGCGTCGTCGTCCAGACCCGCGGCACCGTCGCCTCCGGCCTTGTGCGCCAAGATTACTATAACTGGCCACAGCAGCTGCCCACCATGCTGGATCAGCTGAAGCCAGCGGTCGTCGTCGTGATGATCGGCGCCAACGACCGCCAGCAGATCATCGGCAACGGCCTCAACGAAAAATACGGCACCGACCCCTGGTTCCTCGCCTATGAGGAGCGCGTGCAGCAGTTTGCCAAGCTGGTGACGAACCGCCATATCCCCCTCATCTGGGTCGGCCTGCCGGCCTTCGGTTCTGATCAATTGACCGAAGGCGCGGTGAAGCTCAATCAGCTTTACCAGAGCCAGGTCGCAAGCGTCGGCGGCGAGTTCATCGATATCTGGGACGGGTTTACCGACCAGAACGGCGAGTTCATCGTCACGGGCTCCGATATCAACGGCCAGCAGGTGCGGCTCAGAACCGCCGACGGTGTCAACCTGACGGCAGCGGGCAAGCGCAAGGTCGCCTTCTACGTCGAAAAGCCGGTGCGCCGCCTGCTGGGCGATCAGGCAAGCCCCGACATCACGCGCCTGGATACCGGTAATCCGCTGGCGCCCGAACAAGCCAACCTGCCGGCAACAGAGACGGAAAAGATCACCCGCACCCAGCCGATGAGTATCTCCGACCCCAATCTCGACGGCGGCTCGCAGCTCCTCGGCGGAACTCCCGCCCCGGCGCCCGCGACGCCCTCGCCCCGCGACCTCCTGGTCGAAAAAGGCCAGATGGCCCCGGCCCCGACGGGACGTGTCGATGATTATCGGCTGCCGGGGACTGCGCCGCCGACGACAGCGACCCCATAGGCGGCACTTGGGCCAATTTGACAACATCACAATTGGCCAATAGAAAATCCGCCTATGAGCACGAACCGCGCAGATCTTACCGATCGTAACCGCACCTGCCTGCAGGCTGCAGTTTTCTGCGCGTTCTCCGGCCGAGGTCTCCGCGTCCAGTTGTGACAGCCGGAAGCAGCGCTGCGACCGGCCGCTGCTGGACGTAAAGCCCTCGCCAAAAACATCAACGTTGCCCAAGGAGAGAGGCATCGTGCTCAATATCTACAACGTCAATTCGCTCGTTCACTGGGAAGAGCGGGACATCCGGCTCCGTGACGATCTCGTCCGGTTCTTTTCCGATGAGGTCCGCCACTTCCTCAGATCCGCAAATCCGGCTTGGGATGTCCGGAGAGTTGAAGCCCCTACCCTCATGCCGCGCCATCTCGTTTCGGATGCCTATTCGAACCCCGACATCTGGGTTCAGGAGCGGATATCACCGACGGATTCCGAATTGGTGCTTCGGCCGGAGACGACACCATCGACCTACATCTACATGCAGCATCTCCTCGAAAATCATTCCAGGACACGACTGCCATTGTGTGTTTGGCAGGCCGGAAAATCCTATCGCCGGGAGCAAGAGCAACCGACGAAGCATGTCAGGCTCAAGGAGTTCTGGCAGCTTGAGTTCCAATGCGCCTTCACCGCCGATAGCGGTAACGACTATCATGCGGCGTGCCTCGAACCAGTCCGCCGCATGATCGCATCGATGATTCATCTGCCGACAAGGATCGTTCCATCGGATCGCCTGCCGGCCTATTCGCAGGTGACGATGGATATCGAGGTGGATAACGGCGACAAATGGATGGAAGTCTGCTCGATCTCAAAGCGCACCGATTTCCCGCAGCGCTACCGCAGCAAGGGCAAGGCAGGCCCCGTCGTGGATCATGACGTTCTGGTGCTCGAAATCGCCATCGGCCTCGACCGCTGCATCTACAATTGGAACATCGCGGCCAGCAGATAAAAGGAAAGCCGGGCTCTGTACGAGCCCGACTTTCAATGCTTGCTTGGATATTCGTGAGGCGTTTTACCGCGGCAACACCGTGGCGCCCATCAGGGCCTCGTCGATCGCGCGAGCGGCCTGGCGGCCTTCGCGGATGGCCCAGACGACCAGGGACTGGCCGCGGCGGACGTCGCCGGCGGTCCAGAGCTTGTCGACCGAGGTCTTGTAGCTCTTGTCGTCGGCGACCACGTTGGTCGAGCCGCGCTTGTCGGTGTTGAGCGTCAGCTTGCCGTCGAGATCCTTGAGCACGCTGTCGGTGAACGGGCCGCGGAAGCCGATGGCGATGAAGGCGAGATCGGCGCGGATAACGAATTCCGTACCTGCGATCGGCTTGCGGCGCTCATCCACTTCGCAGCACTTCACGCCTGTCAGCACGCCGTCTTCGCCGATGAACTCCAGCGTCGCGACCTGGAATTCGCGCACGGCACCTTCTGCCTGCGAGGAGGAGGTCCGCATCTTCGTTGCCCAGAACGGCCAGACGGCGAGCTTGTCTTCCTTTTCCGGCGGCTGCGGGCGGATATCGAGCTGGGTGACCTTGACGGCGCCCTGACGGAAAGCCGTGCCGACGCAGTCGGACGCGGTATCGCCACCACCAACGACGACAATATGCTTGCCGCCAGCGAGGATCGGGTCGGACGGCCAGCCGATGCTGTCGATGTTTTCGCGACCGACGCGGCGGTTCTGCTGCACGAGATAGGGCATGGCATCATGGACGCCGGCAAGCCCAACGCCGGGAATGCCGGCCTCACGCGGAGTTTCCGAGCCGCCGCAATAAAGAACGGCATCATAATCGGTCAGAAGCTGTTCCATCTTGACGTCGACGCCGACATTGACGCCGCAATGGAAGGTCACGCCCTCGCCCTTCATCTGCTCGACGCGGCGATCGATGAAGTTTTTCTCCATCTTGAAGTCCGGAATGCCGTAACGCAGCAATCCGCCGGCCTTCGACTCGCGCTCGTAGAGATGAACCTCATGGCCGGCGCGGCCAAGCTGCTGGGCAGCTGCCATGCCGGCGGGGCCGGAGCCGATGACGGCGACCTTCTTGCCGGTATGGACCGTGGCCGGCTGCGGGCGAATGAAGCCGAGCTCATAGGCCTTGTCGGCAATCGCCTGCTCGACCGTCTTGATCGCGACCGGCGCATCCTCGAGGTTCAGCGTGCAGGCTTCCTCGCAGGGCGCGGGGCAGACACGGCCGGTGAACTCCGGGAAGTTGTTGGTCGAATGCAGGTTGCGGATCGCCTCTTCCCAGTTGTTGTTGTAGACGAGGTCGTTCCAGTCCGGGATCTGGTTGTGCACCGGGCAGCCGGTCGGGCCGTGGCAATAAGGAATGCCACAGTCCATGCAGCGCGCGGCCTGTTTCTGCACTTCCGGGTCCGACATGGGAATCGTGAATTCGCGGAAATGCCGGATACGGTCCGACGCCGGCTGATACTTGCCAACCTGCCGGTCGATTTCCAAGAAGCCTGTTACCTTGCCCATGCTTTCGTTTCCTCACTCTAAAGAAGAGCCCGATGGCTCCCGTGCCTGAAGGCAAATCCCGCTGCCTTGTCCGGCACTGTAATTCAAATCTGATTCCGCTTTTCGACAGCTGCGACCGCCATTCCGGCGATCGCAATCAGGCGCGAAACCCTCGAATGGAAAGGGCGTTGCCGCGGATCACTCCGCCGCCACGCTCATCCGGTTCCGCTCCATGTCCTCAAGGGCGCGGCGGTATTCAACCGGCATGACCTTGCGGAATTTCGGACGGTAATCGGTCCAATGATCGATGATTTCCTTTGCACGCGTCGAACCGGTGTAGTGGAAATGGTTCGAAATGAGCTGGTAGAGCCGCTCCTCATCGTGACGCGTCATGTCGTCGGAGACGTCGACGCGTCCCTTGTGCATGAGGTCGCCACCGTGATGGTGCAGCTTCTCCAGCAATTCGTCCTCTTCCGGAACCGGCTCCAGCTCGACCATCGCCATGTTGCAGCGGCGGGCGAAATCGCCCTTCTCGTCGAGCACATAGGCAACACCGCCCGACATGCCGGCTGCGAAGTTGCGGCCGGTTTCGCCGAGCACGACGACGACACCGCCGGTCATGTATTCGCAGCCATGGTCGCCCACACCTTCGACAACGGCGATGGCGCCGGAGTTGCGCACCGCGAAACGCTCGCCGGCAACGCCACGGAAGTAGCACTCGCCCTCGGTCGCGCCGTAAAGCACGGTGTTGCCGACGATGATCGAATGTTCGGCCAGGATCTTCGAGTTCTCCGGCGGACGGATGATGATGCGGCCGCCCGAAAGCCCCTTGCCGACATAGTCGTTGCCGTCACCGATGAGGTTGAAGGTGACGCCCCGCGCCAGGAACGCGCCGAACGACTGTCCGGCGGTGCCCCTCAGCGTAACGCTGATCGTATCGTCCTTCAAACCACGGGCACCGTAACGCTTGGCGACTGCGCCCGAGAGCATCGCGCCAGCCGAACGGTCGACGTTCTTGATGTCCACTTCGAACGCAACAGGCGTCTTGCTGGCAAGCGCCGGCTCGGCCTGCTCGATCAGCTTGCGGTCGAGAATGTCGTCGATCGGGTGCTTCTGCAGGGACGTCCAATAGGTCGCTTCCTTCGGCGCATCGACCTTGTGGAAGATGCGGCTGAAGTCGAGCCCCTTGGCCTTCCAATGGGCGAGCATGTCGTCCTTCTCCAGCAGCTCCGAAGCGCCGATGACATCGTCCAGCCTGGTAAAGCCAAGCGAGGCGAGGATTTCGCGCACTTCCTGAGCGACGAAGAAGAAGTAGTTGATGACGTGCTCGGGCGTGCCCTTGAAGCGCTTGCGCAGAACCGGATCCTGCGTCGCGACACCCACCGGACAGGTATTGAGGTGGCACTTGCGCATCATGATGCAGCCGGCCGCGATCAGCGGTGCGGTGGCAAAGCCGAACTCGTCCGCGCCGAGCAGCGCGCCGATGATGACGTCACGACCGGTCTTCAAACCGCCGTCCACCTGCAGGGCGATGCGCGAGCGCAGCCCGTTCAACACCAACGTCTGCTGTGTCTCAGCAAGGCCGATCTCCCAAGGCGAACCGGCATGCTTCAGCGAGGTGAGCGGCGAGGCGCCCGTGCCGCCGTCGAAGCCGGCGACGGTGATGTGGTCGGCGCGCGCCTTGGCAACGCCGGCGGCAACCGTGCCGACGCCGACTTCCGAGACGAGCTTGACCGAGACATCGGCGGTCGGGTTGACGTTCTTCAGGTCGAAGATCAGCTGCGCCAGATCTTCGATCGAGTAGATGTCGTGGTGCGGCGGCGGCGAGATCAGGCCGACGCCCGGCGTCGAATGCCGGGTCTTGGCGACGGTCGCGTCGACCTTGTGGCCGGGCAACTGTCCGCCCTCGCCGGGCTTGGCACCCTGCGCTACCTTGATCTGCAGCACGTCGGCATTGACCAGATATTCGGTGGTGACGCCGAAGCGGCCAGACGCAATCTGCTTGATCGCCGAGCGTTCCGGGTTCGGCGAACCGTCGAAGAGCGGCATGTAGCGATCGGACTCTTCGCCACCTTCGCCGGTGTTCGACTTGCCGCCGATCCGGTTCATGGCGATCGCCAGCGTCGTATGCGCCTCGCGGCTGATCGAGCCGAAGGACATGGCGCCCGTCGAGAAGCGCTTGACGATGTCGACAGCAGGCTCGACGTCATCGACCGAAATCGGCTTGCGGCCGAGCGCTTCCGCGCTCTTGATCTTGAACAGGCCACGGATGGTGTTCATCCGCAGTGCCGAGTCATTGACCATGTCCGCGAACTCGCGATAGCGATCCTCGGCATTGCCGCGCACGGCATGCTGAAGAGCGGCCACCGCATCCGGCGTCCAGGCGTGGCTTTCGCCGCGCATACGGTAGGCATATTCGCCGCCGATCTCGAGCGTGCTCGCCAGGATCGGGTCGGCACCGAAGGCCGACTTGTGGCGGGCGACGGTTTCCTCGGCAATGGTCTCAAGGCCGATGCCTTCGATCATGGTCGCCGTGCCGAAGAAATACTTGTCGACCAGTTCTTCCTGCAGGCCGATCGCGTCGAAGATCTGCGCGCCGCAATAGGACTGATAGGTCGAAATGCCCATCTTCGACATGACCTTGAGGATGCCTTTGCCGACCGCCTTGATATAGCGATAGACGACTTCCGTGGCGTCGACTTCCTTCGGGAACTCGCCGCGCTGATGCATGTCGAGCAGCGTATCGAAGGCGAGATAGGGGTTGATCGCCTCGGCGCCATAGCCGGCAAGCAGGCAGAAATGATGCACTTCGCGCGGCTCGCCGGTTTCGACGACGATGCCGACCGAGGTGCGCAGCCCCTTGCGGATCAGGTGATGGTGCACGGCAGCCGTCGCCAGCAGCGCCGGGATCGCGATACGGTCCGGTCCGATCTGGCGGTCGGAAAGCACGATGATGTTGTAGCCGCCGCGAACGGCTGCTTCCGCGCGCTCGCAGAGACGGTCGAGCATTTCTGGCATGCCTTCGGCGCCACGTTCGACATCATAGGTGAAGTCGAGCGTCTTGGTGTCGAAGCGGTCTTCCGTGTGGCCGATCGAGCGGATCTTTTCCAGATCGCCATTGGTCAGGATCGGCTGGCGCACTTCCAAGCGCTTGGCGTTGGCCATGCCGGTATGGTCGAGCAGGTTCGGGCGCGGGCCGATGAAGGAGACAAGGCTCATCACCAGTTCTTCGCGGATCGGGTCGATCGGCGGGTTGGTCACCTGCGCGAAGTTCTGCTTGAAATAGGTGTAAAGCAGCTTCGGCTTGTCGGACATGGCCGAGATCGGCGTATCCGTGCCCATGGAGCCGATGGCCTCCTGCCCCGTCGTCGCCATCGGCGACATCAGGAGCTTGGTGTCCTCCAGCGTATAGCCGAAGGCCTGCTGGCGATCGAGCAGCGACACGTCGCGGCGCAGCGCGCGCGGCTCCACCGGCTTCAGGTCTTCCAGGATCAACTGCGTGCGCTTGAGCCAGCTCTGATAGGGATGCTTGCTGGCAAGCTCGGACTTCACCTCGTCATCGGAGATGATACGGCCCTTTTCCATGTCGATCAGCAGCATCTTGCCCGGCTGCAGGCGCCACTTCTGGATGATCTTCTCTTCGTCGACCGGCAGAACGCCGGCTTCCGACGCCATGATGATACGATCATCATTGGTGACGAGGTAGCGGGCCGGACGCAGACCGTTACGGTCGAGCGTCGCGCCGATCTGCTTGCCGTCGGTGAAGGCGACCGCAGCCGGGCCGTCCCACGGCTCCATCAAAGCAGCGTGATATTCGTAGAACGCCTTGCGCTCGGCCGCCATCAGCTGGTTGCCGGCCCAGGCTTCAGGAATGAGCATCATCATGGCATGCGCCATGGAGTAGCCGCCGCGCACGAGGAACTCGAGCGCGTTGTCGAAACAGGCGGTGTCCGACTGTCCTTCGTAGGAGATCGGCCAGAGCTTGGAGATATCGTCGCCGAACAGCGGCGAAGATACCGACGCCTGACGCGCCGCCATCCAGTTGACGTTGCCGCGCAGCGTGTTGATTTCACCGTTATGGGCGACCATGCGGTACGGATGCGCCAGCTTCCACGACGGGAAGGTGTTGGTCGAGAAGCGCTGGTGCACAAGGGCAACCGCCGTCTCGAAACGCGGATCGGCCAGGTCCTTATAATAGGCACCCACCTGATAGGCGAGGAACATGCCCTTGTAGACAATGGTCGAGCTCGACAGCGACACGGGATAGAAGCTGCTCTCTTCGCCTTCATATTCCGCATAGATGCGGTTGGAGATCACCTTGCGCAGGGTGAACAGACGGCGCTCGAATTCCTCGTTCGTGCCGGCATCGCGGCCGGCGCCGATGAAGACCTGCACATGATGCGGCTCGGTGGCGGCGATATCAGGCGCCTTCGACAGCGAGGAATTGTCGACCGGCACATCGCGGAAGCCGATCAGGACCTGACCTTCCTCGGTAACCACCTGCTTGATGGCAGTCTTGAAATGCTCGATCAGTGCCTCGTCGCGCGGCAGGAAGAAATGGCCAACGCCATACTCGCCCGCCTTCGGCAGGGTGATGCCCTGCAAGGCCATTTCCTCGCGGAAGAAACGGTCCGGAATCTGCACGAGAATACCCGCACCATCGCCCATCAGCGGATCTGAGCCGACGGCGCCGCGATGCGTCAGGTTTTCGAGAATGAACAGGCCGTCGCGCACGATCTGGTGCGACTTCTGGCCCTTCATATGCGCGACAAAGCCGACGCCGCAGGCATCATGTTCATTGCGCGGATCGTAAAGGCCTTGCTTCCGTGGGATGCCGGCGGCGCGTTTCGACGTTTTGGCCGCAGCGACAGCATTGGCTGCAGCGATCTGGTCAAAAGTCATGGACGGCGTCCTGTTCGTCATCGTCTTCCCTCCGGTAAGGCCCGCGACGCGGGCGATCCTTCGTCCCGCGTCGCCCCGTTCCCCGGTCCGACGCGCGACAGCGCTGTTGCATTATGAAGATCCGGTCGCAAACCTGGCCCACGGTGGAGCCTGTCGTCAGCGTTCCGCGCCTTGCTATTCCACCGCCGCTCCGCCCCGTCGCCTCGAAGGCTTAAAAGGGCGTGCTCCCGGTAACTATAGCTCGAAATCCCGACATCGTCAGGACCCCTGGCGCATCTTCGGCCTCGGTGGCCAAAATAGGACAGCAACCCTGTCCTAATTCACCAGCTCTATGACAGAAAGCTTCTGCCTTCGCAAGAGCAAAACGGCAAAATTTCGTCAACGCGCGACGGAAGATTGCCGATGTTGCAAATTTCAAGCAAGAAAGTTTCGCTGCAGCGCATCATTTTGTTTGTTGATTGCTTAGATCAATTTCTGTGATGAGTCCTTCAGCACTGCACTCTTGATAGCCCGCACCATTGGATTAATGTCCGGCAGACCTTAACTACCTTTCCCGCAAACCTGTAGTCTCAGTTGGTGCTATCAATGTTTTTTGCTTCCGATAATTGGGCTGGTGCCCATTCCAAGATCGCCGAACGTCTGCTCGCCGAATCCGGCGGCTTCGCCTCGGCCTATGGCACCAGCGATCTCGACCAGAAGGTCGAAGCCAAGTTCGCCGAGATTTTCGAGCGCGAAGTCTCCGTCTTCTTTGTCGCGACCGGCACCGCCGCCAACTCGCTATCGCTCGCCAGTGTCCAGAAGCCGGGCGGGATCAGCTTCTGCCATACTGAGGCGCATGTCGCCGAAGATGAATGCGGCGCGCCGGATTTCTTCAGCGGCGCGAGACTCGCGACCGTTGACGGTCCCGGCGGCAAGATCGACCCGAAGGCGCTCGCCACCAAGGTCGCGCGCTTCCCGCAGGACGCCATCCATCACGGCCGCGCTGCTGCCGTGACCATCACCCAGGCGACGGAAATCGGCACGGTCTATTCGCTCGCCGAGATCGATGCCATCGCCGCCATCAGCAAAACGAACGGATTGCCGCTGCACATGGATGGCGCCCGCTTCGCCAATGCGCTGGTCGCGCTCGACGCCAGCCCGGCGGAGATGACCTGGAAACGCGGCGTCGACATCCTCTCCTTCGGCGGCACCAAAAACGGCTGCTGGTGCGCCGAGGCGATCGTCTTCTTCAATCCGGAGCAGGCAAAGGAGATGCATTTCATCCGCAAGCGTGCCGCTCAGCTTTTCTCCAAATCGCGCTTCATCGCCGCCCAGTTCGACGGCTATTTCCAGGACGGCCTCTGGCTCGACCTTGCCCGCCATTCAAACCGCATGGCCGACCGCCTGCGCGCCGGCATAGAGCAGGCGCGTGGCGCGCGCCTCGCATGGCCGACCGCATCGAACGAAGTCTTCGCCATCATCTCGAAATCGGCCGCCAAGACCGCCGAAGACAAGGGCGCGAAGTTCTATGAATGGCCGATCCCGGAATCGCAGCCGGATCTGGTGAACGAGAATGAGGCCCTGATCCGCCTCGTCACCAGCTTTGCCACGACCGAGGACGATGTCGCCGGCTTCCTTGGCTGCCTTGCTTGACGATTGAATAAAAAAGAGCGTCGAACTGGCTTTCGGCCAGCCGGCGCTCAGTCTGGCGACAAAAGCCTAGTTCTGATTCCGATGCGTGAACATCGTGAAGTTCGATGCGCCGTCATAAGGAGGCGCACGATGAGCGATCATCGTCATTGCCATTACGCAGGCTACAAGTCCGGAAATGAAGATGGCACCATAGATCATCGGGGCTGATATCCTCGATTCAGCTCATTCACTGCACAACACGATAGCAGCGAAAGCTGACTCCAACCTGAACCGCGTGCACTTCTGAATCGAGACACGCGAAAAGGGAAATGACAGCCGGCGAAGGAAACTTAACAGATCCTTTACGCCTATTCACATGATCCGAAACGGCTTTACATCGACCGCAATCCCCTCACTTTCGCCAGGATATCCTCCGACAAGGCGCTGACCAGCAGCTGATCGGCACCCTTGCGCGGCACCAGCACGAACTCGACATCCTCCAGCGCCGGCAGCCAGCCCGGCGCAATTTCCGACAATCCCGCCGGCGCCATGCTGCGCGGCTGGACGAGGACGCCCATGCCGGCGCGGGCCGCCGCCGTCAATCCGCTGAGGCTGCCACAGGTGCAGACGATGCGCCAAGGCACCTGCTGGCGGCGCAGCGCTTCCAGCGCCACGGCGCGCGTAACGCTCGGCGCTGGAAAGGCGATCAGCGGCACCGGCCCAGCAAGCGCGCGGATACGAGCGGGATCGCGCGCCAGCCAGACCAGAGGCTCGCGATAGACCAGCCTTCCCCTGACATCGCCGAGACGGCGCTTGGCGAGCACGAGATCGAGATCGCCATTATCCTGCATCTCATAAAGTGTACCGCTGAGCGCAACTGTCAGTTCGAAATCGACCGAGGGATGCGAGCGGACGAAATCCTCCAGCACATCCGGCAACTGGCTGGTGACGAAATCCTCTGAAACGCCGAGCCGCAGACTGCCACGCAGGCTGTTGCCGGCAAAAAGCTGCTGCACCTCGCCTTCGATCGACAACATCTGCCGAGCATGGCCGAGTAGCGCCTCGCCGTCGCCCGTCAACACCACCCGATGCGTGTCACGCGCGAGCAGCCTGCGCCCAAGCGTGGCTTCCAGCCGCTGGATGTGCTGGCTCACCGTGGACTGACCCAGCCCAAGCCGCTCGGCAGCCAGCGTGAAGCTGCCCATCTGCTCGACGGCGACGAAGCTGCGCAATTGCGTGAGATCGAGCATCGCTTTCATCCTGATTTACGATAACTGTTATTCCTTGCATCGTGGATCGCAATAGGTCTATCTGCAAGGACATTCTTACGGCTTGTAATTGCGATTGGGGTTGGCACGATGCGCCGCTTTCTTCCAGACACCTTCACCATGCTGCTCGTCCTGACGGTCCTGACGGCATCCTTCTTTCCTGTTCAGGGAGCGAGCGCTCACTATTTCAGTATCGCCACGAACTTCGCGATCGGCCTGCTGTTCTTCCTGCACGGCGCGCGCCTGTCACGCGATGTCGTCATCGCCGGCATGCTGCATTGGCGGCTGCATCTGGTCATCCTGCTGACGACCTTCGGCATCTTCCCATTGCTGGTGCTCGGCATCGGCCAGGTCGTACCGAACAGCATTCTGCCGGTGTCGCTCTATACCGGCTTGCTGTTCCTGAGCGTCCTGCCCTCGACCGTGCAGTCGTCCATCGCCTTCACCTCGATCGCCGGCGGCAACGTTCCGGCTGCCATCTGCTCTGCGTCTGCCTCGAACATCTTCGGCATGTTCCTGACGCCGCTGCTCGTCGGCGTGCTATTTTCGGTCGGCGGCCAGGGCGGCGGCTTTTCCTGGGACGTGCTATGGCAGATCATGCTGCAGCTGCTCGCCCCCTTCATCGCAGGACAGCTGCTGCAGCCGTGGATCGGTGACTGGATCCGCTCGAAGAAGAAGATCCTGATGCCGGTCGACCGCGGCTCGATCCTGATGGTCGTGTATTCGGCCTTCAGCGAGGCCGTCGTCGAAGGACTGTGGCACACCTTCTCGGTGCTCGACATCGCCACCGTCATCGTTGCCAACATGGTGCTGCTGGCAATGGTGCTCTGCATCACCATGTTCGGCAGCCGCGCGCTCGGCTTTTCCAAGGCCGACGAGATCACCATCACCTTCTGCGGCTCAAAGAAGTCGCTGGCAAGCGGCGTGCCGATGGCCAACGTCATCTTCGCCGGCCAGGGTATCGGCGCCATCGTCCTGCCGCTGATGCTGTTCCATCAGATCCAGCTGATGACCTGCGCCTTCCTCGCCCAGAAATATGCCGATGCGGCCAGGAGGCGGGAGACGGCCAAGGCGGAAACCGAGGCCAATGGAGCCACGAACGCAGCCTAGCCACATTCCCGATAGTACCAAAGACAAAGGCGGCGCCCCATCGGAGCGCCGCCTTATTTTTTGATCTTGGGAGGATCTGTCCTCAGCCTGTCGGCTGACGACGGTTAGCTAATATGAGCTTCGATCGCCTTCGGGGTATCGACCGGCTCGGCGGCGATGGAGATGCGGCGGGGCTTCATGGCTTCCGGAATGTTGCGCAACAGATCGATGTGCAGCAGACCATTCTTCAGCGAAGCCGCCTGGACCTCAACGTGATCGGCGAGCTGGAAACGGCGCTCGAAGGCGCGCTTGGCGATGCCGCGATAGAGATATTCGCTGGCTTCCGCCGGCTCTTCGCTCTTTTCACCCTTGACCTGCAGAACATGGGCATGAGCCTCGATGCTCAGTTCCTTTTCGTCAAACCCGGCAACGGCCATGGTGATGCGATAGGTGTTCTCGCCGGTGCGCTCGATATTGTAGGGCGGATAGGTCTGACCCTGATCCGGCTGCGCAAGGCTGTCGAGCATGGTGAAGAGACGGTCGAAACCGACGGTGGAACGGTAAAGGGGAGTAAAGTCTACGTGACGCATGGTGTCCTCCTGTGAGCGACGATTGCGATTTACGATTTGCCCCGCGACCCCGCTCTGGGCGGCCTCGGGACGGTTTTGCAGGCCCGTTTGGCACCCGCAGAATGGAGATGGTGATCGCATTTCAGGAGTTCAAGGCCCCGATGGCTGGCCTCGGATTTCGGCGAAAAGCCGCGTGAACCGCAGATGAACACCCGGTTCGGCGCCCGTTCAGGCTGGCGGGACTATCAATATAACCGTCGGATGCATCAATTACATCCGATGACTGAAGCATATCGTCCCTTCTTCTTCAGTCCTTACTCGGCCGGCTCAGCGGATCTCTCTATCTCCGCAAGCCGGCCTTTTTTATGCTTTGGCGGCCTACCGCAAAAGCTTCAGGGAACCGGTCAGCGATTTCACCCATTTCGAAGGACCAGCCAATCCCAATCCATCGATCACTTCCTCGGACAGATCCCGGCCCGGAAACGTCGCCTCATAGTCCGTGTAATCATGCAGCGAGCGTGCAAAGGCCGGAAAGGGGACGATTGCCCGCTCGTTCGGTTGCGGCAGGGCCTTCAGCATCAGCGCCCGGATCGTATCCGCGTCGGCCTGCAGGATCGGAACCGGCAGGTTGGAGCTGATATCGATGGCGCGATCGTCGCGATCGGCAAGCTGGCAAGCCGCAAGACCAGGAAACCTGGCACCGAGACCAATGGCGATCGCGCCCGCCGTGTTGGCGATCAGGCCAATTGGCAGTTCCGGATTGATGACGATGGCAAGACGAATATCGGGGAGCATGAGAACCTGCAGCAGATGATGAAACTGCCGCGGAGAATATATCTCACCATGGGAATTATCCTGCCTTTCATTGCTTGAAAATTTTCAGTTATGGTAGATCTTACCCAATTTAACTCCCAATAAGGTGAAATATGCCCTTTCCGCTTGAACCCGTCGATACACGCATCCTCGGCGCCCTCCAGAACGATGGCCGCCTGACGAATCAGGCGCTCTCCGCCGAGGTCGGGCTTTCGACCTCGCCCTGTTGGCGGCGGGTTCGGCAATTGGAGGAGAGCGGCGTCATTCAGAGCTATACGGCGGTTCTGGATCGGCGACAGATCGGCCTTGGGGTTCTCGCCTTCATCCGGGTCAAGATCGACAGCCACAGTGAGGCGGAAGCGGAGGAATTCTCGCAGGACGTCCTGAAACTGAGCGAGGTCGTCGCCTGCTACAGCATCGCCGGAGACGCCGATTTCCTGCTGCAGGTCGTGGCCGCGGATCTCGACAGTTACGCCGATTTCGCCATGCGGGTAGTGCGCCGCCTGCCGCGCATCAAGGAGATGCAGACAACATTCGTTCTGAAGGAGATCAAGCCTTTCAAGGGTTTTCCGTTGGATGTCGGACAGCAATAAGGGCCCAGGGCGTGGAATGCTGGGCACCGCACGGAGGTGGTCGCTCGTCATGCCGAGAAAAGCAAAAATCATTGCAGTTCCCCCAAAGTCTTGCGCTACCTCATGATCACCTTAACCGGCGTAATCTTCCGCGATTCCAAGGAATGTCAGAAACGATTGAAATCTGATTGAAAAGTCAGCCATAAATTGCTTAATTCGCTGGTCAACACTTGGCCGCCGTACATGTCCCACAAGCCCTTTACGTTTGGACCGAAGACATCCTATTCTGGGAGAGTGGCTGCCCAGTCGGGGTATTGAATGTCGGCGCTCCCTTTCTCGAAGATTTCCGCATCGCTGAACGCGCTGCTCGCCGCAGTCGGTCTGTTGACAGTGGCTGCGCTGACGACGCCTGATATAGCCGGATCAACCAGGTTCATCTTGGAAGTGCTGCTCGCCAGCGTCTGGGCCGCCTATGTTCTGCAATTGATCGAGACGCTGTTCATGCAGCGGACGAGAGAGGCTCGCGGCAAGGTGCTGGAAACCACCGTCGACGTGCTTGCGGTTTTGGTCCCCGTGGCCGCATTGCTTTTCGTCCGCGGCCGCGACCAAAGCCTCTATTGTGCTATCTGGCTTTTGAAGCCGCTGCGCGGCTCGACCTTCTTCCGGCTGCTGGGCAGGGTGCTGACCAAAGAGGCGCGCAACCTGATCGGCGTCACCTCGATTTTCGGCATCGTTCTGTTCGGCGCGGCACTGGCAGCCTATATCATCGAGCGCAACGTCCAGCCTGACAAATTCGGCAGCATCCCCCTAGCGATGTGGTGGGCGGTGGTTACGCTATCCACCACCGGCTATGGCGACGAGATTCCGCAAAGTTTCGCCGGTCGCGTCCCTGCCGGCTTGGTCATGATGAGCGGAATCGGCATCTTTGCGCTGTGGGCCGGTATCCTCGCTACAGGCTTCTACGAAGAAGTCCGCCGCCAGGACTTCGTGCGCAATTGGCAACTGGTTGCAGCAGTACCACTGTTTGAGAAGCTCGGTTCGGGCGCGCTCATCGAGATTGTGCGAGCGCTGAGACCTCGTGTCGTGCCGGCCGGCGCCATAATCTGCCGCAAGGGCGAGACGGGCGATCAGATGTTCTTCATCGTCGAGGGTCGCGTCACCGTCGCCACCCCGAACCCTGTAGAGCTCGGCTCCGGCAGCTTCTTCGGCGAGATGGCGCTGATCAGCGGCGACCCCCGCTCAGCGACCGTCAGCGCTTCGACTGAAGTCTCGCTGCTGTCGCTCTATTCCTCGGATTTCCAGATGCTGTCCAGCAGCAGCCCGGAAATCGCCGACATCATCCGCAAGACCGCACTCGAACGCCGCGGCGCGACACCAAAGGCCTGATGAGGACGATGTTTTGAGAAGGCCCTTTTGAAGGCGTCTTAGGTACCAGCGTTGCCATCGGAGAGGCCGATGGAGAATATATCGGCACCGGATATTCGACTGCAGAACCGACAATAAACCTGTTGCAATTCCCCCCACCTGCGCTATCCCCTTAAGACGAACCACCCCGCTAGCGAGGCGCGACATCGTCATGGATTCGATCCTCTATTCCACGCCAGACAATCCGGTGCCGGACAACCGCATCGAGGGGTTCTTCGAAAGCTTCGACGGGCGCAAGCTGCGCTATGCCGTCTTCCGCAGCGAGCAGCCTGTCGCCAAGGGAACCGTGGTGCTGCTGCAGGGCCGCAACGAGTTCATCGAGAAATATCTGGAGACAATCCGCGATCTCACCGCCAAGGGGCTGTGGGTCGCAACCTTCGATCTGCGTAGCCAGGGTGGATCCGAGCGGCTGCTGAGGGATCCGAGGCGCGGGCATGTCCACCGTTTTTCCGATTACGAACGCGATCTCACCGCCTTCCTCGACGAGATCGTACTGCCGGACACGCGCCTGCCCTTCTTCCTGCTCGCGCATTCGACCGGCGCACTGATCGCGCTGTCGGCGGCACCCCGGCTGGCGAGCCGGATCGAGCGCATGGTGCTGCTCGCACCCTTCGTCGGCCTCATGGGCCAGGGAGCTTCGCCCGGTCTCGTGCGCGCCATCTCAGGCGCAGCCAGCGCCATCGGTCTTGGCCGGATTCAATTCAGCAAGAAAAATCTGGAAAGACCGTTCTCCGAAAACCCGCTGACCGGCGACGAGCGGCGCTACCAGCGTAACACGGGAATCGCCGCTACCTATCCGCAGCTCGTGCTCGGGCCGCCGACGGCGCGCTGGCTGTCGGAAGCTTTTCGTGCCATCGACCATGTCACCAGACCCGAACATCTGTTCTCGATCAGCATTCCGACGGTACTGATCGCACCGACCCGCGATGGCATCGTGCCCTATGCCGATCAGGAGCGGCTGGCGCGCTACTTCCGCGCGGCGCAACTCGTGCCCATTTACGGATCCAAGCATGAAATCCTGCAGGAGCGCGATATCTACCGAAACGCGGCGCTAGCGGCCATCAATGCTTTCATTCCCGGCAGCGATGCCGAAGCGAATGCCGAGGCAATGGACGTCGGAAGCTAGCGCAATCCCAGGAAAAGTGTACTGCAGGTTGCCGTCCGGAATTGCCTAAAAACAAGAGTTAGCGCGACAGGATGGCTCGCGCCTGATCATAGACTGCGCGGCTGCCGGCGGCGATGATGGAGCCGCCCATTTCCGGCCGGCCGCCGTCCCAGGTGGTGATGATGCCACCTGCCTGCTCGATGACGGGGATAATGCCGCCGACATCATAGGGTTTTAGCGAATTTTCGATGACGAGGTCGATATGGCCCGCGGCAAGCAGAGCATAGGCGTAGCAATCCGTGCCGTAGCGGAAGAGCCGTACCTGGCTCTCGATCTCGCGATACTTCACCATCTCCTCGCCGACAAAGAGATGCGGTGAAGTCGTGAAGAGAATGGCCTTCGACAGGCTGCCGCAATCGCGCACCCGCAGGCGCCTTTCGCCATCCGGACCGGAATAGGTCGAGCCGCTGCCATCCGCGAAATAACGCTCGCCGGTAAACGGCTGGTCGATCATGCCCATGATGGCACGGCCGTTTTTCTGCAGGCCGATTAGCGTTCCCCAAACAGGCACGCCCGAGATGAAGGCTCGCGTACCGTCGATCGGGTCGATCACCCAGACATGCTCGCGGTCGAGCCCGACATTGCCGTGCTCCTCGCCCAGAATGCCGTGATCGGGAAATTCCGCCTCGATCAGCGTCCGGATTGCCGCCTCGGCGGCCCGATCACCCTCGGTCACCGGATCGAAGCCTTGGGCTTCCTTGTTGACCACATCGATGCCGGCGCGAAAGCGCGGCAGGGTTTCGGCCTTGGCCGCTTCGGCCAGACGATAGAAGAACGCGCGATCAGGAAGCATGGTCGATCCGGATAAATGACGGGGCGGGCGAAGTCATAACGCATAAAGATCGGGAAGCAAACCGAATGCCGATGCAAGAGGCGGAATGCTCGCAGATCAAGCAGAAATTCCTAAATTGCCTAAATATTTTGCACTGCAATATTCTGCTTGACATTTGTGCAATGCGGTAGCATCATCCCCCTACAGTCTTCTGACTGTAAATACCCTCCTTGGGTGTTTCCTCCCTAGACTTAGCCGCGCCACAAGCGCGGTTCTTTTTTTGTCGAAGAGAGTCGCTGCGCCTGCGGGAAGAGGCCAGATACTGGCACCCGGCAACAGCAAATATACTCGGACATCGCCGTAGTCAGGCGATTCGACAGATTCTGTTAGTTCTGGAAAATCCGAGATAGCCCCTCATCCGAGGCATCGACATTTCGCTACGCCCTACTCCGCCGCCAGCGCCGGGTCGCCTGCGTAGGATTCCACATGTTCGGCGATGCGCTTCATGAACAGGGTGATGGCGGCAGCAACCTGATCGAAATCGGCACGCTTCTCCAGCGTCGCCTCATCGACATAGAGCGAGCGATTGACCTCAATCTGGAGGGCATGCAGCCCGCGGGAGGGGCGGCCGTAGTGCTCGGTGATAAAACCGCCGGCATAGGGCTTGTTGCGCACCGCGTTGAAGCCCATCTCCTCGAGGATCTGCATGGCGGCACGCGACAGCTCCGCGGAGGCGCTGGTGCCATAACGGTCGCCAAGAATGAAATCGGGCCGCATGTTGCTGCCGGCGATGCGGATATTGCCCGGCATCGAATGGCAATCGACCAGCACGCCGAAGCCGAACTGGACATGAGTGCGGGCGATCAGCCGACGCAGCGTCGCGTGATAGGGCTTGTAGATCGTGTCGATACGCCTGAGCGCCTCCTCGACGGGCACGCGCCGGGCATAGATTTCCATATTTTCGGCGACGATTCGCGGGATCGTGCCAAGACCACCGGCGACCCGCAGCGAATTGACATTGGCATAAGGCGGCAACGCGCCATCGAACATGCGCGGATCGAGTTCATAGGGCTCGCGATTGACGTCGATATAGGCACGCGGAAAATTGGCGAGCAGCAGCGGCGCGCCAAGATCGCTCGCCGCCGAAAACAACTCGTCGACATAATGATCTTCCGAGCGGCGGATGGCGATGCCCTGCAGGCGAGACTGAGCGATGAAATCGGGCGGGTAGATGCGACCGCTATGGGGCGAACTATAGACAAAGGGAATTGTCTGGGAGACGGGCTCCAATACCTCGAAAATCTCGAAATTACGCATCTCTGCGGACATCAACATTTTTACCGTGTCTACAACCTGTCGCAATATACATGTTGCCAGTTGCATGCCCGCAAGTCCATACTAACTTTAGTGAAATGGCCTTAATCCAACGCCATAAAAGCGTCGGACCCTGGGGCCCCGATTTCATGTCCGCGCGAGACGGACTCCGGTTGCAACCGCGCGGTAGCGAACGCGGATGATTATATCCCGTCCGACCATTCACGGCTTGTTTACGGCCACCGGCTACCTTACACGCTGGACAAGTCCAACAAGACAACAGTTGATTAGCGAAACAGATGATGACCCAGAAGATACTTCTTGCCGAAGATGACAACGACATGCGTCGCTTCCTTGTGAAGGCACTGGAAAAGGCCGGCTACAAGGTCTTGTCCTTTGACAACGGAGCAAGCGCCTATGACCGGCTGCGCGAAGAGCCCTTTTCGCTGCTCCTGACCGATATCGTCATGCCGGAAATGGATGGCATCGAGCTGGCGCGCCGCGCCACCGAGCTCGATCCAGACCTGAAAGTGATGTTCATCACCGGTTTTGCCGCCGTCGCGCTGAACCCTGATTCGAAGGCGCCGAAGGATGCGAAGGTGCTTTCCAAGCCGTTCCACCTGCGCGAACTCGTCGACGAAGTGAACAAACTCCTTGCCGCATAAGGCTTGCGGCGCACAGCGTCATAAAATTGAAAAAAGCCTATTGACGGCTCCCAAGGTTTTATGATCTATGCGCCGCCATCGGATGGGCGTGTAGCTCAGCGGGAGAGCACTACGTTGACATCGTAGGGGTCACAGGTTCAATCCCTGTCACGCCCACCATCCTAATTCGCTGAAAAGCAAGGGCTTTCGGGAAACCGAGAGCCCTTTTTTCATATTGGTCCTGCATGCCGGACCAATGCTTCCTCCAGGCGAAAAGCACCCTTTCCAAAGTGTGGAAAAGGCACTTCCGAATGCAACAGGAAACGGTCGGCGGATCAGAGATCCAGGAAGTGCTGGAACACTGCCGACGTGGGATAGGCATAGAAGCCGCGATCCACGAAACCGTGTCTATACAAACAATTTCTCAATGCCAGAATATACAGGGTGCTGTTTGGATCGGGCGATCCCCGACGCCAGGAATAGGCCTCCGGTTCGCAACGGTTCAGCGCCCTGTCATATCGCTCCAGAAGCACGGGATCGCTGTCGGCGCGAATGCCGCCGTGGTATGATTGATAGTTCGAGGGCGCTTCGCCTGCGGAGACGCAAGCCAAGCTCAATAGAGCTCCCAATGCCAACATCATTCTCATCTGCTTTGACCTCTCGCTCATGGCGCCTCGAATGCTCGATCGCGCAGGCTGAGAATAAAGCTCTTTCCTTCAATATCCAATCACATGCTGATGTTCTGCATCAGAACCCATTGCCGGCGGACAGGATCCGCACAATTTCCACCCATGAGCGCTTGACTTCCGCTCGCGCTGTCACACTACTGTTATGCTAAGGCATTGATCGTACGGGAGGACGAGATGGCGATTGTAAAGAAGCAGTTCTATAAAAATCACAAGCCCAACGGTGATGAGTATCTGTTCCATCTCGCCCGTGACACCGACAGCGGCGAGGTCTTCGTCATCCGCCAATCCGATTATGTCGTCGATGGCGGCACCGAGAAGCAGATGACCCTCTATGACTTTCTGGCCGGCGGCGGCAATCGGCAGAATGCGCTTCTGCAACTGATCGGAACGCTTGTGCCGGAGTAGTCCGGCGCCCTGCCCGCGGTCGTATCTGGGCTCTGCGGGTTGACTGCCACATTTCGATCGGCAAACGTGTCCGGGCTTTAAAGGAGCCCGTAACATGCGATTCGCAGGCCTTGCCATTGCTTTGACAGTCATGACCGTTGCCACGAGTGCCGGCGCGCAGAATTTTCCTGGCCCCGGCGTGGCCGTCATCGACGGCAAGTGCTCCAAGCTGGTCGTCGGCAAGCTCGACGCATCCAAAGGCTGCACGCCGCAGATCGCCAGCGTGACTGGACCGGACGGCTCCGTAACCTTTATCTTTTCGGCAGGCGGCAAGATGCTTGGCTTCCAGGGCGACGGACGTGGGATAAAGCCTGGCGCGACCAAGGGAACGATACAATTGCCGATCGACGTCATCTCCACCGGCGCCGGCAACAAGATGGCTGGCCAGGTTGAGGCAAAAGGCGTCTGCACCTTCTCCAACCCCTATTCCGGCAAGCCCGTCGCGTTCCAGTGCTCGGCGAAATCGACCGAACTGAGCTTTACCGGCAGCTTTCTGTCGAACGGCAAGCCGCCGCGCACCAAAAAATAACCGATAGCTTCAGACCGGCCGAACGCATCCCCGTCGAGGAAGGGCGCCTGAAAGCGCCCTTTCCGGATTTTACTGGGAGCCGCCTTTTTTCTTGCCCGCATGATTGGCGTCGCCCGGCGCCTCGCGCGATAGATCCGCGCCGCTGACATGGGCCGGTACGTGGACATCGTCATGCGTCGTTGGCTGCAACGTCAGATCGACATTATGTGGTGGCAGCACCTGCGCCTGGCGCAGGGAGTTCGGACGCGCACGTTTCTGCCGTGCCGTCAGCTCCGGCCTTTGTTCCTTCGCCTTGGGATGAATGGGATGGGGGCTCATGGAGGTTCTCCTTGTCCGCTGTTTTCTGTTCGGCAATGGACATAGCCGTGCCCACCTGAGAGCCAACGTCCCCTTCTCCGTTTGGTTCCGAAATTTCTGGATTATAAGAGACAATAGCATCATGCCTCACGCTCGCCCTTGACCTGCGCCGGAACATCATTAATTATCGGCAATGTTCCGCGCCTTCTGACATCGGCTGCGGACTGAATATGGTGCCGGGCCCCTCTGGCGAGAGTTTTTACGGCGCTCTCGCGATGTCGGTACCGCCTGCAGATGAGCCGGCGGATTTCTTTTCATGAATAGTGTGACCATGCCTTACCCGCATGCCGTATTTGGCACGCGGCTGCGCCTTCGATCCCAATATCTCCCCTTGGTTTGCTGCGAGGTGCGCCCATGACGCAGCCCACCTCCCCCAGATCCGTGCTCGGCTATTTCGGCTGGGCTTTCGCTGTTACAGCCGCCGGCCTCGCCCTCGGCGCGCTGCTGGGCTGGAATGCGACCGGCACGTTCGGCGGCCTCGCGACAGCCTTCTTCATCTGCGCGGTGCTTGCCGTGCTGGAGATATCGCTCTCCTTCGACAACGCCATCGTCAATGCCAACAAACTGAAAGAGATGACGCCGCTCTGGCAGCATCGCTTCCTGACCTGGGGCATCGTCATCGCCGTCTTCGGCATGCGTATCATCTTCCCGCTGGCGATCGTCGCCATCGCGGCTTGGATCAATCCCTGGGAAGCGCTGAAACTCGCGGCCGCCGAGCCGGAGCAGTATGCGCGGATCATGCATGACGCCCATCTGCCTATCGCCGCTTTCGGCGGCACCTTCCTGATGATGGTCGGCCTCACCTATTTCTTCAATCACGAGAAAGATGTGCACTGGATTGCCTTCGTGGAAAAGGCGATGGCGCGTTTCGCCACCATCAAGGGCATCGAGATCGCCTTCGTACTGATCCTCATTCTGGTTTTCTCCTCCCTGCTCGACGGCGAGGATTCAACGACGTTCCTGCATGCCTCCATCTACGGCCTCCTGACCTTCCTGCTGGTGGAAGTCCTGGCCGGCTTTCTCGACGCTTCGCAGAAGACGATGAGTGCTGCCGCCAAGGGTGGCTTCGGCGCCTTCCTTTATCTCGAGGTTCTCGACGCCAGCTTCTCCTTCGATGGCGTCATCGGCGCCTTCGCGCTGACCCAGAACCTCTTCATCATCGCCATCGGCCTCGGCATCGGCGCCATGTATGTGCGCTCCATGACGATCATGCTGGTGGAAAAGGGGACGCTTGCCCACTATCGCTATCTGGAGCACGGCGCCTTCTACGCGATCCTGATCCTCTCGGTGATCATGTACGTCCAGACGCTCATGCATATTCCGGAGGTCATCACCGGCCTTGGCGGCGCCGCCCTGATCGGCATCTCACTGTGGTCGTCTATCCGCTACAATAAGCGCAACGGCGTCCAGCATGGGCCTGCCCATGAAGAACCGGGCGACCGGGCCGAGGCGTAGAGAAGAATATATGACCGTTGCCGCTTGGAGCGGCGACGGTCGCCTCTCGCGGCAAGCAATCCGCCATACGGCTGCCTCCTTTTCGTCGAAACGTAAGCTCTCCGATGAGAGTCTATTAGAATTTCCACACTAAAGTCGATAAAGTTCCCAGTCGACGGCAGATCGCAATGGCGATAAGAGTTGTCGAAGGAACTGTGTCGATAATCCTATAGGTTGCAAACCTTCGCGTAACGCTTGAACAAGTGTCTAGGAGAGAGAAAGAATGGCAGCGAAAATCGTCCCGGTGATCATGGCCGGAGGCAAGGGAACACGGTTATGGCCGCTGTCTCGCGCCTCGGCGCCAAAGCAATTCATTCAGTTCATCGGCGACAGGACGCTCTTTCAGAACACGCTGGAGCGCGTTTCCGATCCCGAGCTTTATGAAGCGCCGATCGTGCTCACCAACGAAGAATTCCGCTTCCTCGTCGCCGAGCAGGCGCGTGAACTCAGCCTGACACTGGCCGCCGTGCTGCTGGAGCCGGTTGCCCGCAACACCGCCGCCGCCGTCGCCGCCGCCGCTGCGCTCGTCACCGAACTCTTCGGCAAGGACGCGACCATGCACGTCCTCGGCTCCGACTACGAGATCGATGCCAACGCGACCTATTACGATTGCGTCCGGATCGCCCGTGACACAGCGCTTCAGGGCAAGCTTGTCACCTTCGGCATTGCACCGACTGAGCCGGCAACCGGCTATGGCTATATCGAAAGCGGCAAGGCGCTGCCGACCGGTGCCCACGTCGTCAAGCGCTTCGTCGAAAAGCCGGTGCTCGAAAAGGCCAAGGAGATGATCGCCAGCGGCGGGTTCTATTGGAACTCCGGCATGTTCATGTTCTCTGCCGCCCAGCTTCTGTCCGAAATCAGCGAATATGCGCCAGAGGTCGAAAAGGCAGCCAGCAAGGCGGTCTCCAAATCGAAGCGCGACCTCGACTTCACCCGCCTGGATGCCGACTCCTTCGCAAAGAGCCCCGATATCTCCATCGACTACGCGCTGATGGAAAAGACGGCGAACGCAGCCGTGGTCCCCTCGCCCTTTACCTGGTCGGATCTCGGAAGCTGGGATTCGGTCTGGAAAGTCGGCAAGCAGGACGACAACGGCAATGTCGCGGCCGGCAGCACGACGCTGATCAACACCAAGAACTCGCTCGTCATGACCCACGGCATCCATCTCGCCGTACAAGGACTAGAGGACGTCGCGGTCATCGCCAGCGAAGACGCCGTCTATGTCGGCCACCTCAAGGACAGCCAGGAAGTCGGCAAGCTGGTCAAGCTGCTGGCGGGTCACAAGGCGACGGCCAAGCTCACCGAAACGCATCCGACATCCTATCGTCCCTGGGGCGGCTATACCTCGGTGCTGAACGGCGAACGCTTCCAGGTGAAACGGATCTTCGTCCTGCCCGGCAAGAAGCTGTCGCTGCAAAAGCATCACCACCGCTCTGAACACTGGATCGTCGTCAAGGGCACGGCGGAAGTGACGGTCGGCGAAAATGTGCAGATGCTGCGCGAGAACGAGTCGATCTATATTCCGCTCGGGGAAGTCCACCGCCTGTCCAACCCCGGCAAGATCCTGCTGGAGCTGATCGAGGTGCAGACGGGCTCCTATCTCGGCGAAGACGACATCATCCGTCTGGTCGATGAATTCGGCAGAAGCTAGCGCATAACCCCTTAAATCGGAATCGATTTAAGGAAAGGATTATGCGCCAGTTCAAAGTGTTACTGCGACCCTAGCGCGTCCGGTTGGACGCGCGGCGCAGTAATGTCTTAGACAGCAATGATTTCAATGCGGCGGGCGAAAGCTCGCCGCTTTTGCTTTCGCATTATACGGGACAGCCCCGATTGACCGCCAAGACGCCTTGCATTCTCTCGCTGCATTGCACACACTGCCACCGGGAACGGCAACTGCCGCACAACGATGCGGGGCTAGGCAAAGAGACAATATGGCGATCAAAGCGAGCATCTATCATCTCACCCATTACAAATACGACAATCCGATCCGCCTTGGCCCCCAAGTCATCCGCCTGAAACCAGCCTCGCATTCCAAAACACGCGTTCTCAGCCACTCGCTGAAGGTCACGCCCTCCAATCACTTCGTCAATCTGCAGCAGGATCCCTACGGCAATTATCTCGCCCGCTTCGTTTTCCCCGATCCGGTGACCGAGTTGAAGATCGAGGTCGATCTCGTTGCCGACATGACGGTCTACAATCCCTTCGATTTCTTCGTCGAGGAAGAGGCCACCAAATGGCCCTTCGACTATCCCGAGACGCTTCGCGAGGATCTGTCGATCTACATGAAGCCGGAGGTGCCGGGACCGCGCCTCGAAGCCTTCCTCGCCACGCTCGACCGCTCCGAGCAGCAGCCCACCGTCGACATGATCGTCGGCATCAATGCGCGGCTGCAGCAGGAGATCGGCTATGTTATCCGCCTGGAAACCGGCGTACAAACGCCGGAGGAAACACTGGAGACGGTCAAAGGCTCCTGTCGCGACACGAGCTGGCTGCTCGTCCAGGTCCTTCGTCATCTGGGTCTCGCCACCCGCTTCGTCTCCGGCTACCTCATTCAGCTCACCCCGGACCTGAAGGCGCTCGACGGCCCCTCGGGCACGGAAGTCGACTTCACCGATCTGCACGCCTGGGTGGAGGTCTATCTTCCCGGCGCCGGCTGGGTCGGCCTGGACCCGACGTCCGGCTTGCTGACCGGCGAGAGCCATATTCCGCTCGCAGCAACCCCGCATTACCGCAACGCCGCCCCGATCTCCGGCGGCTATTTCGGCGAAGCCAACACTGAATTCGACTTCGCGATGAAGGTCACCCGCGTTGCCGAGCATCCGCGCATCACCAAGCCTTTCTCCGACGAAAGCTGGGATGCCCTGAATGCGCTCGGCGAAGAGGTCGACCGCGTCCTGCAAAGCGACGACGTACGCCTGACCATGGGCGGCGAGCCGACCTTCATCTCGATCGACGACTTCGAAGCTGAAGAATGGAACACCACCGCCGTTGGCCCGACCAAGCGCGACCGGGCAGATCAGCTGATCCGCCGCCTGCGCGATCGCTTCGCGCCCGGCGGCTTCCTGCACTATGGCCAAGGGAAATGGTATCCGGGCGAAAGCCTGCCGCGCTGGACCTTCTCGCTCTACTGGCGCAAGGACGGCAAGCCCGTCTGGCAGAACCCCGCCCTGATCGCGCAAGAAACCGCCAAAACCGGCGCCAGCGTGGAGGATGCCGGAAAGCTTCTGAGCGCAATTGCCAAGGAACTGGCGATCGAGCCCGACATGGTGCTGCCGGCCTATGAGGACCCGGCCGAATGGATCATCAAGGAAGGCAGCCTGCCGGAAAACGTCGATCCCTCCAATTCGAAACTCAAAGACCCCGAGGAGCGCAGCCGCATCGCCCGCGTCTTCGAGCGCGGCCTGACAACGGCGACCGGCTATGTCCTCCCCGTACAGGCCTGGAATGCGCGCGCCGCAGGCACGCGCTGGGTGAGCGAAAAGTGGAGCACGCGCCGCGGCAAGATCTATCTGATGCCGGGTGATTCGCCGATCGGCTACCGCCTGCCGCTCGGCACCCTGCCTTACGTGCCGCCGTCCCGTTACCCCTATATCCACACCGTCGACCCCTCCATCCCGCGCACGCCCTTGCCGGATGTCATCGTGCCCGCCGGCCGGGCAATGCCGGAGGCTTCGTTCCAGGCCGATGAAAGCGGGCAATCGCGCGTCGAACAGAAACTTGGCGATATCCGAGGCGCGGTCCGCACCGCCATCTCGGTCGAGCCGCGCGACGGCCGGCTCTGCGTCTTCATGCCGCCGACCGAAAGCATCGAGCAGTATCTCGAACTGCTGGCTGCTGCCGAAAATGCGGCGTCGGAACTCGGGCTGCCGGTGCATATCGAAGGCTATTCGCCGCCTCAGGACGAACGCATCAACGTGATCCGCGTCGCCCCCGATCCCGGCGTGATCGAAGTCAATATTCACCCGGCATCAAACTGGCAGGACTGCGTTGACATCACCACGGCGGTCTATGAAGAGGCTCGGCTGACGCGCCTCGGCACCGACAAGTTCCTGATCGACGGCCGCCACACCGGCACCGGCGGCGGTAACCATGTCGTCGTCGGCGGCGCCAATCCGGGCGACAGCCCCTTCCTGCGCCGCCCGGACCTGCTGAAGAGCCTGGTGCTGCATTGGCAGCGGCATCCGGCACTCTCCTACCTTTTCTCCGGTCTGTTCATTGGCCCGACCAGCCAGGCCCCGCGCTTCGACGAGGCGCGTCACGACAGCCTCTACGAGCTGGAAATCGCGATGGCCCAGGTGCCGGCCCCCGGCCAGGGCATCCCGCCCCTGCCATGGCTCGTCGACCGCCTGTTCCGCAATCTCCTGACCGACGTCAGCGGCAACACCCATCGCTCGGAAATCTGCATCGACAAGCTGTTTTCGCCGGATGGACCGACGGGCCGCCTCGGCCTGGTGGAATTCCGAGGCTTCGAAATGCCGCCGAATGCCCGCATGAGCCTTGCCCAGCAATTGCTGGTCCGCGCCCTCATCGCCCGCTTCTGGCGCAACCCGATCGACGGCAATTTCGTCCGCTGGGGCACGGCGCTGCACGACCGTTTCATGCTGCCGCACTATATCTGGCAGGATTTTCTCGATGTGCTCGCGGATCTCCGGCAAAACGGCTTCGACCTTCGCCCCGAATGGTTCCAGGCCCAGCTCGAATTCCGCTTCCCCTTCTGCGGCGAAGTCGAATACGAGGGCAGCAAGCTGGAACTGCGCCAGGCGCTCGAGCCGTGGCATGTCATGGGTGAAGAAGGCGCAGTCGGCGGCACCGTCCGTTATGTTGACTCATCATTGGAGCGGTTGCAGGTTCGGCTCGAAACCAACAATCCGGCGCGCTACACTGTTGCCTGCAACGGTCGCGCCATGCCGCTGACGCCGACGGGCGCCTCCGGCGTTTCGGTTGCCGGCGTCCGTTACAAGGCCTGGCACCCGGCTTCCGGCCTGCATCCTGTCTTGCCGATCAATACGCCACTGACCTTCGATATTTATGATACATGGTCCAAACGTTCGATCGGCGGCTGCATCTACCATGTTGCCCATCCGGGCGGCCGGAACTATGACACCTTCCCCGTCAATGGCAACGAGGCAGAAGCGCGGCGCTTGGCGCGATTCGAGCCTTGGGGACATACGGCGGGCGATTATACTCTGCGGACGGAAACGGTGTCGGGCGAATTTCCGCTGACGCTCGATCTCAGGCGGCCGATAGGAGTTTGAAACAGGAATAAGCATGCGCAAAAAACCCGCGACGAAACGGCGTGATGAGGTAAAGGCTGGCATCGGTAACGATCCGGCCTTTGCCTATTCGGCCCTGGCTGGCGTCGCCGACGAGATGGTTGACAATACCGGAGCGGTGCGCCCGGTGTGGCAGAACCTGCTCGCTGCGCTCAGCCGTATGCCGGAACAGGAGCTGCTGGAGCGCTTCGCCCGCGCCGACCGCTACCTGCGCGACGCCGGCGTCTTCTACCGCGCCTATGGTGCAAAGGGCCTCAGCGAGCGCAACTGGCCGATTTCGCATATTCCCGTGCTGATCGACGAGCGCGAATGGCAGACGCTGTCGGAAGGGCTTTGCCAGCGCGCCGACCTGCTCGAAGAAGTGATCGCCGATATTTATGGCGACAACCGGCTGGTGCAGGAAGGTCTGCTGCCGCCGGCGCTGGTCGGCGGCAATCCGGAATTCCTGCGGCCACTTGCCGGCATCAAGCCCGCGGGCGGGCACTATCTGCATTTCCTTGCCTTCGAGATCGGCCGCGGCCCTGATGGCAACTGGTGGGTACTTGCCGACCGCGCCCAGGCGCCGTCGGGTGCAGGCTTCGCTCTGGAAACCCGCGTCGCCACCACCCGCGCCTTTTCCGACATCTACGCCGAAACCAAAGTGCATCGCCTCGCCTCCTTCTTCGGCGCTTTCCGCGATACGCTTCAGGGCGCAAAGCGCGGCGCGACGGACCGTATCGCCGTTCTGACGCCGGGGCCGGCCAACGAGACCTATTACGAGCACGCCTATATCGCCCGCTATCTCGGCTTCATGCTGCTCGAGGGCGAGGATATCACCGTCGTCAATGACCAGCTCATGGTCCGCACCGTCGCGGGGCTGAGGCCGATCAGCGTGCTCTGGCGCCGCCTTGACGCATCTTACGCGGACCCGCTGGAGCTCAACCAGCAATCCCACATCGGCACGCCGGGCCTGGTCGAGGCGCTTAGGGCGCAAACCGTCACCATCGTCAACGCGCTCGGCTCCGGCATTCTCGAAACCCGCGCGCTGCTCGCCTTCATGCCCACCATCTGTCGGCATCTGCGCGGCGAAGAGCTGAAACTGCCGTCGATCGCCACCTGGTGGTGCGGACAGAAGGCCGAACGCGAGCATGTCGCCAAGCACATCGAAAAGATGGTGATCGGCCCGGCCTATTCCTGCATGCCCTTCTTCGACGACAGCGGCCAATCCGTGCTGGGGTCGACGCTGCGCACCACCGCCAAGGAATCGATTACTGACTGGCTGGTGAAGGACGGCCAGAAGCTCGTTGGCCAGGAGGTCGTCACGCTCTCAACGACACCCGCCTGGGTGAACGGCAAGCTGATCCCACGACCGATGAGCCTGCGCGTCTTTGCCGCCCGCACCGAAAAGGGCTGGCAGATCATGCCCGGCGGCTTTGCTCGCATCGGCAGCGGCGACGATGTCGCCGCCATCGCCATGCAGGCCGGCGGTTCGGCCGCCGACGTCTGGATCGTCTCCGACAAGCCGGTCGAGCGCCACACGTTGCTGCCGGCCGAAGAGACCTTTACCCGCAACATGCCCGGCAGCCTGCCGAGCCGTGCCGCCGACAATCTCTTCTGGCTCGGCCGCTACATCGAGCGCGCCGAAGGGGCACTGCGCATCCTGCGTGCCTGGCACGCGCGCTTTGCCGAATCGGCCGACCCCACCCAGCCGCTGCTCGCCGATGTCAGCGCCTATCTCGGGGCGGTCGACATCGACACCGAGGAGGCCGTGCCGGAAAGCCTGCTGCGCAACATCGAAAGCGCCGTCTATTCCGCCAGCAACATTCGCGACCGCTTTTCGCCGGACGGCTGGCTGGCGCTGAACGATCTCGCCAAGACCGCCCGCCGCTTCCACGAAACGGTCAAGCCCGGCGACGACGCCAGCCATGCCATGACCATCCTGTTGCGCAAGCTCGCGGGCTTTGCCGGTCTCGTGCACGAAAACATGTACCGCTTCACCGGCTGGCGCTTCCTGTCGCTCGGTCGCTATATCGAGCGCGGGCTGCACATGACGCGCCTGCTCGGCCATATGTCCGGCCCGGAAGCGCCCGACGGCGCGCTCGACATGCTGCTCGAAATCGGCGACAGCGTCATGACCCATCGCCGCCGCTACAACGTCAATACGGCGCGGCTGACGGTGACCGATCTGCTGGCGCTCGATCCGCTCAACCCGCGCTCGATCCTGTTCCAGATGAACGAGATCCACCGCGAAGTGGAGCAATTGCCGAACGCCTTCGTCAACGGCCAGATGTCGCCCTTCTACCGCGAAGCCATGCGGCTGCATTCGGGCCTAGCCGTCATGACCCCGGAAACAATGAACGATGAGGTCTATCAGCGGCTGGAACAGGAGCTGGAACGGCTCTCCGACCTTCTGGCCCAGACCTATCTCGGATGATGTGATGCTTTACGACCTGTCGCTGCACATGGGCTATATCTACGACGTGCCGGCCAGCGGCGCGCGCCATATCATGCGCCTGCTGCCGCTGTCGCTTGACAACCGCCAGCGCCTGATTGCCGGCTCGCTGAAAATCTCGCCGCATCCCGACGAGCAATCGAACTTCACCGATTTTTTCCAGCATCCTACGACCTCGATCCTGGTGCGCAATCACCATGAGAAGCTGGATATCCGCATGCAGGCGCGGGTGCAGGTGGAGAGCCAGCCCGTCGCCGCCGACTTCTCGCCCGTGCTGGCCAAGCTGCCGGACGAGATCAGCGACTGCTGGACGGTCGACTCGTCCTCGCCGCATCACTTCCTAGGCATCAGTCCTCGCCTGCCGGAAACACCCGAAATCGCCGATTATGCCCGGCAATGGGCAACGACCAATCTGACGGTCATGCAGATCGCCCATGCCGTCTGCACCCAGATCCACAAGGATTTCACCTACGACGCCAAGGCGACGACGGTGGAGACCACGCCGAAGGAGGCATTCCGCCTGAAACGCGGCGTCTGCCAGGATTTCACGCATGTGATGATCATCGCGCTGCGCAGCCTCGGCATTCCCGCCGGCTATGTCAGCGGTTTCCTGCGCACCATCCCGCCGCCGGGCAAGGAGCGGCTGGAAGGCGCCGACGCCATGCATGCCTGGGTGCGCGTCTGGTGCGGCGAAACGGCGGGCTGGATCGAGCTCGACCCGACCAACAACATCCCCGCCGGCACCGACCATATCGTCGTCGCCTATGGCCGCGACTACTCTGACGTCGCCCCCGTCATCGGCGTGCTGAAAAGTTATGGCAGCCAGAAGACGGTCCAGGCCGTGGATGTTATTCCACTAAAGCAGCATTAATTACGCCAGTCGCTAAAAGTCGAACGATCATCTAAACGCCGAGCTTAGATTTCTCGCCGATATTTGCCACCATTCTGAGGCTATTACTTCGTTGGGGCGAACGTGATGATCAATGGTTCGGGTAAATTTCGCAGTCTTCTACAACTTATACACGATCGCGCAGGAAATTTCGGCATCCTGACCGCGATTGCCATTCCGGTCGTGGCAGCGACGGCGGGTGTCGCTGTCGATGTCACCAACATGACCGTCTCCAACAGCCAGCTGCAGCAGGCGACGGATGCGGCGGCCCTTGCAACGGCAACGGCGCTTGCCAATGGCAATGCGACGACAAGCAACGCTCAACAATTGGCGACCCAATTCGTGACCGGGCAGATGTCGAACTACCTTTCAGGCGATACGAATACCGCCGATGCCCTGAAAGCCGGGACCACAGCCAACGTGACGTCAGCCACAAACTCGGCCGGCGGCACCAGCTACACCGTCGCCGTCAACGCCTCGTATGACATGTCGGTCAACGGCATGAGCCAGTTGCTGGGTATAAAGACAATGCATGTGTCGGCCGCCAGCACATCGACCAGCGGGAGCGCGACGGCAGCTAAGCAGGCTGCGCTTTCCATGGAGATTGCGCTCGACAAATCCGGATCCATGTTGCTGAATACCGATGTTATCGATACGAGCCAGAAGAGCTGCACCCAATATTACACCGAAGGTAATTACCTCTATCAATACCCAAAGGCAAAAAGCCCCTGCTATATTAAGAAAATAGCAGCTCTGAAGACTGCGGTCGGCACTCTGCTCGATCAATTGGATAGCGCCGATCCCAAGTCGCAATATGTCCGTACGGCCGCCATTGCCTGGAGCAGCGAAGTCGACAGTTCCAGCGCTCTTGCTTGGGGAACGACAGCAACGCGCTCCAATGTCATTAGCGGCTTGAACGCCAATGGCGGCACCGAGTCGAGCGCTCCAATGGCGCTGGCCTATAAGAACGTTTCGGCATCTTCGGAAGCAACTGCCCAAGCGGCGAAGGGCAACACGACTTTTCAGAAGATCATCGTACTGATGACGGACGGCGAAAACAACGCGACTAGCTCCGACACAAAGACTTTGGCCACATGCAAGGCCGCTAAAGATGCCGGCGTTCTCATCTATTCCGTCGCCTTCATGGCACCAGACCGTGGGCAAACTCTGCTGAAGAACTGCGCCTCAAGCCCCAGCAACTATTTCGACGCACAACAAATGTCCGATCTCATCGCCGCCTTCAAAACCATTGGCAATCAAGCATCGAAGCAAATCACCCTTCTGACCAAATAAAGTCCGGCGCCGGGCATACCGGCCACCCCGGATAGACCACAAATACACACAAATACAAAAGCCGCTCCAGATCGTTCCGGAGCGGCTTTTTCTCGTCAGTCAATCCAGCGATAAGAGCTGGAAAAACAACCGAAATCAAGTCTTTTCGCTGCCTCTGGAAGGCTGGCCCGCTATTTTCACCTCCGTCCGAATTCACCTGTTGCAACAACTTTACATCGGTGCGTAAACTGCTAGTTAGACGAGATGGCAATTTGGTTTACTCAGGCATAACATCCTGAATATAAATCACAAATGGCGAGAGTTGATAGTATGAATAGCTTGACGAAGGCCAATCTCCCCGCCCCAGCTCCCCGTAGTTCCCGCCCTGAAATCCTCGCGGAGGAAATCATCGAGCGCCTGACCTATCGTATCGGCAAGGACGCGAAAGTCGCCAAGCCGCATGATTGGCTGACAGCAACCATCCTCGTCATCCGCGACCGCGTCATCGACAAATGGATGGAATCGACCCGCAGGGCCTACGAGACCAACGCCAAGCGCGTCTACTATCTATCACTCGAATTCCTCATCGGCCGCCTGATGCGCGATGCGGTCTCCAACCTCGGCCTGATGGAGGAGATCACCAACGCACTCACCTCGCTCGGCGTCGATATTCGCGTCATCGCCGGCCTTGAGCCCGATGCGGCGCTCGGCAATGGTGGCCTTGGCCGTCTCGCCGCCTGCTTCATGGAATCGATGGCGACTGTCGAGGTCCCGGCCTATGGCTACGGCATTCGCTACGTCCACGGCCTCTTCCGCCAGCAAATGGCCGACGGCTGGCAGGTGGAGCTGCCGGAAACCTGGCTCGCCCACGGCAACCCATGGGAATTCGAACGTCGGGAAAGCGCCTATGAAATCGGCTTCGGCGGCGCCGTCGAAACCGTCGGCGGTCACGACGACCAGCCCCGCTATGTCTGGAAGCCGGCCGAACGCGTTATCGCCGCCGCCTTCGACACGCCCGTCGTCGGCTGGCGCGGCAACCGCGTCAACACGCTGCGCCTCTGGTCGGCCCAGCCGATCGACCCGATCCTGCTCGACGCCTTCAACGCCGGCGACCATATCGGCGCGCTTCGCGAAAGCAACAAGGCCGAAAGCCTGACCCGCGTCCTCTATCCGGCCGATGCGACGCCCGCCGGCCAGGAGCTGCGCCTGCGCCAGGAATTCTTCTTCTCCTCCGCTTCACTGCAGGACATCCTGCGCCGCCATCTGCAACAATATGACGACCTGAACAATCTGGCCGACAAGGTCGCGATCCAGCTCAACGACACCCACCCGGCCGTCTCCATCGCCGAAATGATGCGCCTGCTGGTCGACGTTCACGGCATGGAATTCGAACAAGCCTGGGATATCACCCGCAATACCTTCGGCTACACCAACCACACGCTTCTGCCCGAGGCGCTGGAAAGCTGGCCGGTACCGCTGTTCGAACGGCTGCTGCCGCGGCACATGCAGATCATCTATACGATCAACGCCAAGATCCTGCTCGAGGCCCGCAAGACCCGCAATTTCAGCGACGGCGAAATCCGCTCGATCTCGCTGATCGACGAGAACGGCGACCGGCGCGTGCGTATGGGCAATCTCGCCTTCGTCGGCTCTCACTCGATCAACGGCGTTTCGGCACTGCATACCGACCTGATGAAGGTCACTGTGTTTGCCGACCTGCACAAGCTCTATCCGGACCGCATCAACAACAAGACCAACGGCATCACGCCGCGCCGCTGGCTGATGCAGTGTAATCCGGGCCTCACCGGCCTCATCCGCGAGACTATCGGCGACGAGTTCCTCGACGACGCCGAAAAGCTGAAGCCGCTCGACAAGTTCGCCCGCGACAGCGCCTTCCAGGAAAAATTCGCCGCCATCAAACGCGCCAACAAGGTGCAGCTTTCCAATCTGGTCGCCAGCCGCATGGGCATCAAGCTCGATCCCAACGCGATGTTCGACATCCAGATCAAGCGCATCCACGAATACAAGCGCCAGCTTCTCAACATCATCGAGACGGTGGCACTCTACGACCAGATCCGCTCGCATCCGGAGCTGGACTGGCAGCCGCGCGTAAAACTCTTCGCGGGCAAGGCGGCACCGAGCTATCACAACGCCAAGCTGATCATCAAGCTGATCAACGACGTCGCCCGCGTCATCAACAATGACCCGTCGGTGCGCGGCCTGCTGAAGGTCGTCTTCGTGCCGAACTACAACGTCTCGCTCGCTGAAATCATGGTTCCGGCCGCCGACCTCTCCGAGCAGATCTCGACCGCCGGCATGGAAGCATCCGGCACCGGCAACATGAAATTCGGCCTCAACGGCGCACTGACCATCGGCACACTCGACGGCGCCAATGTCGAGATGCGCGACAATGTCGGCGAGGACAATATCGTCATCTTCGGCCTGACGGCCGACGAAGTCGCCAATCTGCGTAGCGACGGCCACGATCCCCGCGCCGTTATCGCGCGCTCGCGCGAGCTGGCGCAGGCGCTCGATGCCATCGCTTCCGGCGTATTCTCTCCGGATGACCGCACCCGCTATGCCGGCCTCATCGACGGTATCTACACCCACGACTGGTTCATGGTCGCGGCCGATTTCGATGCCTATGCAGCAGCCCAGCGCGAGGTCGACACCCTCTGGGCCAAGCCCTCCGAATGGTACACCAAGACGATCAACAACACCGCTCGCATGGGCTGGTTCTCCTCCGATCGGACGATCCGTCAATATGCCAAGGAAATTTGGAGAGCCGGATGAAGAAGCCGAAAAGACCCGTTGACGGCATAGCCTTGAGGGACATTTCGGCAGACGAGATTGCTGCAATTCTCGCAGGCACCCATTCCGATCCGTTCGCCGTTCTCGGCGTGCACAAGACGGAAGACGGCTTCATCGCCCGTTGTTTCATTCTGGGCGCCGAAGCCGTCACCGCCATGGCGCTCGACGGCACCGTCATCGGCGAACTGGATTGCCTCGACCCGGCCGGCTTCTTTGCCGGCAACGTCAAAATCACCAAGCTGCAGCCGGTCCGGTATCGCGCCCGGCGCGGCGACGTCGAATGGGCGGTGACGGACCCCTATAGCTTCGGTCCGGTCCTTGGCCCGATGGATGACTATTTCCTGCGTGAAGGCACGCATCTGCGCCTGTTCGACAAGATGGGCGCGCATCCTCTGAAGCACGAGGGCGTGCAGGGCTTTCACTTCGCCGTCTGGGCGCCGAATGCGCAGCGCGTTTCGGTGGTCGGCGATTTCAACGGCTGGGACGGCCGCCGGCATGTCATGCGCTTTCGCTCCGACGCCGGTATCTGGGAGATCTTCGCGCCGGATGTTCCCGCCGGCATTGCCTACAAGTTCGAAATCCGTGGCCATGATGGCGTGTTGCTGCCGCTGAAGGCCGATCCCTTCGCCCGCCGCAGCGAACTTCGCCCGAAGACCGCCTCGGTCACCGCCAACGAGATGACCCAGGTCTGGGAGGACACGGCCCATCGCGAGCATTGGGCAAGCGTCGATCAGCGCCGCCAGCCGATCTCAATCTATGAGGTGCATGCCGGCTCCTGGCAGCGCCGCGACGACGGATCGATGCTATCCTGGGACGAGCTTGCCTCGCGCCTCATCCCCTATTGCGTCGACATGGGCTTCACCCATATCGAGCTCATGCCGATCACCGAGCATCCCTATGATCCGTCCTGGGGCTATCAGACCACCGGCCTCTATGCGCCGACGGCCCGCTTCGGCGAACCGGAAGGCTTTGCGCGCTTCGTCAACGGCTGTCACAAGGTCGGCATCGGCGTCCTTCTTGACTGGGTACCGGCGCATTTCCCGACCGACGAACACGGTCTGCGCCGGTTCGACGGCACTGCCCTTTACGAGCATGAAGACCCACGCAAGGGCTTTCATCCCGACTGGAACACGGCGATCTACAATTTCGGCCGTACCGAAGTGCTCGCCTACTTGCAGAACAACGCGCTCTACTGGGCCGAGAAATTCCATCTCGACGGCGTGCGCGTCGATGCCGTCGCCTCGATGCTCTACCTCGACTATTCCCGCAAGCACGGCGAATGGATCCCGAACGAGTATGGCGGCAACGAGAACCTGGAAGCCGTTCGCTTCCTGCAATCGATGAACAGCAGGCTCTATGGCGCCCATCCCGGCGTCATGACCATTGCCGAGGAATCGACCTCCTGGCCGAAGGTGTCCCAGCCTGTCCACGAAGGCGGCCTCGGCTTCGGTTTCAAGTGGAACATGGGCTTCATGCATGACACGCTGAGCTATCTTGCCCGCGACCACGTTCACCGCAAGTATCACCACAACGAGCTGACCTTCGGCCTGATCTACGCCTTCTCGGAAAACTTCGTCCTGCCGCTCTCCCATGACGAAGTGGTGCACGGCAAGGGATCGCTGATCGCCAAGATGGCGGGCGACGACTGGCAGAAGTTCGCCAATCTGCGCGCCTACTATGCCTTCATGTGGGGTTATCCCGGCAAGAAGCTGTTGTTCATGGGCCAGGAATTCGCGCAGTGGAGCGAGTGGAGCGAGGAGCGCGCGCTGGACTGGAACCTGCTGCAATACCGCATGCATGAGGGCATGCGGCGACTGGTGCGCGATCTCAACTTTACCTACCGCAGCAAGCCGGCCTTGCATGCCCGCGACTGCGAGGGTGAAGGTTTCGAATGGCTGATCGTCGACGATTTCGAAAACTCGGTCTTTGCCTGGCTGCGCAAGGCGCCCGGCGAAAAGCCGGTGGCGGTCATCACCAATTTCACGCCGGTCTACCGGGAGAACTACGCTTTGCGCCTGCCGGCTGAGGGACGGTGGCGCGAAATACTGAATACCGATGCCGACATTTATGGCGGCAGCGGCAAGGGGAATGGCGGGCGCGTGCAGGCCGTCAGCGCCGGCGGCAGCATACATGCAACAATAACGCTGCCGCCGCTGGCAACCATCATGCTCGAACCGGAATTTTAAGACCATTACGGACAGGGAGGAATGAAATGGTAGAAAAACGCTTTCAGCCGCTGGCGCGCGACGCCATGGCCTACGTTCTTGCCGGGGGCCGTGGCAGCCGCCTGAAGGAACTGACCGACCGCCGCGCCAAGCCGGCCGTCTATTTCGGCGGCAAGACCCGCATCATCGATTTTGCGCTCTCGAACGCACTTAATTCCGGTATCCGGCGCATCGGCGTGGCGACCCAGTACAAGGCGCACTCGCTGATCCGTCACATGCAGCGCGGCTGGAACTTCTTCCGCCCGGAGCGAAACGAAAGCTTCGATATCCTGCCCGCCTCCCAGCGCGTTTCCGAAACGCAATGGTATGAAGGCACGGCCGACGCCGTTTACCAGAACATCGACATCATCGAGCCCTATGGCCCGGAATACATGGTCATCCTTGCCGGTGACCATATCTACAAGATGGACTATGAGTGGATGCTGCAGCAGCACGTCGATTCCGGTGCCGAAGTCACCATCGGCTGCCTGGAAGTGCCGCGCATGGAAGCCGTCGGCTTCGGTGTTATGCATGTCGACGAGAAGGACCAGATCATCGACTTCGTCGAGAAGCCGGCCGACCCGCCCGGCATTCCCGGCAATCCGGATTTCGCGCTGGCCTCGATGGGCATCTATGTCTTCCACACCAAATTCCTGATCGAATGCCTGAAGCGCGATGCGGCCGACCCGAACTCCAGCCGCGACTTCGGCAAGGATATCATCCCCTACATCGTCAAGAACGGCAAAGCCGTCGCCCACCGCTTCGCGCAGTCCTGCGTTCGCTCCGATTTCGAGCGCGAAGCCTATTGGCGCGACGTCGGTACGATCGATGCCTACTGGCAGGCCAATATCGACCTGACCGCCGTGGTGCCCGAACTCGACATCTACGACAAGTCCTGGCCGATCTGGACCTATGCGGAAATCAGCCCGCCGGCCAAGTTCGTCCATGACGACGAGAACCGCCGTGGTTCCGCCGTCTCCTCCGTCGTTGCCGGCGATTGCATCATCTCCGGCGCCAGCCTGTCGAACAGCCTGCTGTTTACCGGCGTGCGTGCCAACTCCTATTCCAAGCTGGAAGGAGCCGTGGTGCTGCCGAGCGTCAAGGTCGGTCGTCACGCTCAGTTGAAGAATGTCGTCATCGACCACGGCGTCAATATCCCGGAAGGCCTGGTGGTCGGCGAGGATCCGCAACTCGACGCCAAGCGTTTCCGCCGAACGGAAAGCGGTATCTGCCTGATCACGCAGACGATGATCGACAAGCTGGATATCTGACAGATGAAAGTTCTTTCGGTTTCATCCGAAGTCTTCCCTTTGATCAAGACAGGGGGCCTGGCCGATGTGGCCGGTGCCCTGCCTGGCGCGCTTAATCCTCATGGTATCGAAACGAAGACCCTGATCCCCGGTTATCCCGCGGTCATGAAGGTCATCCGCAATCCGGTGGCCCGCCTCGAATTCGCCGACCTGCTCGGCGAAAAGGCGACGGTCTTCGAAGTCGAGCACAGCGGCGTGTCCTTCCTCGTGCTCGACGCCCCGGCCTATTACAACCGCACCGGCGGCCCCTATGTCGACGCCACCGGCAAGGATTATCCCGATAACTGGCAGCGTTTTGCCGCCCTGTCGCTTGCCGGCGCGGAAATTGCCGCCGGCCAGATGCCCGGCTGGCAGCCGGATCTGGTGCATGTGCACGACTGGCAATCGGCCCTGGTGCCGGTCTACATGCGCTACGCGCCGACGCCGGAGCTGCCGAGCGTGCTCACCATCCACAACATCGCCTTCCAGGGCCAGTTCGGCCCCAGCATCTTCCCCGGCCTGCGCCTGCCCGCACATGCCTACTCCATGCAAGGCGTCGAATATTACGGCGATATCGGTTTCCTGAAGGGCGGCCTGCAGACGGCCCATGCGCTGACGACCGTCAGCCCTTCCTATGCCGGGGAGATCCTGACGCCGGAATTCGGCATGGGGCTGGAAGGGGTCATCGCCAGCCGCGCCGCCAGCCTCCACGGAATCGTCAACGGCATCGACGACGGCATCTGGAACCCCGAAACCGATCCGATGATCGCCCGGACCTATGGGGCCTCGACGCTGAAGGACCGCGCCATCAATCGCAAGCAGGTGGTCGAACATTTCGGCCTGGACGACGATGACGGCCCGATTTTCTGCGTCGTCAGCCGGCTGACCTGGCAGAAGGGCATGGACCTGCTCGCCAGCATTTCCAGCGAGATCGTCGCCATGGGCGGCAAGCTCGCCATTCTCGGGGCCGGCGATGCCGCCCTCGAAGGCGCGCTCTTTGCCGCCGCCGGTCGCCATCGCGGCCGCGTCGGCGTTTCCGCCGGCTACAACGAAGCGATGTCGCATCTGATGCAGGCCGGTAGCGACGCCATCATCATTCCCTCCCGCTTCGAACCCTGTGGCCTCACGCAACTTTATGGTTTAAGATATGGCTGCGTGCCAATCGTTGCGCGTACAGGTGGTCTCAACGATACGATCATCGACGCCAACCATGCCGCGCTGCAGGCGAAGGTCGCAACCGGCATTCAATTTTCGCCCGTCACCGCCGAAGGACTACTGCAAGCCATCCGCCGCGCCATATACCTTTTCCAGGACCGAAAGGTCTGGACGCAGATGCAAAAGCAGGGCATGAAATCCGACGTATCCTGGGGTAAGAGCGCAGAACGCTACGCGGCTCTCTACTTCAGACTTGTCTCGAGAGGCGCTTAACCCGATGATTAAAACCGTTACCACCACCCCCTTTGCCGATCAGAAGCCTGGTACGTCAGGCCTTCGGAAGAAGGTTCCGGTATTCCAGCAACCGAACTATGCCGAGAACTTCATCCAGTCGATCTTCGATTCGCTCGAAGGCTATCACGGCAAGTGCCTGGTCATCGGCGGCGATGGCCGATACTACAATCGCGAAGTCATCCAGAAGGCCATCAAGATGGCCGCTGCCAACGGCTTCGGCAAGGTCATGGTTGGTAAGGGCGGCATCCTCTCGACGCCCGCGGCCTCACATATCATCCGCAAATACAAGGCGTTCGGCGGCATCATATTGTCGGCCAGCCACAATCCCGGCGGCCCGACCGAAGACTTCGGCATCAAGTACAATATCAGCAATGGCGGCCCGGCGCCGGAAAAGATCACCGACGCGATCTACGAGCGCTCCAAGGTCATCGATAGCTACAAGATCGCCGATTTCCCCGACATCAATCTCGATCGCATCGCGCGTGAGGATGTCGGCGGCATGATCGTCTCGGTCATCGATCCGGTCGAGGACTATGCAGCCCTTATGGAAGAGCTGTTCGATTTCGGCGCCATCCGCAACCTCATCAGCCTCGGCTTCCGCCTCAACTTCGACGCGATGAGTGCTGTAACCGGCCCCTATGCCAAGGAAATCTTCGAAATCCGTCTCGGCGCGCCGGATGGCTCGGTACGCAATTTCCTGCCGCTGCCCGATTTCGGCGGCCATCACCCCGACCCGAACCTCGTCCATTGCAAAGAGCTCTATGACGAGATGATGGGAGACGATGCGCCCGATTTCGGCGCGGCATCGGACGGCGACGGCGACCGCAACCTGATCATCGGCAAGGGCATCTACGTCACGCCCTCGGACAGCCTGGCGATCCTTGCCGCCAACGCCAATCTCGCGCCTGGCTATTCGAGCGGGCTTACCGGCATCGCCCGTTCCATGCCGACCAGCGGCGCCGCCGACCGTGTCGCCGAAAAGCGTGGCATCGGCATGTATGAAACCCCGACCGGCTGGAAATTCTTCGGCAACCTGCTCGACGCCGGCATGGCGACGATCTGTGGTGAGGAAAGCTCCGGCACCGGCTCGAACCATGTCCGCGAAAAGGACGGCCTCTGGGCCGTGCTGCTCTGGCTCAACATCCTCGCAGTGCGCGGCGAAAGTGTCATCGACATCGTCACCCAGCATTGGGCGACCTATGGCCGCAACTATTATTCGCGCCATGATTATGAAGGCGTCGACACCGATGCCGCCAACGGCCTGATCGACGCGCTGCGCGAGAAGTTGCCGACGCTGCCCGGCACGAAATACGGCGATCTCACCGTTTCCGCCGCCGACGACTTCGCCTACCACGATCCGGTCGACAAGTCCGTCAGCCAGCATCAGGGCATCCGCATCCTGTTCGAGGGCGGCTCCCGCGTCGTCTTCCGCCTGTCCGGCACCGGCACGACGGGCGCGACCCTGCGCGTCTATATCGAGCGCTACGAGCCCGATTCGACCCGCCACAACATCGAGACGCAGGAAGCTCTGGCCGACCTGATCGACGCCGCCCAGGCGATCGCCGACATCAAGGGCCGCACCGGCCGTGACGCGCCGACGGTCATTACCTAACAACAAAACACCTTCTCCCCGCAAATGCGGGGAGAAGGTGGCCAGACGCTGCTGCACGAAGTGAGGCGGCGACTGGTCGGATGAGAGGCTTTCTCAAAATTCGCCACGGCGGCACAGTTTGCCGAAGGCTCCGCCCCTCACCCTAGCCCTCTCCCAGCCCTTCGATAAATTCAGGAGAGGGGGAAGGGAACGATCTCAAGCCATCCGGAGAGCCCGCGAGACATGTCAGAGCCCGCCACCCGCTCCCTTGGCGCCACCCTCACCGACGACGGCGTGGAATTCGCGGTCTGGTCCAAACATGCCGACAGGATCGAGCTCTGCCTGTTCGATGCCGAAGGCAAAAAGGAGATTGCGCGCCTGCCTCTGGCGCGTGAAGGCGAAGAGCATCGCCTGTTTGTGGAGGGCATCAAGGCCGGCGCGCGCTACGGCTTTCGCGCACATGGCACCTATGATCCCGACCAGGGCCTGTGGTTCGATCCTTCCAAGCTGCTGGTCGATCCCTATGCCAAGGAGCTCGATCGGTCGTTTCACTACGATCCGCGTCTCGGCACATTCGGCGAGGATACGCAGGATCTCATGCCGAAGGCGATCGTCTCGTGCGATGTCGCGGTCAAGCCGGCCAAGCCGCTGTTCCAGCCGGGCGGCCTGATCTACGAAATCGCCGTCAAGCCTTTTACCATGCTGCATCCGGACGTGCCGGCGGAAAAGCGCGGCACGCTGGCCGCCCTCGCCCATCCCGCCGTTATCGCCCATTTGAAGCGCCTGCATGTCGACGCGGTCGAGCTGATGCCGATCACCGCATGGATCGACGAGCGGCATCTGCCGCCGCTTGGCCTCACCAATGGCTGGGGCTACAATCCCGTCGCCTTCATGGCGCTCGACCCGCGTCTCGTGCCCGGCGGCGTGACGGAGCTGCGCGAGACGGTCGCCGCCCTTCATGCCGAGGGCATCGCCGTCATCCTCGATCTCGTTTTCAACCACACAGGTGAGAGCGATCGCCAAGGCCCGACTCTGTCTTTGCGCGGCCTCGACAACCTCACCTATTTCCGCCATCTGCCAAATCAGCTAGGCACACTCGTCAACGACACCGGCACAGGCAATACCGTTGCCTGCGACCAGTCGGCGACGCGCCGGCTCATCATCGACAGCCTGCGCCATTTCGTCCTTCACGCCGGCATTGACGGCTTTCGCTTCGACCTCGCCACCGTCCTCGGCCGTACGCCTAGGGGTTTCGACCCCGAAAGCCTGACCCTGCGCTCGCTGTTTGCCGACGAGGTGCTTCAGGATCGCATCATGATCGCCGAGCCCTGGGATATCGGCCCCGGCGGCTACCAGCTCGGCAATTTTCCGGCCCCCTTCCTCGAATGGAACGACCGCGCCCGCGACGACCTGCGCTGCTTCTGGCGCGGCGACGGCGGCAAGACTGGCGACATCGCCACCATCCTTGCCGGCTCGTCCTCCGTCTTCGGCCGCGACGGCCGAACCCAGACGCGCAGCGTCAACTTCCTCGCCGCCCATGACGGCTTCACCCTGATGGACATCGTCTCCTACGAGAACAAGCACAACGAGGCGAACGGCGAGAACAATCGCGACGGCCACAACGAGAACCTCTCCTGGAACAATGGCGTCGAGGGCAAGACAGACGATACGGCCATTCTCAGCAAGCGCCGCACCGACATCGAGGCCATGCTCTCGACGCTCTTTGCCACGCGCGGCACGATCATGTTGACGGCTGGCGACGAGGGCGGCCGCACGCAGCGCGGCAACAACAATGCCTATTGCCAGGACAATGATATCACCTGGATGGACTGGGCAGCACTGGACGAAGAACTGATCGACCACACTGCCTGGCTCGCCAGCCTCCGCCGCCGCTTCAGTGCTTTCAGCGACATGGAGTTTTTCAACGGCAAGGGCGACGTGTTCTGGTTTTCCGCCGAGGGCACCGCGATGACGGTGTCTGATTGGGAGCGGCCGGATGCCGGCCTGTTCGGCATGGCGATCGACACCGAGGACCGCGACAGCAGCAGGAAGACGCGTCTCGCAATACTGCTCAACCGCGGACATCAGGAACAGCGCTTCAAGCTACCGGCGTCAGGCCAAGGTGGCTGGTCGCTACTAACCCCGCAGGGGGCGACGGCAGTTCAAAACGAAATCATGGTATCGGCACGCTCCGTCAGCTTCCTCATCGAAAACTGATTTCCTTGCACTTTCCGGCCTTCTTCGCCAGAAAGAGCGAAGAAGCAGCAAAGACGGATGAGGACCCTATGCCCGGCGATATTTCGCTTGTTGAGATCATGCAGCGTGTCGGAACCGAACTCGGCATTTCCGATTGGATCACGGTCGACCAGACAATGATCGACACCTTCGCCGACGCGACGCACGACCATCAGTTCATCCATGTCGATCCCGAGCGCGCCAAGGCGGAAACACCCTATGGCGGCACGATCGCCCACGGCTTTCTGACGCTGTCGCTGCTTTCGGCCATGAACTACAGCGCCCTGCCCAAGATCCGCGAGGAGGTCATGGGCATCAATTATGGCTTCGAAAAGATCCGCTTCATGTCGCCGGTCAAATGCGGCGCCCGCGTGCGCGGCCGTTTCGTGCTTGCCGAAACGCGGCTGCGCGGCGCCAACATGCTGATGCTTACCTATGAGGTCAGTGTCGAGATCGAGAACGAACGCAAACCTGCGCTCACCGCGACCTGGACGACCCTCTCACAATTCGACCCGAAGGATCGGCCGGAAGCGAGCTAGAACCCGGCATCCTCCGCAGCTTCGCCAAGCAGGCCGAAGGCGTAGTCGGAGAAGGACCGCCAGACTTCGACGCGGAACGTCTCCTCGTCGAGCCGCAGCAGCACGATTTCCACCTTGCCGAACAGCGTGCGCGAGCAAGCACCGATAGGAAACGCGCCAAGCGATAGATCTTGCGGGCAGCCGCCTGCAAGCGTTGCTTCCGCGCCGGGGCCGGAGACGATGATCGCCGTGTTGCGATGAGAGACATCGGTTGCCGAATGCAGCACACCGGCGGTTGCGGCAAGCGCCACAAGCTCGGTGCCGCTCTCGTCGATCACAAGCCATTCATCCGGGCCAAGCCAGAGAGCATAGCGCCCATGGCCATGCGCCGATGTCTTCGGCTTGCGCGGCAGTTTCAGCCCGAGCACCTTGGAAAGACCGGCGATCGAATCATCAGGCGCGCGCAGCGCAATGCGACTGGCTGGAACAGCCGGAGTCAGGCGAACGGTGCCGGAGCCGCCGTGGCGGCCGGCGAGCGGCAGTTTACGGGTTGCGAGATCAACCATTGATCCGGCCTCCTTCCTTGTCAAAGAACACCAGATCCGTCACCTCGACGGCGATCGTCTTGTCGGGCATCGGCACGTAAAGTGTCTTGCCCATGCGCTCGCGGCCACCGGCAACCAGCGCGAAGGCAATCGAGCGGCCGAGGTTTTCCGACCAATAGGCCGAGGTGACATGACCGAGCATGGTCATCGGCTTCTGCTCGTTCGGATCGGCAACGATCTGCGCGCCTTCCTCCAGCACCACCTTCGGATCGCGGGTGACGAGGCCGACCAACTGCTTGCGGCCTTCCTTCACCAAATCCGGCCGCTTCAGGCCGCGAATGCCGACGAAATCCGTCTTCTTCTTGGAGACGGCCCAGGAAAGCCCTGCGTCATCAGGCGTCACCGTGCCGTCCGTATCCTGGCCGACAATGATGTAGCCCTTTTCAGCGCGAAGAACGTGCATGGTCTCGGTGCCATAGGCGCAGGCGCCTAGCGGCTCGGCCCGTGCCCATACGGCTTCCAGAACCGACTGGCCGTAATCGGCCGGCACATTGATTTCGTAGCCGACTTCACCGGTAAACGAGACGCGGAACAGCCGTGCCGGCACACCGCACACCTTGCACTCGGCAACGCTCATATGCGGGAAGGCCTCGTTGGAAAGATCCTGCCCCTCGACCAGCGGCTCGATGATCTCGCGCGCCTTCGGCCCCTGCACGGCAATGACGGCCCATTGCTCGGTGGTCGACGTCAGCCACACCTTCAGATGCGGGAATTCGGTCTGCAGATAATCTTCCATATGATGCAGCACGCGCGGCGCTCCGCCGGTCGTGGTCGTCACATGGAAGCGGTCTTCGGCCAGGCGCCCGACGACACCGTCGTCATAAACGAAGCCATCCTCGCGCGTCATGATACCGTAACGGCAGCGGCCGGGCTTCAGCGTGTCCCAGGCATTGGTGTAGAGCAGGTTCAGGAACTGCGCCGCGTCCGGACCGACCACTTCGATCTTGCCGAGCGTCGAGGCGTCGAACACGCCGGCCACTTCGCGCGCCGTGCGGCATTCGCGATCGACAGCCTGATGCATGGTCTCGCCGGCGCGTGGATAGAACCATGCGCGCTTCCAGTTGCCGACATCCTCGAAGATCGCGCCATGCGCCTCTTCCCAGGCATGCATCGGCGTCTTTCGTGCGGGGTCGAAGAAGGCTCCGCGCGAATGGCTGATCAACGTGCCGTAGGTGACCGGCGTATAGGGCGCGCGGAAGGTAGTGAGACCGACCTGCGGAATATCCTTGCCAAGCATTTCGGCGGCAATCGCCAGACCGTGCATGTTGGAAAGCTTGCCCTGGTCGGAGGCCATGCCGTTGGTGGTGAAGCGCTTGATATGCTCGATCGAATGCATGCCCTCGCGCACGGCAAGCCGGATATCCTTGGCGCAGACATCGTGCTGGAAGTCGACGAAAGCCTTGGCATTGGTGTCCGGCCCCGCCCCTTCGGCAGCGCCGATCATGCCGCCGGTCCATTCGAAGGCCTGTTCGGCCTGGATCGATATCTTGCCCTCGCCCTCGGCTCCGGTGGCCTTCGCCATCAGCTCGCCGGCGGCAAGTGATTCTTCGATTGCAGCCTGCAAGCCATCGGTGCCGTTGCAGGCGCCGACAGAGAGACAATCCTGAACATAAGTGCCCGGCAGGAAACGCTGCTTCTCGGCATCGAACTTCAGCTTGCCGCGCGACTGCGAGAACAGATGCACGGAAGGCGTCCAGCCGGAGGAGACGAGCAACGCATCGATGGCGATCTTGCGCGAGCCAGAGCCGCCATTGCGCGCCACCGTCATCGAGGAAACCCGCAGCTTGCCGGCGGTGTCGATGACTGCATAGTCGCTCAGCACTTCGATGCCGAGCCGCTTGGCCTCGGCGGCAACCGCTTCGCCCGGACGCACGCGGCTATCGACGATGACGGCGATGGAGACGCCGGCGCGCTTCAGATCGAAGGCTGCCTCATAGGCAGAGTCATGCGCCGTATAGACGCCGATCTTGGCACCAACCGCGACGCCGTAATGGTTGAGATAGGTGCGGGCGGCAGATGCCAGCATGATGCCCGGACGGTCGTTGTTCGGGAACACCATGTGACGTTCGATCGCGCCGGTCGCCAGGATGACGCGCTTGGCGCGCACCTGCCACAGACGCTCGCGCGGCAGATCGCGGCCGGGCTTTGCGAGGTGATCGGTGACGCGCTCGGCAAGGCCGAAGAAATTGTGGTTGTAATAGCCGAATGCCGTCGTGCGGGTCAGCACCTCGACATTGTCCATCGACTTCAGCTTGGCGATGACGCCCTGCGCCCAGACATAGCCCTCGGTACCGTCGATCTTGACGCTGGCATCGAAGCGCAGCGCGCCGCCGGCTTCGGCCTGTTCGTCGCAGAGGATGACCTTGGCGCCGGCCTCAGCGGCGGCGAGCGCTGCCGAAAGACCGGCGACACCGGCGCCGACCACCAGCACGTCGCAATGGGCGTAGCGGCTGGCATAATGATCGGGATCCTCTTCCGTCGGTGCAACGCCGAGACCGGCGGCGCGGCGGATGAGCGGCTCGTAAATATGCTTCCAGGCCGCCTTCGGCCACATGAAGGTCTTGTAGTAGAAGCCGGCAGCGAAGAAGGATGACAGCAGATTGTTGGCGCCGCCGACGTCGAAGGCAAGCGACGGCCAGCGGTTCTGCGACTGCGCCTTCATGCCGTCGAAGACCTCCTGCACGCTGGCGCGCACATTGGGCTGGCGGCGGGCGGCATCGCGGGAAATATCGAGCAGCGCATTCGGCTCTTCGGCACCAGCCGAGAGGATGCCGCGCGGACGGTGATATTTGAACGAACGGCCGACGAGGTGAACACCATTGGCAAGCAGCGCCGAGGCGACGGTGTCACCCTCCAGCGCCGTGTAGCTTTTGCCGTCAAAGGTGAAGCGGGCGGTTCTGGCCGGCGTCAGACGCCCCTTGCCCGCAATACGATTCGCGCCGCTCATTCCGCAGATCCCTCTTTTTGTGCCGTTTGTTCTTGTGCGTTTTTATCCTGCGCCACCGGCTCATTGGCCGTCGGCAGCAATGTCGAAAGATCCGGCTTCGGCTCGCCGGCCTTGTAGGTGAGATAGAAGCGGTCGCTGACCGTGTCTCGCGCCGCATTGAAGAAGCGGCCGCAGCCATGGATATGCCGCCAGCGCTCGAAGATCAGGCCCTTCGGATTGTCGCGCAGGAAGAAATATTGCTCGAATTCCTCGTCGGAAATCCCGGCAATGTTTTCCGGCCGCACGATATGCGCGTCGCCGGCATTGCGGAATTCCAGTTCCGAACGCTCTTCCTCGCAATAGGGGCAGTAAATCAGCAGCATCGTTTTCTACCTAATGTTAAAGCTCGGAACCGGAAATATTGGTGCCGGGAGGCTGGGCGCAGAGCTGACGCCCCATGGTAATGAAGGGCGTGATCCGCACCACAAGCTCCTCCAGCGATCCATAGGGCTTCAGCACGTCGGTCATCCCCAAATTGATCATGCTCATGCCGAGCAGATCGGTGTCGAGCACGAAAGCCCTCGTTGCCTTAGGTTTCTGCTCCGGCACGAAATAGACCGCCGGCTTGTTCAGCACCTTGGCGCAGATAAGCGTTCCGCTTTCGGCAACGAAGGGCCATTCGGCTTCATCCTTCGCTTTGTGGATCACCTGCATGCGAAAATCCTCGGCCTCTGGAAAAAGATCACTGACTTCGGTCACGATCGTTCCTGCTGACAATGAAAGCCCTGCCGCAAGAAAGATCCCGACCGCCAGCATCAATGCGCCACGGCGGCAGCCGCCGCTTCGTCGATCAAGCGGCCGGTGCGGAAGCGATCCAGATTGAGCCCGGCATTGAACTTATGCGGCTCGTCGCGGGCGATCAGGTGCGCAAACAGGTTGGCCGAGCCCGGCGTCGCCTTGAACCCGCCCGTGCCCCAGCCACAGTTCACATAGAGGCCCGGCACCGGTGTCTTCGACTGGATCGCCGAACGGTCCGGCGTGTTGTCGACGATACCGCCCCAGGAGCGCATCATCTTCACGCGCCGGAACATCGGGAACAGCTCGCAGATCGCATCCAGCGTATGGGTGATGATCTGCAGGCCGCCGGTCTGGCTGTAGGAATTATACTGGTCCGTGCCGGCGCCGATGACGAGCTCGCCCTTGTCGGACTGCGAAATATAGGCATGCACCGTGTTCGACATAACGACGCAGGGGAAGATCGGCTTCAGCGGTTCGGAAACCAACGCCTGCAACGGGCTCGATTGCAGCGGCACGCGCACGCCGGCCATCTGCATGACGACCGTCGTGTGGCCAGCTGCCGAAACGCCGATCTTTTTCGCACCGATGAAGCCGCGGTTCGTGTCGACGCCGGTGACGCGTCCGTCCGGTCCGCGCTGAATGCCGGTCACTTCGCAATTCTGGATGATGTGCACGCCGCGATCGGACGCCGCGCGGGCAAAGCCCCAGGCGACCGCATCGTGACGCGCCGTGCCGCCGCGACGCTGCAGAGCCGCGCCGTTGATCGGATAGCGCGCGCTGCCGGAAATATCGAGCGGCGGACAAAAGGCCTTGGCCTGTTCCGGCGTCAGCCATTCATTGTCGATGCCGTAAAGACGGTTGGCATGGATATGCCGTTTGAAGGACTGTTGGTCATGCACATTATGCGACAGCATCATCACGCCGCGCGGCGAATACATGACGTTGTAATTGAGATCCTGAGACAGCCCCTCCCAGAGCTTCATCGAATGCTCATAGATGTGCATGCTCTCTTCATAGAGATAGTTCGAGCGGATGATGGTCGTGTTGCGGCCGGTATTGCCGCCGCCGAGCCAGCCCTTTTCGATCACCGCGACATTGGTGATGCCGTGCTCCTTGGCGAGGTAATAGGCAGCACCCAGACCATGGCCGCCACCGCCGATGATGATGACGTCATACTCCTTGCGCGGCTCCGGCGAGGTCCATTGGGCCTCCCAGCCCTTGTGAGCCCGCATCGCTTCCCGTGCCACGGCAAAAACCGAGTATTTACGCATTCGCCCTCAACTCCTTCAGGCAACAGGCCCGTTTGATCGGCCATACAAATCGCAAATCGAAAACCGACACAACGGCTCTTTTGCGACGCATTCAGCACCGGCTTTCGACACGGTTAAAAAGAATAGTCAAACGACACGGGCCGACCGCAGCCAATAGCGCGGATTGGCTCGATCGAAATCACGTCCGCAGAGGAACAAACCACAATGTTGCGTCACGCGTAAAAAGAAGACACGCGGCAAGTAGATACAACGGGGCCGTCGCAATTAGGAAAAAGAATTCCAGAGCCGTGGACTCGGTATCGCCTTTCATGCCGAAACCAACACCAATAATAAACAGCATGATGAATTGCGTGCAAAGCGTCATCCAGCGCGCCCAGTTCACTCGTTTATAAAAAACCAGCCAAACCCAGAAGATTTGAACGCAAAGCATCGCGATTTGCAAAATAGTGAAAGCGACCGGCGCTTCAGCAAACTGACTAGTCGGTTTGTCCCAGTTCACCAATTGACGGATAAAAATGAGCGCCATCGCAGCATATGTGAACCGCTCGGAATATCGAATACTGGCCGGCTTAGTCTGATCGTTCATAGTTTCCCTACCCCATGCTACTTGCGCTGCAAATGGCAAATCTTCTCCCGGCCACCATGGCCGTCTTTGCGCCAGACGCATCCTTTCTTCTGTGGCTTATGGTTGTAAAGATAGATTCTTGCCCGATGCTTGCTATCAAACCTCTGGTTTGAAAAATCGTGGCCGCCGACGCGGACATTCTTGCCGAAACGGACTTCGCCGGCGGTGACTGGTGCAAGCGTTGCGGCCAGAATGGCGCAGATAAGCGCCAGCGTCGCAGACAGTCTTCCGGCAGGAAAAACGTTCGTGAATATCATGCTGCGATTCTCCTTTGACGCACGCCGGAACTACCGGGATCGGACAACCGCGGCAGCATATGGTAACAATGTGAAGCAGGATCTTCGCACAGGCGTGTCAGTCTCGCAAAATATGACGAGACATTCCTTATTCGATAGCCGCAGCAACGCGATTAAGGTATAGCGAGCTTGTCTCGCTTGGGGCAAATTGCTTTTTCCCCTGCTAATGCACGATCCGGCTAGACTTTGACAAAGCGATCTGATATCTCGCCTAACCAATCGCAAGGCTGCGGCTGCGCGAACGTTATTTTTTTGCCTCTTGGCGCTGCCGTCGCCTCAGGCATCAACCAAACTAAAGGAACGTGATTCTCGTGCAGGTACTTGTCCGCGATAACAATGTCGACCAGGCTCTCCGCGCTCTCAAGAAGAAGATGCAGCGCGAAGGTATTTTCCGCGAAATGAAGATGCGCGACTACTACGAAAAGCCGTCGCAGAAGCGTGCTCGTGAAAAGGCTGAAGCCGTTCGTCGCGTTCGCAAGCTGGCCCGCAAGCGTGCACAGCGCGAAGGTCTGGTCGCACGGTAATCGTCGTTTTTTCGACGTTTTCAGATGCATGTTAGGCGGGGGCGAATCGTTCGCCGCCGCCTTTTTGATTTATTCTCCGTGCAAATCGGATTAAATCAGAACAGCCTGATATGACGCATGGCGAAAGCGAACCCGATAATGGCAATTACGACGTCCGACCAGTTCCGCACTTCGAACCTCACCTCCTTTGTTTCGAAGCGCGCTGCTGCCCTGCCAGCTTTGGCGCTTCTCGCTGCGATCGGCCTTTCCGGCTGCCAGACAGCCTCCACCGATACGGTGATCCGTATCGACAAGGCGCAGGGCTCCTCGGAAAACATTGCCTCGCTGACCTCGGTCATCAACGCCAATCCGCAGGATCCGGAAGGCTATAACGTTCGCGGTACCGCCTATGGCCGTGGCGGCGACTTCAGTAGGGCGCTGGCGGACTTCAACCAGGCGATCCAGCTCAATCCGAAGTTCTATCAGGCCTATGCCAACCGCGCACTCATCTACCGCAACATGGGCAAACTGCCGGAGGCCGTCGCCGACTATAGTGCCGCACTGCAGATCAACGGCAATTACGATGTCGCCTATATCGGCCGTGGTAACCTCTATCGCCAGTCCGGCCGCGACAATGATGCCTTCAACGATTATTCCAAGGCGATCAGCCTCGGCACGACGGACGGCCGCGCCTATAATGGCCGCGGCGTGATCTTGCAGAAGCGCAATCAGCAGGACAAGGCGATCGACGATTTCTCGAAGGCCATCTCGCTGTCGCCGAATTCGCCTGAGCCCTATAACAGCCGCGGCATCTCCTATCTCGCGCAGAAAGACGAAGACAACGCCTTCGCCGATTTCAACCACGCGATCGACCTCGACAACAAGGTTGCCGAATCCTGGGCCAACCAGGCGTTCGTCTACGAGCAGCGCGGCGACAAGGCCAAGGCCCGTCGTTCCTATCAGCACGCCGTCAACCTCGACCCGACCTACCAGCCGGCCAGGGACGGCTTGGCGCGTGTCGGCGCGGGCAGCTAAGATCGCGGCATATCATCGAAACAGTGGGCCGCCCGGCGATCATCCGCCCGGCGGCTTTTCTTTGCGCTGTCGAGCGCATAGTCTCGCGCCATCCCCCAACCGAACGAGACGCACGACATGCCCTCTTCGCAGAAAATCATCGTGGTCGGCGCCGGCATCATCGGTGCATCCATCGCCTGGCATCTCCAGCGCAAGGGCGCTGATGTCACCGTCATTGCCAAGAAAGCCGGCGGCGAGGCAACGCCGAACTCCTTTGCGTGGATCAATGCTAGCTGGGGCAACCCCGAATTCTATTACCGTTTCCGCCGCCGCTCGATGAGGGAATGGTCGCGCCTGGCGACTGATATTCCAGGCCTGCCGCTCTCCTGGTGCGGCGGGCTCTGCTGGGACATGCCGGAGGCGGAGCTGGAAGCCTATCTCGCGCAGCATCACGGCTGGGGTTATGACATACAGCCGGTCAACCGCACGACGAGTGCGGCCATCGAACCCAACCTTATCGATCCGCCCGACTTCGCCGTGCATGTCGCCGAGGAGGGCGCCGTCGAACCCGTGGCGGCGGCCAATCTTCTGTTGGAAGATGCCGTCCATCATGGTGCGAAGCTGTCATATGGCGCGGAGGTTACGCGACTTTTGCAGGAGAACGGCAGGATCACGGGCGTCGAAACGACGGATGGCACACTGCTTGCCGATCATGTCGTCCTTGCCACCGGCGCCGGTATTCTTCCGCTCACCGCCGCCATCGGCATCGAGGTTCCACTCGAAACGCCCCCCGGGCTGATTGCGCATTCCCGCCCTGCCCCTCGGCTGCTGAATGGCCTCGTCATGGCGCCGGAGCTGCATATGCGCCAGACGCAGGAAGGCCGGATCATCGCCGGCAGCGATTTTGGCGGAGGCGATCCCGGCGATGATCCGCGCAAGGCTGCCGAGGCGATTATCGCCAAGGTCAGAGCCATGCTGCGTGGCGGCGAGCAACTCGAACTCGATTTTTACACGATCGGCTATCGCCCGAACCCGAAGGATGGCTTTCCGATCATCGGCGGCGTCGACGGAGCGCCGGGTCTCTATCTCGCGGTCCTGCATTCCGGCGTGACGCTGGCGCCGCTCGTCGGGCTGCTTGCGGCAGAGGAGATCGCCGGCGGACATCCGGACGCGCAGCTCGCCCCATTCCGCTTGTCGCGATTTGCGAAGGCGGGCGAATGAGCTGCGCGATGATCGACGTCAAATCCACGCGGCGTGCATCGAAAGCGTCCGGCGTCACTTACGATTTAGCGACGGTGACTTTTCGTATGTTGCAACAAAATTTACCGGGCCATAACATGACGCTTTCGAGAACATGCTGCTCGGACAAAAGCATTGGGGGCGCTCGGCATGATGACTGAAACCGCTATTTCCACCTTCGCAGACGCGCTCGAACCCTATGGTGGTCCGATCGGTTGATCGCGTTATGAAAAAGCTGCATTTCCCGAGGGCTTCGATTGGAGCTTATCTGATCGCCATAGCGCTGGCGATTGCCTTGCCGATCCTTGCCTTCGTGGCACTCCTGCTGTTCCAGCTCGAAAACAACGAGCGCGACGTGTTAAAACGCGACGCGGTTCAGGACGCGCAAGCGCTGGGACGTACCATCGACCGGCAATTGCAGGATATGGCGACAACCCTGCGGCTACTCTCCTCCTCGCCGGAGTTGGAACACAACGATATCACCACCTTCTTCTACCGGACGGAGACGGTGCTGCGTACCGATTCGCTGTTCGTCCTGCTCTTCGAAAAGGACGGCCAGATGCGATTGAATACGCGATGGCCACTCAGCAGGCCGCTTGGCAAGACCGGCAATATGGCCGCCCTGCAATCGGCGCTCAATTCGGGACGCATCGAGGCGTCCGATGTCTTCATCGGATCCAACATCCACCGCTGGGTCTACAATGTCACCCTGCCGCTCGACCATTCGCCGGCCGGCGCCGCCCTGGCCATGACGCAAGACGCCAATGATCTCGCCAAGCTCGTCACGACGGATGCTCTTGCTCCTGGCTGGTCGGCCGCGGTCATTGACAGTTCCGGCCATATCGTCGCCGCCAGCGGGCCTGCCAATCTCTCTCCCGGCGATCCGTTCAACAAGGACATCCTGCCGAAACTGATCGCCTCAAGCGGCGTCTATCAGAACGAGGCGATCCTGCCGCACTCCTTGCTCGGCTATGCGCAAATCCCCGGCTGGTCCTGGAAAGCCGTCGTGTGGGGACCCGTCGCCTCTGCGCAGGCTTCGCTCATGAGCACCTGGCGCTTCCTGATCTACGGCGGCGTCACCCTGCTTCTGGTCGCGCTGATTGCCGTCTATGCCCTGGCCCGCCAAGTCCGCACCACCATACGCAGCATCGCCGACATGGCCGAACGCATGGGCCGCGGCGAGATCGTTTCGCCGGTCGAAACCAGCGTCATCGAGGCCAATCAGGTCGCCATCGCGCTGTCCAACGCCTCCTTCGATCGCAGCGAGACGGAGGACCGGCTGCATTTCGTCATGCACGAGCTCGTCCACCGCACCAAGAACCTGCTGGCGCTCGCCCAGGCGATGACCCGCCAGCTCGCCCGGCAGACAGACAGCGTCGATACCTTTCAACGCGCCGTCGCCGACCGGCTGGAGGGGCTTGCGCGTTCGATCGAAGTGCTGACCAGCGAACAATGGTCGGGCGTATCGCTGCGGCGGGTGATCGACATTCATCTCGCCACCTTCCTGCAGGCGCCGCAACAGCTCGACATCAGCGGTCAGGATTTTGTCCTGAAGCCGGAAGCCGTGCAGAATCTCGGACTGGTCCTGCATGAGCTGGCGACGAACTCGGTAAAGTACGGCGCGCTTTCCGCGCCCGAGGGCAAGATCGCTATCGAGTGGACGAATGTCGACGGCGATATCGGACCGATGATCCAGTTCACCTGGACGGAAAGCGGCGGCCCGCGCGTCAAGAAGCCAACCCTCACCGGCTTCGGCACCACCGTCACCAAGGCCCATGCGGCATCGGCCTTTGGCGGCAACGTCGAGATCGACTTCCGGCCAGAAGGCCTCGTCTGGGTGCTGAATGCCCTGCGCAGCACCATGGAACGCGAGCGGACGTGAGGCGAGCGGCTACGACATGGACCTCCATATCGACAGTCTCCGGAAATACCCGTCAAAGCCAGCACACCTTTCCTCTCCCCCAGATTGGAGAAGGCAGGCGATTTCTAATCATTCATCGCCTTGACGATCTCTTCCGTCACCTTCTTGGCGTCGCCGAGCAGCATCATCGTGCCGTCCTTGTAGAACAGCGTGTTGTCGATACCAGCATAGCCCGAGCCGAGCGAGCGCTTGACGAAGAGGCAGGTCTTGGCCTTGTCGACGTCGAGGATCGGCATGCCGTAGATCGGCGAGGTCTTGTCATCGCGCGCCGCCGGATTGGTGACGTCGTTGGCGCCGATGACATAAGCGACATCGGCCTGGGCGAGTTCCGAATTGATATCCTCAAGCTCGAACACTTCATCATAGGGAACATTGGCCTCGGCAAGCAGCACGTTCATATGGCCGGGCATGCGGCCGGCGACCGGATGGATGGCATATTTCACGTCGACACCATGCGCCTTGAGGCGATCCGCCATCTCGCGCAACGCGTGCTGGGCCTGCGCCACCGCCATGCCGTAACCCGGCACGATGATGACCTTCGAGGCATTCGCCATCAGATAGGCGGCATCCTCTGCCGAGCCGAGCTTCACCGTCTTGTCGCTGTTGTCAGTGCCTCCAGCAGACGCCTCACCGCCAAAACCGCCGAGAATGACGGAGACGAAGGAGCGGTTCATGCCCTTGCACATGATATAGGACAGGATCGCGCCCGAGGAGCCGACCAACGCGCCGGTGATGATCAGCGCCAGATTGCCGAGCGTGAAGCCGATACCCGCCGCCGCCCAGCCGGAATAGGAGTTCAGCATCGACACGACGACCGGCATGTCGGCGCCGCCGATCGGCACGATCAGCAGCACGCCAAGCGCCAGCGCCAGGACGACGATTGCCCAGAAATCGAAATGGCTCTCACTGATCGCCAGGCCCACCATGAAGAACAGGATCAGTGCCAGCAGGGCCGCATTGATAAGATGACGATAGGGCAGCAGGATCGGCTTGCCGGACATGCGGCCATCGAGCTTCAGGAAGGCGATGATCGAACCGGTGAAGGTAAGCGCGCCGATGGCGACGCCGATCGCCATTTCGATGCGTGCCTCGGTATGGATCGAGCCGATATTGCCGATGCCGAAGGAAGACGGCGTATAGAGCGCAGAAGCCGCAACCAGTACGGCCGCAAGACCGACCAGCGAATGGAAGCCGGCCACGAGCTGCGGCATCGAGGTCATGGGGATGACACGGGCGATATAGGCCCCCGCCCCGCCGCCGATGGCAAGACCCAGAACGATCAGCACCAAGCCACCGAAGGACGGCGTCGCCAGCACCAGCGTCGTGGCAATGGCGATGCCCATGCCGACCATGCCGTAGAGATTGCCGCGGCGGCTGGTGGCCGGATGCGACAGGCCGCGCAGCGCCAGAATGAACAGCACGCCGGAAACGAGATAGAGGAAGGCCGCGATATTGCTCAGCATGCCGCCCTCACTTGTCTTTTTTCTTGTACATCGCCAGCATGCGCTGGGTGACAAGGAAACCGCCGACGATATTGACCGAAACCAGCACCAGCGCCACGAAGCCGAAGCCGGTCGCAAGTCCGCTGGCGGAAATGCCGACCGCCAGAAGGGCGCCGACGACGATGACCGAGGAGATGGCGTTCGTCACCGCCATCAGCGGGGTATGCAGAGCCGGCGTCACCGACCAGACCACATAATAGCCGACGAAGATCGCAAGCACGAAGATCGCAAGCTGGAAGACGAAGGGATCGATCGCGCCGCCGGATGCGGCGCTGACGGCCTCCGGGGCCTGCGCAGCGGCAGTCCTGACCGCAGTAACGGCGTCATTCAGCTGTTGGAGCGCCTGATCCATTGCTTGGCTGGCCATTTAGACATCTCCCTTGTTGACGGTCGGCTGATCCGGGTCGACGAAATTCGGGTGCACGACTTCGCCGCCGTCGGTCAGCATCGTCGCCTTGATCAACTCGTCGGCGCGGTTGAGCCCGAGGCTCTTGGTATCCTTGTCGACCATCGTCTCCAGGAAGGTGACGAGGTTCTTGGCGTAGAGAGCGGACGCGCTCGCCGCAACGCGACCGGCCATATTGGGATAGCCGACCACCTTGACGCCTTCGACATCGGCGACAGTCCCGAACTCGGCGCCTTCGATATTGCCGCCGCGCTCGACGGCGAGGTCGACGGCGACCGCACCGGGCCGCATCGCTTTCAGCATCTCGCGGCTGACGAGCCGCGGCGCCGGGCGGCCGGGGATGAGGGCTGTGGTGATGACGATATCCTGCTTGGAAATATGTTCGGCAACCAGGGCCGCCTGCTTGGCCTGATAGGCCTGTGACATTTCCTTGGCGTAGCCGCCGGCGGTCTCCGCCGCCTTGAACTCCTCGTCCTCGACGGCGATGAATTTCGCGCCGAGCGAAGCGACCTGTTCCTTGGCCGCCGGACGAACGTCCGTCGCCGACACCTGCGCGCCGAGCCGTCGTGCCGTCGCGATCGCCTGCAGGCCGGCAACGCCCGCACCCATGACGAAGACCTTCGCCGCCGGCACCGTGCCCGCCGCCGTCATCATCATCGGCAGCGCTCGGTCATAGACCGCAGCCGCCTCGATCACCGCCTGATAACCGGCAAGATTGGCCTGTGACGACAGAACGTCCATCGACTGCGCGCGGGTAATGCGCGGCATCAGCTCCATGGCAAAGCTCGTCAGCCCTGCCTTCGCCATCTCGACCAGCGCGGCTTCGTTGCCATAGGGATCCATGATGGCGATGACGATCGCGCCGCGCTTGTAGCCGCTGATCTCCTTGGGTGTCGGCCGCCTGACCTTGAGGATGACGTCGGCCCGCTTGGCATCCTTGACCGCCCCGATACGCGCGCCGATAGCCTCGTATTCGCTATCCGGAATGCGCGACAAGGCGCCGGCGCCTGCTTCCACCACGACATCGAAGCCGAGGCTTTTCATCTTCTTCACCGTTTCGATGGATGCCGCGACACGCGTCTCATCCCCTACGGTCTCCTTGGCGACAAAAACCAGATTGCCCAACGACACCACCTCGCATCAAACGACAGCCCTGCTGGAGACAGCAGCACAACAGCCTGCGAAATCAGGCCAAGATCTCAGGGAAAGCGCGGGCCGAATGGCCCAGCGACGTTCAGCGCGCGAGAAAGGCGCCGACGATCGAAAGAACGACGAAAATGAGAAACCCGCCGAACAGGCCAGCGTGACCGAAGAAACCCGCTGTCATCGCGATCAACAGCGCGGCGATGATCGCCGATCCAACCCTGGCGACCAAAAGGAACCCGTTATAGGTTTTCTCGTGCTCCTTGTAATCCATCGGAGCACCGGTTTCGATCGGTCCGGTATGATGTTCGGCCATGCAAAGTCTCCCCTCAATCCGCTCCCCGACAAAGCTTGCAACAGCTGCCGGCTGGAGTTCGCCCTCAAAAGCTGCGGTATCTCTTGATAGGGCACCGCAGCCAGATTTCCTCTACCGAGGCGTTACACAAAGCGAGAAAAAATGCAATGCACGAGAACGTCGCAGAGGAGCGATTGGAAACCGATCGCAGTACTCCCGGCAGCCTTAGGCCAGGATATCCTGGCGCAGGGCCGGCCGATTGCGGTCGAGACCGTCTATCATCTCGCCGACCCGCGCCAGCGACACCGGCATCGAAAACACATAGCCCTGGATCACGTCGGCCAGGCCGCGCTCGTTGATGAGTGCCAATTGTTCCGGCGTCTCGACGCCTTCGACGACGATTTTCAGACCCAGAGCCCGGGAGAGATCGGCGATGCCGCACAGGAGCTTGAAACGGCGGCTGTCGCCGGTGATCTCGTGCACGAAGGAGCGATCGATCTTGACGATATCCACCGGCAGTGAATCGAGATAGCTGAGACTGGAAAAACCGGTCCCGAAATCATCGATGGCAATCGTGATGCCCTTGGCCCTGAGATCGGCGAGAATGGAGCGAACGGTGGCAACCTCGTCCATCAGGCAGCTTTCGGTCACCTCCAGATGCAGGCGTGACGGCTCCAACCCCGATGCCTCCAGCGCTTCCGTCACGACAGCGACAATGTCATTGCCGCGCAGATCCTGCGCCGAGAGATTGACCGAGACCGAGAGAGATCGAGGCCAGCCGGCGCAATCCCGGCAGGCCCGGTTGAGCATGAAGCGGGTGATGCCGGAAACGATCCCCATCTCCTCGGCGATCTGTACGAAGACATTGGGCGGGATCGACCCTTTTTCCGGATGAACCCAACGCGCCAGCGCTTCGCAGCAATCGATGTGGCCGCCGTCCGGCGTGAACATCGGCTGATAGACCGCATGCAGCTTGCCGGCCTCGATCGCCTCACGCAGATCGGTCTTCAGCTTTTGCCGCTCGATGTAGCGAGCATCCATTTCCTCTTCGAAAGCGGAGCAGCCGCCCTTCGTCCGCAACTTGGTGTCGAACAGCGCCAGATCGGCCTTGATCTGCCATTCTTCCGGACGGAACTCGCTGCTCGACATGGTCACGTAGCCGCCGCTGAAGGAGATACGAAGGCTATGATCATCCACCTCGTAGGTGCCTGCCATCGCGGCATGCAGCGCGGATATGCGCCCATCCAGATCCTCGATGCCGTCATCGTTCGGGAAGAACAGCACGAACTGGTCCCCGACCAGGCGCGCGCAAAGCGCCCTATCGCCCGCCGTCTCCCTCAGCCGCGCGGCGATAGCGACCAGCAGCCGGTCGCCGGTCACATGCCCCTTGAAATCATTGACGTGCTTGAAATCGTCGACATCGAGAACCAGAAAGCCGATCCGGCCGTCGCCAACATGCGCGGCCAGCTTCTCCTTCGTCAATTCGGCGAAGTATTCGCGGTTCGGCAGGCCGGTCAGCGGATCGAAGCGCACCATATGCAGGATCTTGCGCTCGGCCCGGATACGCGCCGTGACGTCCTCGAAGATCAGGATGACGATGCCATCGGCGCGACGGCTCGCCGAAAACTCCAGAAACAGGTCTTCGCCGAGCTCAATCAGCGTGCGCGACAGCGAGCCGTCGACAAGCTGCTCGATCTGTTGCTGGATCAAGCCCGGAAGAGAACCGTCGATGGAGGCATGGCGTACGCCATAACGCAACACGACGTCGAAATCGCAATCCCTGAGCTGCTCGGGATTCGTCAGATTCAGAAGTTCGCAAGCCTTTCGATTGACCACCAGGATGCGGTTGTCGGCATCCAGCATGAACAGGCCATGCGTCATATTGTTGAGCGCCGTGTCGAACCGATCAGCGATCAGCGATATCTCGCGCGACACTATGACGTTCTTGTAGAGAAACTCACGCAGGTTGCTCGCCATCGAACGCGTCGTCAGTCCGAAGGGCACCAGCATGATGGAAACGATTGCCATATAAGGCTGCCCCGACATCAGGCAGGCGACGATAATCGGCAGGCAGCACGCCATGGTCTGCAGGTCGATCGCCTTCTGAGAACCATAGTTGCGGCCAAGGATCGATACCATCGATCCCATGGTCACCGCGATGCAGATGAATTCCGCCAGCGGATTCTGGACGATCAGGATGGCATAACCGCTGGCAACACCGAGGATCAGCGTCGCCGCCGTCGCGCCGAGCACATAGCGCGTTTCCCAGCGCGCGATATCGGCGCGCGAAAGGACGCTCTTCTCGAGCGCGTCAAATTGCCGGAACGAATGGATGCGGAAAGCGAAGACGATGGCTAAGACAAGGCAAAAACCAAGATAGATGCCAGCGCCCGTGCTCAGGAAGACAATGCCATAGGCGAGGATATGAACGAATACCCCCGTAAGCAATGTGCCACGGTTTCCGAAAAGCGAACTGACGAACGACAAATAAACATCCGTCGGCACGATGTTCGGGTTTTGAGGCTTCATTCAGAGCTCCCCTGATGCGGCGCGAACTCTAGTTGAAACGTTTTAAAATTTGATTGCCCAGATCGCGCATATTTGGATGGATTTTCCAATCACGCGATAATTTACATCGATTTTTAGTGATATTTTGCACCACATTCGAGCAATGAATGAAGCCACGCTCTACTTGGATTATAGTTTCTTCGTCATGAGGCGCTAAAATAGAAAACAACGATCAGCAAAGCATCTTCGGTCAAATCTTGCCCGCCCGCTGCTGAATCATCATGAAAGTATCGAAAGTGTATTCGGAAAGCTGCATCCAGAGATAGGCATCTTTCTTGTAAGCAACCTGATCCTCATAGATCCGCTTGAAATAATCATTCGATTTCGAAAGGTCAGCATAAATGCCGGTGGCCGCCTGGAAGCAGGCTTCGAGAATTTCCTGGCTGAAGGGGCGCAGTGTCACGCCCTGCTGGACGATATCCTTCAGTGCCTGTGGATTTTTAACGTCATATTTGGCCAGCATGTTGGTGTTGGCAAAGGCACAGGCATCCGCGAGGATCGCCTGATAGTTTTTCGGCAGCCCGTTCCATTTTTCCAGATTGAAGAAGGCATGCACGACGGCACCGCCTTCCCACCAGCCGGGATAGTAGTAATATTTGGCGATCTTCTGGAAGCCGAGTTTCAGGTCGTCATACGGACCGACCCACTCCGCGGCATCGAGCGTGCCCTTGTCGAGCGCGTCGTAGATGTCGCTGACGGGGACGTCCTGTTGCGGCACGACGCCGATCTTCTCGATTACCTTGCCGGCCAGGCCGGCGATACGCATCTTCAGGCCCTTGAGGTCATCCAGCGTATTGATTTCCTTACGGAACCAGCCGCCCATCTGCACGCCGGTATTGCCGGCGGGCAGGCCAAGAATGCCCTGCGTGGCATAGAATTCGTTCATCAGCTTGTTGCCGTCGCCCTGGTAGAACCAGGCATTGGTGAGCCGGGCATTGAGGCCGAAGGGCAGCGCCGTGCCGATGGCGTAGGTCGGGTCCTTGTTCCAGAAATAATAGGAGCAGGTATGCGCCGCCTCGACGGTGCCGGCGCTCACGGCATCGGCCACCTGCGGGCCGGGAACGATCGCTCCGGCCTCATAGGTCTGAATGACGAAATTGCCATTGGTCGCGTCCGAAACATGCTGCGCGATATCCTCCGCGCCGCCATAGATCGTATCCAAGCTCTTCGGAAACGACGACGTCATCCGCCAGGTGATCTTGGGATATTCCTGGGCGATGGCAGGACTGGCAAGCGCTGAGGCGGCGGCACCCGCACCGACTGCTCCGGCCCGTCTGATGAACGAACGGCGATCCATTATAACCTCTCACACGGATGGCATTGCGGGAGATACATTCTCCCGATCATGGCGCAAGCGTTGGAGCTTAACCATGCCGCGTATTGTCTTTCAAGTTTGCTTTTGCACTGCATTATGGCGATTCCTGTACATCGTCACGACAAAGGGAAACAAAGCCCAGCCGCGGCCGTCCCGCGTTGCCGAATGCCTGCTCTTCGCGTAGATTTCTCGGCAAGTTGGCCCATCGCGGCATCGACACCATATTCATTCGGGGTCTCGACCAGGCCCGGCAGTTTTGCATGTTTCCGGAGCCTCGCATGTCCAGACCGATCATAGCCATTCCCGCCGACATCCGCGAATTCGACGGCGCAACCTGGCATGCGGTGCAGCAGCAATATGTCCGCGCCGCCGTCAAAGCCTCCGGCCTGATGGCGCTGATCGTCCCGGCAATGGAAGACGGCAACGATATCGACGCCATTCTCGACCGCGTCGACGGGCTGCTGGTATCCGGTTCGGCCACCAACGTGCATCCTTCGCTCTATGGCAGAGAAGCCCATGAGAGCGACGGCCCCTTCGACCCGGCCCGCGACGCCACATCCTTGCCGCTCATCCGCCGCGCTATCGAGCGCGCCATTCCCATGCTCGCCATCTGCCGCGGCATTCAGGAGCTGAACGTCGCGCTCGGCGGCACACTCGCCAGCGAAATCCAGGAACAGCCAGGCATCTGGGACCATCGCAAACCGCAAGATGTCGACCGCGACACGATGTATTCGATCCGCCAGAGCGTTTTCGTCAAGGAAGGCTCCTGCATTGCCGCTGTCGTCGGCCCCGGCGAGGTGCGCGTCAACTCGCTGCATCGTCAGGCAATCGCCGACACGGCACCACGGCTGCAGGTGGAAGCCATCGCCGAAGACGGCACGATCGAGGCCGTCTCCGTCATCGACGCCAAGGCTTTCGCCGTCGGCGTGCAATGGCATCCGGAATATTGGGCGGAAACGGATTCGCCATCGCGCAAGCTGTTTGTCGCCTTCGGCGATGCCGTGCGTGATTATGCGGCGGCCAAGGAACAGCCGATCGCCACTCCCCGCCGCCAATCTGCACTCTGATCAGCCCTTTGGCTTGACAGGGGTTTCGGGCACCGGCGTCAGCACCGCACCCTTGCCGAACCACTCGATGATGTTGTCCGCAACGAGATCGGCCATCGCGTTGCGCGTCGGCACCGAAGCGGACGCCACATGCGGCAGCAGCGAAACGTTCGGCAAGGAAAGATAACCCGCTGGAACATTCGGCTCATCATAGAAGACATCGAGGCCGGCAGCCCCGAGCGTGCCGTTTCCAAGAGCGGCGATCAGCGCGTCGTCATCCACCGACCAACCGCGCCCGACATTGATGAATACGCCCTGTGGCCCGAGTGCTGACAGGATCTCGGCGTCGATGACCTTATGCGTCTCCGCCGTTTTCGGCACGATGCTGATCAGCGTATCCACGGCCTCCGCCATCGCCTTCAGCGACGGATAATAATCATAGGCCAGTTCCGTGCGCGGCGTGCGGGTATGATAGCCGATCTTCACCTTGAACGGCTCCAGCCGCTTGGCGATCTCCTGACCGATGCGACCAAGGCCATAAATACCGACGCGCCGCCCCTTCAACGAGAAAGGCGAAAGCGGGAAAGGCCCCTCATTCGCCCAGCGGCCCTGCCGCAGCCAAGTTTCCGCCTGCGGAAACTGGCGCAGCGTGTTCAAAAGCAGCGCGATCGCCGTATCGGCCACTTCGTCGTTCAGCACATCAGGCGTATTGGTGACGACGACACCCTTTGCTGCCGCATGATTGACATCGATACCGTCATAACCGACGCCGAAATTGGCGATGACCTCGATATTCGGAAAAGCGTCGATCCAGGCCGCGTTGAAACCACCGGCGACAGCAACACCACGCACGCGCGCCGCAGTCCCGACATCGACCTGGGGGCTATCGCTACGATCGGCGGCGATAACATCGAAATGCCCGCCAAGCCTTTCGAGAACACGCGGATGTATCTTCCCCGGAACGAGGATGGCGATGCGGTTATCGGACATGGATCTTTCCTCTTGAATATGTCGTGCGGCGCTATTGGCGGGCCTGATAGGGAGATGTCGACTGGCGAATACGCATTTCCGGCTTGATAAGATGGATACCATCCGGCTCATGGCTGCCTGCCAGCCTATCCAAAAGCGCGCGTGCTGCAAGCCTTCCGACTTCCGCCTGGCCGTTCCACACCGTCGTCAGCGCCGGCGTGGCGATCGCCGCCTCCTCCAGATCGTCATAGCCGGTGACCGAAATATCCTTACCCGGCACAAGGCCGGCGCGGGAAATGCCGTTCATCAGACCAATGGCGACGAGATCGTTCCAGCAGACGGCCGCCGTCGGCTTCTGCGGCAACGACAGGAGATGCACCGCCGCCTCGAAACCGCCCTGCTTGGAACGGGCGCCGGGTATGCGCAGATCCGGATCGACCTCGATACCCGCCTTGCGCAAAGCATTGACATAACCCTGGTAACGATCACGGCCAGTCGAGGTCTGGTCGGTGCCGCCGATCATCGCGATAGTGCGGTGGCCGAGGCTGATCAGATGATTGGTGGCAAGCGAAATACCGTAGCTGTCGTCGCCGCGAAAGGTCGGCAGATCCAGCCCTTCCATCGAACGGGCGACGAGAATGGCCGGCATGCCGTTCTCCTCCGCCAGATCGAAATCCTCCGCCGGCGTGCCGATCGCCGGTGACATGATGATGCCATCGCCGCCAAGCTGCAGCAAGGTTTCGACGAAGGTCCGCTGCTTCTCGACCGAATCGTAATGGTTGGAAAGAATGAACGTATGACGGCTGCGATCGAGCTCGCTTTCGATCGCCTTGAGGATTTCGCCGTAGAACGGGTTCATGATGTCATGGACGACCACGCCGATGATCCCGGATCGTGAAGTCCTGAGACTGGCCGCGCGGCGGTTGTAGATATAACCCAGCGCCCGCGCCTGATCCTTGATCTTCTCACGCGTGTTGACCGCCACCAGCGGACTGTCGCGTAAGGCCAGGGATACGGTTGCCGTTGAAATACCCAGCGATTCCGCAATGGTAGACAGTTTTATCTTTTGCGCCATGCGCTCCCCTCCCCGTGAAACGCAGCCGAATATGCCATTCCGTCGTTTTACGATTCCGGAATTTAAAAACTTTAATTAAAAGCTTTAATCGGCCTGCGCAACTCGAATCCTCGGGAATTCTTAAAATTCCTCAGCATCCTCGTCGTGGTCGCCGATATGAAGGTTGCCCTCGATGGCCTTCAGCAGCCGCACCAGCGAACGGACGTCCTTTTCCGAAAAGCCGCGCGTGGCAAGTTCGTCGCAGGCAGCAGCCGAACTTTCGATCTCGCTGACGCTGTTGCGGCCCGCTTCGGTGAGATAGACCTTGGTCAACCGCGCGTCCTCGGCATCCGGCCGGCGCTCGAGGAAGCCCTGCGCTTCCATGCGGCCGATCGTGCGGGTCATGGTCGGCGCCTTGACGCCAAGCTTCTGCGCCAGCGTTCCCGCCGGCAGACCGTCACTGGCCGCAAGCGCGAGGATAACGCCATCCTGGCCCGCGTAGAGGCCACTGGCCGTCAGGTTGCGCGTCAGAACCGTTCGCATGGACCGCGCCGCCTGCGTCAACGCCGGCGACAAATCAGCGAGCGTGTACTCGCTGTGATCCTTCTTTTTACCCGACTTACTTTTCTTGCCGTCCTTGTGCTTCTTACCCATTGTGATTCCGTTGCTCTTTCCGCCACTGCATCATCACGTTATGACATTGCCTAGGTTACTGACATAAACAAGAGGCACACCTGCAGATGGCACAGCCTTTGCCACGTTTCGATGACAATGATAGGACGCTGGCGCCCGCAGACAGAGCAAACTGGATCGCCGTCCTGCCACTTGGCGCCCATGAGCAACATGGCCCGCATCTGCCGTTCGACACCGATACACTGATCGCCGAGGGCATCGTTTCCCATTTGAAGGCCGCCCTGCCCGCCGATTTGCCCGTCACATTCTTACCCGTGGAGCCGGTCGGCTATTCCATCGAGCACATGGATGTTGCCGGCACAAAGACGCTCGACTTCGATGAAGCCGTCAACCGCTGGCTCGGCATTGCCGAGGCCATACATCATCTCGGCATCCGAAAATTCGTCATGCTGAACGCCCATGGCGGCAACTCGCCCTTGATGACCATCGTCGCGACCGAGGCGCGCATCCGCTTCGACATGCTGGCGGTGGCGACCAGCTGGACACGCTTCGGCGTGCCGGAGGGCCTGATCGCGCCGGAGGACAAGGCCATCGACATCCACGGCGGCGACATCGAGACATCGGTGATGCTAGCGCTCCATCCGGAAATGGTCGACATGAGCAAGGCCACTGATTTCCCCTCCCGGCAGTCCGACTACACGCAGCGCTTCAAGCATCTGCGGGCCTATGGGCCGCATGCATTCGGCTGGAAGATGTCGGATCTGAGCGCTGAGGGCGTGGCCGGCAATGCAGGCGCCGCAACGGCGGAAAAGGGCGAGCGGCTGATTGCGCATGCGGTAAAGGGGCTGGTGGAGCTTTTGCGGGATGTTGATGCGTTTGATGCGGAGGCACTGACGTAAACCTCAACGGATCCGCGATCCCAAGCCTAATGTGATCTTATAACATACAAAAGCCTTTGAACTGACGCGTTCAACTCCTTATATGGAACCCGATCATTTTCCGCCCCCTTGGGGGAAATCCCATATTTCGAGGCTCCCATGACCGAAACAGCCACGCAAAAGCCCATTCCCGTCACCGTTCTCACCGGCTATCTCGGTGCCGGCAAGACGACTCTGCTGAACCGCATTCTCTCCGAAAACCACGGCAAGAAATACGCCGTCATCGTCAATGAATTCGGCGAGATCGGCATCGACAACGACCTGATCGTCGAGTCGGACGAAGAAATCTACGAGATGAACAATGGCTGCGTCTGCTGCACCGTGCGCGGCGACCTCATCCGCGTCGTCGAAGGCCTGATGCGCCGCCCCGGCCGTTTCGACGGCATCATCGTCGAGACCACCGGCCTTGCCGATCCGGTTCCGGTTGCCCAGACCTTCTTCATGGACGACGACGTCCGCGCCAAGACCGAGCTCGACGCCGTCGTTGCGCTCGTCGACGCCAAGCATCTGCCGCTGCGCCTGAAGGACAGCCGCGAGGCCGAAGACCAGATCGCCTTTGCCGACGTCGTCGTCATCAACAAGTCCGATCTCGTGTCGTCGGAAGAACTGGCGCAGATCGAGGACATCGTCCGCGCCATCAACCCGGCCGCACGCGTCTACAAGACCACCCGCTCCGGCGTCGATCTCGCCCGCGTGCTGAACCAGGGCGCCTTCAACCTCGAGCGCGCGCTGGAAAACGATCCGCACTTCCTCGATCAAAGCCATGACGATCATGTCTGCGGTCCGGATTGCGGTCATGACCATCACGACCATGATCACCATCATCATGGGCACGATCACGACCATCATCACCATGATCATGATCATCACGATCATGGCCACCACCATGCCCCGTCGCCGATCCATGACGTGACGGTGCAGTCGGTGTCGCTGCGCGGCGGCGAGATGAACCCGGACCGCTTCTTCCCGTGGATCCAGAAGGTCACGCAGACCGATGGCCCGAAGATCCTTCGCCTGAAGGGCATCATCGCCTTCAAGGGCGATCCCGAACGCTATGTCGTCCAGGGCGTGCACATGATCATCGAAGGCGACCATCAGCGTGCCTGGAAAGACGGCGAAAAGCATGAGAGCCGCCTGGTCTTCATCGGCCGCGAGCTCGACCGCGAAAAGCTGGAAAAGAGCTTCAATGCCTGCGAGGCAGCCGCCTGATGCCGACTGTCGCTCCGCTTGATATCGACGGCCACGTTCTGGCCGTCGAATTTTTAGGGGATACCCCCATCTTCGCCAGCGCCGCCGGCACGATCCATCGGCTGGAAGGCGGGGAAAAAGTAAGCGAAGCCCATCAGGGCATGCTCACCTGCATCCGCGATCCCCATAGCGACAGCCTGATCTCCGGCGGTGAAGACGGCAAGGTCCTGCGGATCGCAGCCGATGGCGGCGTGACCGTGCTTGCCGAAGCGCCGCGCAAATGGATCACCCAGCTTGCCGCCGGCCCGCAAGGCGCGGTCGCCTATGCCTACGGGAAAAGCAGCTTCGTGCGGCTTGCCGACGGCTCGACCAAGGAATTCACCGAGGAGCGCACCGTCGAAGGCCTCGCCTTCGCGCCCAAGGGCCTGCGCATCGCCGCGGCCCGCTACAACGGCGTGTCGCTGCATTGGGTCGGCATGAGCGCACAGCCGATCAATCTGGAGTGGAAGGGCGCCCATACCGGCGTCACCTTCTCGCCGGACGGCCAATTCGTCGTCACCACCATGCAGGAAAACGCCCTGCACGGCTGGAAGCTCGACAGCAAGCCGGGTGGCGAAGCACGGCACATGCGTATGACCGGCTATCCCGCCAAGGTGAAGTCGCTGTCCTGGTCCGCCAAGGGCAAGTGGCTCGCCTCCTCCGGCGCCCCGGCGGCGATCGTCTGGCCCTTCCAGAGCAAGGACGGCCCGATGGGCAAGGCGCCGCAGGAGCTCGGCACCCGCGCCAACATCATGGCGACCTCAGTCAAGTTCCATCCGGCGGAAGACATCCTGGCGATCGGCTTCATCGACGGCATGATCCTGGCGGTGCGTATCGGCGACGCCAAGGAGGCGCTCTTGCGCCGTCCCGGCAAAGGTGCGATCACCTCGATGAGCTGGAGCAAATCCGGCAAGCTGCTCGCCTTTGCCTCCGAGGCCGGCGATTGCGGCGTTGTTGATATTTCCGCCTGACGAGAAAGACAGGACCATGTCCCAGACAGGTACGGCAATCGCCGGACATTCCACTGCCACACCAGGCAGCGTCTGGGACGTGATCCGCCACGAGGCCATCGATCTTGCCGGCCGCGAACCGACGCTTCGCCCATTGCTGACGACGCAGATCGTCGCGACGCGATCGGATGCCGAAAGCCTCGCCAATGTCCTGGTCGCCCGGCTCTCCACTGCCGGGATAGAGACTCGCGACCTCTTCGCCCTCTTCCAGGATATGCTGACACGCCATCCCGAGATCCTGCCGGCGACCGAGGCCGACCTCGTTGCCGTGCGGACCCGCGATCCCGCCTGCACGACCTATCTGCATGCGCTGCTCAACCTCAAGGGCTTCCACGCCCTGCAGACACACCGCATCGCCCATGCGCTCTGGACGGAAGGCCGGCCGGAAATCGCCAGCTGGCTGTCCAACCTCGCCTCGCTGGTCTTCGGCCCGGACATCCATCCGGCGGCTAAGATCGGCGCGTCCATCATGCTCGACCACGGCTCCGGCATCGTCATCGGCGAGACCGCCGTCATCGAGGATGAAGTCTCGATCCTGCAGAATGTCACCCTCGGCGGCACCGGCAAGGAAACCGGCGACCGGCATCCGAAGATCCGCCATGGCGTCATGATTGGCGCCGGCGCGAAGATCCTCGGCAATATCGAAGTCGGCGCTTTCAGCAAGGTCGCGGCCGGCAGCGTCGTCGTGAAACCGGTTCCACCCCACTGCACCGTCGCCGGCGTCCCGGCCACGGTCGTCCGCATCCATCCCGCCGATGAGATCCCGGCGGAGACGATGGATCAGAATATCTAGCGGATAGATGCCCCGTGACATAAGGTAGCACCGTCGCACCCTCATGCTTCACCGGCGTACGCTCCCCTCCTTCATTCCAACAAAATCAATCGCTTGGTTGTGCCTTCCGCGGCTGTGACCGCCACTCTCAAGGCACCCCTTCACGGAACTGTCACATACCGTTGATAGCCCGGCATGGTTCCCTCTGTTCCGGCGCGGCGCAAAAGCGCCGGGGCAATGCCCCCACTTGAGAGGATATCACCATGACCCGTCTTTCGCGTCGCGCCGCCCTTGCAGCAGGCAGCGCACTTGCCCTTGTTTCGCTCTGTTCCGCCGCTGGTGCCGCTGACACGACGCCGGCAACCAACACCGCTACGCCGATCAAGCACCTGGTCGTCATCTTCCAGGAAAACGTCTCCTTCGACCATTATTTCGCGACCTACCCCAAGGCCGCAAACGTCGCCGGCGAGCCGGAATTCAAGGCCGCCGACAACACGCCAGCCGACATCAATACGCTCGCCAATGCCGGTCTTATCGACAACAACCCGAACAAGACCAATGCGGCCAATGGCACCGATGCCGCAGCCCCCTTCCGCCTCGACCGCACCCAGGCGGCCACGCAGTCGCAGAACCACGGCTATACCGCCGAGCAGGCGGCCTACAACAATTTCGCCATGGACCTTTTCCCCGCCAATACCGGCAAGGGCACCAAGGGTGCGGCCGGCGCATTCGGCACCAAGGGCCAGGTCATGGGCTATTATGACGGCAACACCGTCACCGCCATGTGGAACTATGCCCAACACTACGCACTGAACGACAATTCCTTCTCCACCAATTTCGGCCCATCGACCCCCGGTGCGCTCAACCTCATCTCCGGCCAGACCAACGGCGCCATCCTGCCGCCCGGCTATACGCTGGAGAAGGACGGCACCTATTCCAAGGGCCGCATCGTGCCCGACGGCAATGGCGGCTGGACCGCCATCAGCGACTTCGACCCGACCGGCGACGTCTGTTCCGTCGGCCAGACCGCGCTGATGTACGGCAAGAACATCGGCGACATGCTGAACGCACACAACATCACCTGGGGTTTCTTCGAAGGTGGCTTCGACCTGACCCAGACCAACGCCGACGGCACCACCGGCTGCAAGCGCGCCACGACCTCGCCCGTCACCCAGGTCAACTACGGCGACTACATTCCGCATCACCAGCCATTTCAGTACTATGCCTCGACGGCCAACCCGACGCATGCACGTCCGTCCTCGGTCGCAGCAATCGGCACCACCGACGCCGCCAATCATCAGTATGACGTGACAGACTTCTATGCCGCGCTGAAGAACGGCAGCATGCCGACCGTCAGCTTCCTGAAGGCACCCGCCTATCAGGACGGCCATGCCGGCTATTCCGATCCGCTCGACGAGCAGGAATTTGTGATCCAGGTCGTCAACACCGTCCAGAATTCGCCCGACTGGAAGGACACCGCCATCATCCTTCTCTACGACGATTCCGACGGCTGGTATGACCACGCTCATGCGGTCGTCAATCCGTCGAAGCTTAGCGTCAAGGGCTATGACGTGCTCAGCGGCGACAGCTGCTCCACCGGCACACCGCTGCCGGGCCTCAACGGCCAGCCGGCCCAGGGCCGCTGCGGCTACGGCACGCGCCAGCCGTTGCTGGTCATCTCGCCCTACGCCAAGGTCAATTTCGTCGACCACACGCTGACCGACCAGACCTCCGTCATGCGCTTCATCGAGGATAACTGGATGAGCGGCGCGCGCCTCGGCGGCGGTTCGTTCGATGCCATCTCCGGCTCGCTAAACGCCATGTTCGACTGGTCGAAGGGCGATACGCCAAAGCTGATCCTCGACACGAAGACCGGCAACAGCGCGTCCTAAGCGAAAGAAGAGGGGGACGGACGATGTCTCTGAAATCCAATCACCGTCTCCTGCCGCTCATCGCACTCGCGGGCGTGTCGCTCGCGGGGGCGACCGTCGGCATGGCAAACCAGCCTGCCCCCGATGCCTCCCCGGCCACGAATACCTATGAGGATACCGTGCCGCTGAGCGCCGTTGCCCAGCTCGGCAAGAAGCTGTTCTACGACCCCTCGCTATCCGGCAGCGGCCAGATGTCCTGTTCCACCTGCCATGATCCAAACAATCACTATGCGCCGGCCAATGGTCTCTCCGTACAGCTTGGCGGCGTGCATCTCGACCAGCCGGGCATCCGCACCGTGCCGAGCCTCGCCTACAAGATGTCGACCCCTTCCTTCTCGATCGGAGAAGAAAGCGCTGCCGACGAGGCGGCGGAGGCAGCGCCGATGACCGAGGCCTCTGGTGTTGCCCTCGCCAATACGCCGGCGGTCGTTGCCGGGCCACTGACCGCGCAAGCCGTCGTCAAGGCCGATGCTGCCGCCGCGAACCTCGTGCCGCAGGGCGGCATGTTCTGGGACGGACGTGTCGATTCGCTGGAGGAGCAGGCCTTGCAGCCGATGATTTCGCCCTTCGAAATGGCAAATGCGGATGCGGCGACCGTCTATGCGAAGCTGAAAAAGGGCTATGGCAAGGATATCGCCGCCCTCTTCGGCAGCAACGTCCTCAACGATCAGGACATGGCGATTGCCGAAGTCGGCTTTGCGCTCGCCCGCTACCAGATCGAAGAGCCCTCCTTCCATCCCTATACGAGCAAATACGACTATTATCTGCGCGGCAAGGCGGCGCTCTCGGATGCCGAGCAGCGTGGGCTGAAACTGTTCGACGACGCCAACAAGGGCAATTGCGCCTCCTGCCATCTCGACAAGATGATGGGCGACGGGCAGATGCCGAACTTCACCGATTTCGAGTTCGAAGCCTTGGGCGCGCCGCGCAATCCGGACATCCCGGCCAATGCCGACCCGCATTACTACGACATCGGCATCTGCGGCCCGCTGCGCAACGACACCTATTCCGCCCAGCCGCAGAATTGCGGGCTGTTCAAGACGCCGACGCTGCGCAATGTCGCCAGCCGCCGCGTCTTCTTCCACAATGGCGTCTATCGCTCGCTGGGGGATGTCACCCGGTTTTATGTCAAGCGCGACACCAATCCGGAGGAGATCTATCCGAAGGATGCCAACGGGCATGTGCAGAAATTCAATGATTTACCGCAGCAATATCAGGCCAATATCGACATCATCGACGCACCAATGAACCGCAAACAAGGCGATGCACCGGCTCTGAACGACGCCGAAATTGCCGACGTCGTGGCGTTTCTGAAGACGCTGACGGATGGATATGACCCAGCAAAGGATGGGGTGAAGGCGGCAAAGTGATATCATGCCTTCGCCCCATCGGGGCGAAGGCAAATCAGCCTCAAGCGGCCTTTGCGATCGGCTGTTGGGCCAGTTTGCGGCCGCTGGCGATGATCATACCGGCGGCACCGGCGAGCCAGCCTTCCTTCAACTCAAGCGCCAGGAAACGGTCGCGCTGGAACGGTCCCGGCATGACGAGATGACGGGCCTTTTCGGCGAAGAAGCCGAAACGCTCGTAGTAAGGCGCATCACCGACGAGCAGGATGGCGCCATGGCCGCGCTTCTTGGCTTCGAGAATGGCGGCGCGCATCAGCGCCGAGCCGATGCCCTTGCCTTCATGGGCGGCATCGACAGCCAGCGGACCGAGGAGCAGTGCTTCGACCGGACGGGTTTCGCGATCGACGCCGGCTTCGACGTTCCACAGACGAACCGTGCCGATGATATGGCCGGTGCGGTCGCGAGCGACCAGCGCCAGGCCTTCGGCCGGAACGCGGCCGCGGCGGATCTTCTCCGACGACTTCTTGCGACGGTCAGTGCCCATGGCCTGATCGAGCAGATTTTCGCGAGCGACGACATCGCCTGCGTTTTCCAGGTCGAGCGTGAAGGTGGACGGCGCAAAGAATGCGCGGACAGAATCAAGAACAGCGGCCATCTCGGCCTCCCGTGCCCAATACCGTTATCAGCGGCGGTGACAGATTATTGTGAGGATGCCGCCCCGGCTGATTACGGGGTCGGCGAAGTCGGACCTTAGATGATGTAGGACTTCAGCGGGTCGAACCCGTTAAAGGCTACAGCCGAATAGGTCGTCGTATAGGCGCCGGTGCCTTCGATCAGGACCTCGTCGCCAATGGTGAGCGTCACCGGCAGCGGATAGAGGTTCTTTTCATACAGCACGTCGGCCGAATCGCAGGTCGGGCCGGCAATGATGCAGGGTTCCATCTCGTCGCCGTCGCGCTCCGTGCGGATCGGGTAACGGATCGCCTCGTCCATGGTCTCGGCGAGACCGCCGAACTTGCCGATGTCGAGGAAAACCCAGCGCGCATCGTCATTGTCCGACTTCTTGGAAATCAGGACGACTTCAGCCTTGATCACACCGGCATTGCCGACCATGCCACGGCCCGGCTCGATGATCGTGTGCGGGATCTGGTTGCCGAAATGGGCACGCAGAGACGCAAAGATCGCCTTGCCATAGGCTTCAGCGGACGGAACGTCGCGCAGATACTTGGTCGGGAAACCGCCGCCCATGTTGACCATCTGCAGGTGGATGCCCTGCTTGGCCAGCGAGACGAAAACGCGCTTGGCATCGGCAAGAGCAGCGTCCCAGGCATCGACCTTGGTCATCTGCGAGCCAACGTGGAAAGACACGCCATAGGATTCCAGGCCCAGCTGATGAGCGTAGACGAGAACGTCGACAGCCATCTGCGGAACACAGCCGAACTTGCGCGACAGCGGCCATTCAGCGCCTTCGCCATCGGTCAGCACGCGGCAGAACACGCGAGCGCCGGGAGCGGCACGGGAAATCTTTTCGACTTCCTCATGGCTGTCGACGGCGAAGAGGCTGATGCCGAGTGCGTGTGCACGGGCGACATCGCGTTCCTTCTTGATCGTGTTGCCGAAGGAGATGCGGGCAGCGGTCGCACCGGCATCGAGCGCCATTTCGATTTCAGCGACGGACGCGCAATCGAAGTTGGAGCCGAGGCTTGCGAGCAGGCGCAGCACTTCCGGAGCCGGGTTGGCCTTGACAGCGTAGTAGATGGCGCTGTCCGGCATGGCATGACGGAAGGCACGAAAATTGTCGCGAACGACGTCGAGATCAACCACCAGGCAGGGACCATCGGGACGACGGGTAGCGAGAAAGTCGCGAATACGTTGCGTGGTCATGTCAATTCCCTTTTCAATTCCAAAAGCTCCGGGAAAGACCCAGAGGACAAAGGGCGACGCTCATTCGCTCAGGTACCAGCCGGTGGAGACCCCGGAACCGTGCAAACGCGCGCTGCGCAGATAATGAACCAGTGCCACGAAAGCAGCGCTAATTCGGCTTTGTCTGCCATGGATTGGAGGGAATATCCCAACCGCACTTCCGGCAATGAAGGTGTGCCTCTTCAGTAACCCCGGCTGATGGAAAGCCGGGAGAGAACAAAAAGGCCCGCACCGTCGTTGCTTCAGATGTCCTCGCATTTTTCGGTTGGCCGAAATAGCGACTGGAGGGGTTAGTTCCAGGTACCTTACCGATTTTCTCACCACATCGAGGATCGGCGGACACCCACGGGCACGTGCGACTTTGGGCTGAGGGGGAGATAAGAATATTCGCCGTCATAATCAAGAATTTTTTTCGTTGGCGGCCTAAAAAAATAATTGAACAAATCAGCGCGTTTTGTTCAACATCTTGCAACAGTTAACGGGAGGCATCGCCATGGACACTTTGACCCGGATTCGCGCCTTCATCGACGTGGTCGAAGCGGAAGGTTTTTCGGCCGCCGCCCGCAAGACCGGTCGCTCCAAGGCGCTGCTGTCCAAATATGTCCGGGAACTGGAAGACGATCTCGGCGCACTCCTGCTCAACCGCACCACGCGGCAATTCTCGATGACCGAGGCGGGCCACACCTATTATCGCACCGCATCCGACATCTTGAAGGAAATCGACAACCTTGCCGATCTGGTGCGCGAGAACAACCAGCAGCTCAAGGGCCGGCTGCGCGTCTCCGTGCCGCGCACTTTCGTCGACGCCGATGTCGGGCAATCGCTGATCGACTTCGCCAAGGAAAATCCCGATCTCTCGCTGGAGATCGCCGCCGACGACCGCTTCGTCGATCTGATCGAAGAGGGCTTCGACGTCGCGGTGCGCGTCACCAAGCTCGAGGATTCCGGCATGATCGCCCGCAAGATCTCGGATTTCCGCGTCCATCTCTGCGCCACCCGGGAATTTCTAGACCGCTATCCGGCGCTGGAGCATCCGAGCGATCTCGCGCATGTGCCTTTCATCATCGACACCAACACCCGCTCGCAAGGCAATATTCGCTTCGTCGATGCCGACAGCACCACCTTCAATGTCGCGATCAGCGGCACGCTTGAAGTCAACAGCCCGCATGCGACGCTGCGTGCGGCGCTCGCCGGCCTCGGCATTGCCATTGTCCCGGACTTCATCGGGCGCAAGGCGATCGAGAGCGGGCAATTATTGACCCTGTTCAACGACTATCTTCCAACCGACCGCGGCATCTACGCCGTCTATCCGCACCGCCGCTATCTCCCGGCCAAGGTGCGCATCTTCGTGGACTACCTGCATAACTGGTTCCGCAAGCACGGCTGAGCATTCCAGTTGTCAAAACCAGCGAGGCGTGCGGCTGATCGCCCATGTCCCGCACATCATTGGCAGATATGTTTCGCACCCTGTCTCGGTTGAAATTTCTCCCCGCGCCCTGTCAAAATCGCGCCGGTTCAAACGTCAATGCTGCACGGGGCTGTGGAGCTCCGCGTATCGAGAGAAAGGAACGCGTCATGCAATATATGCTGTTGGTGTATTGGAACGAAGCCGAACACAAGAATGCTAAAAAAGAACAGAAGGCCGAGACGTTCGCGGCCTACGCGGCCTACACGGAAGTGTTGAAAAAGGCCGGAGCGTTCCTGGCGGGCAGTGGATTGCAGGATTCCTCGACGGCAACCGTGGTGCGCGCGCCGGATGGCAAGACCTCGGTTCTCAACGGCCCCTATATCGAGAGCAAGGAGCAGTTAGGCGGCTATTATCTCATCGAGGCGCCTGATCTCGACGGCGCCCTCGTGTGGGCGGCGCGTTGTCCCGGCGCTCAGCACGACACGGTCGAGGTTCGCCCTCTCATGGTTTATTGAGCTGCTTTGCCATGTCGCGAGGAGACGACCAGCCTGCCACCAAAGCTGCCGAGGCGGTTGCGCGCCGAAGCTATGGCAAACTGGTCGCCATTCTCGCGGCGCGCACGCGCGATGTGGCCGGCGTCGAAGACGCCTTGTCGGAGGCCTTTGCCTCGGCTCTGGCCGATTGGCCAGTCAATGGCGCGCCACTGAGCCCCGAGGCCTGGCTGCTTGCCGTTGCCCGGCGCAAGATGATCGACGCCATCAGGCGCGGACGGGTCAGCGCCGCCGCCTCCGAACATCTTCGGCTCATGGCGGAGGAGTTGGAGGCAACCGCGAGCCAAGCGCCAGAAATTCCAGACGAGCGTCTTGCTTTGATGTTCGCTTGCGCACATCCGGCAATAGAGCCTGGAATCAGAGCACCGCTGATCCTGCAGACGATCCTCGGGTTTGACGCACAGACAATCGGTTCCGCCTTCCTGGTCTCGCCGGCGGCAATGGGCCAACGATTGGCGCGGGCAAAAAACAGGATTCGACGCGCCAAGATTCCTTTACGCGTGCCCGACAGGACAGACATGCGCCCGCGCCTTGGCGCAGTCCTAGAGGCGGTTTATGCGGCCTATACGGAAGGCTGGAGTGATCCGGCCGGCGCCGATGTGAGCCTGCGCAACCTGGCTGAGGAGGCGATTTGGCTTGGCCGGCTGATCGTCGCGCTCTTGCCAAGGGAGGCCGAAGCGCTCGGCCTGCTTGCTCTGATGCTCTATTCACATGCGCGGCTTGGCGCCCGGCGCAGTCCGGCTGGCGAATTCGTACCGCTGGCCGATCAGGATCCTGCTCTATGGGACGAAGGGTTGATCGACGAAGCGGAGGGGTTGCTTATTCACGCCAGTGCGTTTGACGCCTTCGACCGCTATCAATTGGAAGCGGCAATCCAATCGGCCCATGTCGCGCGACGCCGAACAGGCACGACTGATTGGGTGGCGATCGAACGTCTCTACGATGGCCTCTGCGCAATTACCGGCTCGCCGGTGGCGGCCATTAATCGCGCGATCGCCGTGGCGCAGACGCGAGGCCCCGCCGCAGGGCTGGCGGCGCTGCCGACGCTGGACCCCGGCAGCCGGCTTATCGAGTATCAACCCTATTGGGCGGCGCGAGCGGAACTTCATGCGAGAGCAGAGGAAATGGTGGCAGCACGCGAGGCCTATGACCAAGCGATAGCGCTGGAAATAGATCCTGCGGTCCGCCGCTTCTTGCAAAAGCGGCGGACGGAAAGCTTGGCGCCCGATAGCCCCTAGGGACATCAAGCAAAGATAGAACCTAACCAACAAACTTGCTTTGAGTTACCCTAATTCTCCCCCGCTTATCAGGCTAGCGACGCGTCAACGCATTTGTTCTTCGCGAAATGGATCAATTCTTCTTGGCGCGTATTGCGAGACCAAATATTTAAGTGAATCGCATTGAATTGGTTTTGATACCAGTTCCGCTGGCCGGTCCCAATTCCGTCTCATTTCCTGACCAGAAGTCGAAGTGAATCAATGCTCACGAAGCACATCGGACGCATGAGAAAATCCACCCCTGTCAAAGCCGCCGTCCTGGCTGGAGGCCTGTTGCTCGCGCCTGTCGCGGCATGGGCGCATCCGCATATCTTCGTCGAGGCTCGTCTGGAAGTGCTGGCCGGCGCCGACGGCAATGTGCAGGAGCTGCGCAACGTCTGGCGCTTCGACGCGGTCTTCTCTTCCTCGGTGCTGATGGATTTCGACAAGAACACCAATCTGAAGCTCGACCCGGACGAGCTGAAGGAAGTCGGCAAGACGGTACGCGATTCACTGGCGGACTACGATTATTACACAAACCTGTCTCTCAACGGCAAACCCATCAAGGTCAACAAGCCCGACATCATCAATGTCGACTATCAGGATGGGCAGCTCCTGATGTTCTTCGCCGTCAAGCCGTCCGAGACGATGCCGCTAAAGGGCAACAAGCTCAGCTTCGGCATCTACGACCCGACGCTCTACACCTCGATCGATTTCCCAACGGACAATGAGCTGGTGACGGAAGGTGACGCCTTCAAAGCCTGCAAGCAGCAGGTCGTGCGCCCCAATCCCGACGAAGTCATCGCCGAGAACAAGACGACCTTGACGGACGCCTTCTTCAACGACCCGACAGGAACGACGATGTCGAAACTCTTTGCAACGCGGATAGACGTCCAATGCTGATATCGCGGATATGGAGGCTGGTTCCGGCTGCTATGCTTGCCTTTCTGGCAGCAGCGAGCCTTGCCCATGCCACCGGATCCCCGCTCGGCATTGGCACGGCGGAGCCGAGCTTTCAGCCGATGGGCGGGCCACTGGCGCCGATCTTCCTTTATGTGAACTACGAGCAGCAGGCCTTCTACCGGGCGCTCACCAAGTCGATAGAAGCCATGCGCGAGGATCCCTGGCAGCTCTGGACGCTGATCGGCCTCTCCTTCGCCTATGGTATCTTTCACGCCGCCGGCCCTGGCCATGGCAAAGCGGTCATCTCCTCCTACATGGTCGCCAACGAGATCGAGCTGAAGCGCGGCATCGTCATCTCGTTCATCTCGGCCCTCATCCAGGGCCTGGTTGCCGTCCTCGTCGTCGGTGCCGCCTATTTCGTCCTGCGTGGCTCGGGCATCACCATGACGATGGCCACCAACGCCATGGAGATCACCAGCTTCGTCATGGTGATCCTGTTCGGCGGCTGGCTGCTGTTCCGCAAGCTGCGCTCGATGTATCAGAACCGCCCACAGCGCCAGGAAGTACAGCTCGCGACATCGGCAGGCCCGATCAGCATGTCGCTCTTCGCGGACGAACCGGGACCAGCCAAAAAGCTCTCCCGTCTCAGCGCCGCGCCGCAAACGGCCAGCCAGTATCAGTGCTACGATCCGGCGCACAATCTGGACAACGGTATGGTCTGCGAAACCTGCGGCCATTCGCACCTGCCCGATCCGAAAATGCTGTCGAACGAGAAATTCAGCATCCGCGAGGCCTGGTCGGCAATCATCACCGTCGGCCTTCGCCCGTGCTCCGGCGCACTGCTGGTCATGACCTTCTCGATGCTGAACGGGCTTTATCTCGGCGGTCTTTTGTCGGTCCTGGCGATGTCGATCGGAACGGCACTGACCGTCTCATTGCTCGCCATCATCGCCGTCTTCGCCAAGGGCGCCGCCGTGCATTTCACCGGTCGCGGCTCGAAGCTCTCGGCGTGGGTCGGCAACGGCATAGAGATTTGCGGTGCGCTGCTGGTGATCTGCACCGGCGTCGTGCTGCTCGGCGCCTCGCTGCAGACCTGATCGATTACAGGTCCCTGCGCCGCTGGTAACGCGCTCTCAGCCAGAAGACCAGGAAGAAGGCGAGAATGACGAGGACACCGAAGCCGGTGCCAAGCCAGGGCGAGACATCGCCGAGCCGAACGATGACATCCGGCATGAAATACAGAAGCGCCATGGCGGCCAACAGGATGATGGCGGCGGCGATGGCCGTCGAGCGGGTTTCGCTGTTCTTATCCGTCAAGATGACCAATCCCTCGCGCATCGCCATTCATTGTCGGGCGAAGGCTTAGGCCAGCCGCCCGCGAAAGGCAACCGGCCCTGTTTCGTAGTGGTGATCAGACCTTGGCGCTCGAGACCGTCGCCTCGATATGATCGACCAGCGCATCGGCAAGACCCAGCCTGCCGGCGAGAAGATCGAGATAGCCACGCTCGGCGCGCGAATCCGGCTCGATCGCCAGGCGCGATGCGGCATAGATCTGCACGCGCTGTTCCTCGGTCTGTGCCGAGCCGACAATGGCGTCGATATCGACGGGGTTGGCAAGCTCGCGCTCGAAAAAGGCTTCTGCTTCCGCGCCGACACCCGCCTGCTGCACCTTGCCGAGGATATGCTGCCGCTCCGCGTCGTCGATATGCCCGTCGGCCCGCGCCGCGGCAATCATGGCGCGGACGAGGGAAAGGGCAAAATCATTGCTGGCGATCGCCGGGGCGGTGCTGAAACCGGAATTGGAGGGCGGCGGCAGAAATTGCGGTTCCGCCTGCTGCGTTGGCTGCGGCGCCGGCGTCGGTGCATTGCCGGCCTGATAATTCTTGTAGGCCTGGTAACCAAGTCCGGCGATGGCAGCGAGCCCGCCGAGCACCAGCGTATTGCCGGCAACCTGGCGTCCGGTCTTGGTTCCGAGCAGCACGCCGGCGATGGCGCTGGTCGCCATTGGATTATCCCTGGCGAGATTGATAGCCTGCGTCGCCTTGTCTTTCACGCTTCCTTGCAGTCCTGGTACCTGCGTCCCCAGAAATTGGTCCAAAAGCTTGCGCGCGTCGATCATATGGGTGGTCCTCCGTCCTTGTGATGGCCAGAGTGAGATAGGAATTGCTGCCGCAAATACAAATCCGCCACATGCAAAAAGGGCACGCATGGAGCCCATGCACGCCCTTCGAGCAAACTTTTTACGCAGTTCAGCCCTTCAGCGCGGCCGCCTCGGCAGCGAGCTTGGTGATCCCGGCCCAATCGCCGGAAGCGACCAGCTCCTTCGGCGCGACCCAGGAGCCGCCGACGCAGATGACGTTCGGCAGCGACAGGTAATCAAGGGCATTCTTCAGCGAAATACCGCCGGTCGGGCAGAACAGCGTGCCGGCGAGCGGCGAGGACAGAGCCTTCAGATAGGCAGCGCCGCCGGCCTGCTCGGCCGGGAAGAATTTCAGGACCTTGTAGCCCTCTTCACGCAGCGCCATGACCTCGCTTGCGGTTGCCGCACCCGGCAGCAGCGGCACGTCGGAGGTGCGGGCAACATCCAGCAGCTCCTGCGTCGTGCCGGGGCTGACAATGAACTTGGAACCGGCCGCGACGGCTGCATCCCACTGCGTGACATTCAGGATCGTGCCGGCACCGACCTCGGCGCCTTCGACCTCTTCTGCGACGGCACGGATGGCATCAAGCGCGCCCGCGGTGCGCAGCGTGATCTCGATGGCCTTCAGGCCGCCGGCGACAAGCGCGCGGGCGAGCGGCACCGCCGACTTCGCATCCTCGACGACGAGGACGGGAACGACGGGCTGCAGTTTCAGGATGGAAAGAAGCTTTTCGGTTTTCTCGCCCATGGTCGGCGCGCTCCCTTAAAACGATTGAAATCGGGTCCTCGAATAGCCTTCCCGAGGGGCATTGTCGAGACAAAAGCTAAGTTTGGATACAACGGGTAGGAAAACCCGAAAACTTCCGTTAGTCTATCTGGATATGATGCTGACGGAGCATGTCGAGCATATGGCAAAAGAGATCGAGCGAAAGTTTCTGGTCCGTGGAGATCGCTGGCGCGAGCTCGCCTCCGAGAAGCTCATCCTGCGGCAAGCCTATGTCGCCACCATGGATGATCGTTCCGTACGGGTACGGCTGACCAACGACACCATCGCGACCTTGACGATGAAAATCGGCAAGGCGATGACGCGTGACGAGTTCGAATACGAGATCCCTGTCGGCGACGCCGAGGAACTGCTCGGCAATGCCATCGGCCTCATCATCGAGAAAACCCGCTATAAAGTGCCCCATAAGGGTTTCGTTTGGGAAGTCGACGTGTTTCGCGGCGCGCATCGCGGCCTGGTGGTCGCCGAGGTCGAACTGGAGAACGAAAGCGACGATCCGGAACTGCCGGATTGGATCGGCCGCGAGGTGACCGGCGAATATCGCTATTCCAACCAGGCGCTCGCGACGCAGTTCGAACAGGAATACGATGAGTTATCGCATTCGGCCTGACAAGGCCTTCGATGACGAAGTCCACGCCGTCGCAGCGCAGCAGCTCGGCAAGGCGATCACGGCATTGACCGATCGACCACAAGGATTGCACGAGGCGGTGCATCGGGCGCGCAAGCATATCAAGCATGTCCGCGCACTCTACAGGCTCATCGCCCGACGCGCCCCGGAATTCCAACAGCGGGAAAACGACAGGCTGCGGGAGATGGCCAGGACACTCTCCGGCGTTCGCGACGCCACTGCGCTGATCGAGGCCAGCCGCTATCTGCACGAAACGGCAACCTCCAGGGACGAGGCCAGGGCGCTTGCCCGCGTCACGAAGGTGCTCACCGCCCGGCGCGATCGCCTGTCGGAGGCCGAAACCGATATCGAGGACAAGGCGAAGGCGGCGATTGCCACCTGTCACGATGCGCTGGAGGCGCTAAGGGCCGTTTCCTTCAAGAGCGGCCGGCGCGAGACCGCCCGCCTGTTTCAAAAGAGCTGGCAAAGGACCGGCCGCAAGGCAAAAGCGGCGCTCTCCGAATGCCATGCCGAGGCCCATGCCGACCAGTTCCATGACCTGCGCAAACGCAGCCAGGATTGCTGGATGCATCATGCACTGCTGCGCGACATCTGGCCGGCGGCCATGCATGCCAAACAACTCGAAGCCAAGGCGCTGGTCGATATACTCGGCCGTTATCTCGATCTGTCGATGCTATCGGACGTCACCGACCGCGAATCGCATCTCTTCGACAGTAGCGACGACCGCGCCCGCCTGCTGGAGGCGATCATCTCCCGCCAGCAAATTGCGCGGCGGGAAGCGCTTGCCAAAGCCCACTGGGTCTTCGCCGACGAACCGGAACGCGAGGCGCGAACGATCAAGCGGCTTTGGCTGGAAGCGGGAGACTAGACTCCCGCCCCTGAGCGCCGGCTGTCTCCAACGACAAGCTTCGGCCGTACCGGATCACGGAGACAGCTCCTCAAGCATGCGCCCCTTCGTCTCCACCGCAAATACCGCGGTGATCAGGGCTCCGAACAGAAGTATCCCGGCGAAGGCTGCGAACACGCTCTGAAGCCCGAAATGGGCCATGAGCCAGCCGACGACGATCGGCCCCGCCGAGGATCCCAATCGCAGCCAGGCACTGCCGACGCCGGTGCCGATGGCACGAAGCCGGGTCGGGTAGATTTCCGCGGAGTATAGGTAGAGCGAAAAGGTGACCGTCTGCACGATCGCGTAGGCAAGTCCCGCACAAACGAGCACCTGCTCGGCCGACGTCGCGCCGAGAAAAGCAAGCACGACAAGCGGTATGGGCGCGAGAAGCAGAGCGCAGGTATACCAACGCTTGCGGCCAACCGTATCGATCAGCAGCGCGCAGATGATCGCTGCGATGACACCGCCCACCGAGGTCATGAACCCATAGGCCAGGCTGGTTTCCAGCGGCAGATTGAACGTTTGGCGATAGAGGGTCGGCAGCCAGGTGATCGTGCCGTTCGCGACCATGTAGGATGTGAACCACATCGCCCAGATGGTCAGGGTGCGCTTTCTGTAGATCCCTTGGAACAGTTCGCGCCAATTGGACTCGCGGCGGGCATTGGCGTTGATCTCGACCGGTGCCGATTCCGGCAATTCCTTGCCGGCCGCGCGGACACTGTTCTCGAGCCGGGTGACGATCTTGTCTGCTTCGTCATAACGCCCCTTGGAGGCAAGCCATCTTGGAGATTCGTGCATGAACCAGCGAAGCGGCATCATCAGGATCGCGGGGACCAGACCGACTGCAAACATGACTTTCCAGCCATAGACAGGGACCATCAGATAGCCGATTAGACCGGCGCCCACGAGACCAAGGAGAAACATGACCTCGTAGAGAAGGAAGAAGCGCCCGCGACCCTTCGACCCGATATATTCGTTGATATAGGCACTGGCGACCGGCACCTCCCCGCCCGTTCCAATCCCCTGAACGAAGCGGAAGAGGATCATCGCTCCTGCGCCCGCGGCAAAAAGGCAGGCGACGTCCATGCTGACGAAGAGCAGAATGGTGAACAGCAAAACCTTGAGACGCCCAAGCCTTTCGGCCAACCAGCCGAAGAAGACCGCGCCGACAAGCTGGCCGAGATAACCCATCGACAGGATCATGCCGGTCTGTTGCGGGGAAAGGCCCCATTCGCGCACGAGAACCGGCATTGCATAGGCAATGGCGATCACGGTGTAACCATCGAAGAATGTCGCCGCGCCGACAATGTTTCTGGCCCAAAAGACCTCGCGGGTGATCGGCAAGCGTTCGAGGCGCGCACCGATATCGGCCTGGCCGTCGAAGTGCACGCCCTCTTTCAACGCAGATGGTTGATGTAGCATTTTCCCCTCCTCTGGAAGGCCCCGTGGCTTACGCCACCTCCTCGGATGCCTTCATGCATGATTCTCAGTCGAATTAGGCGGTCTGATCCTCGGCTTGAGCAGTCGACGCGGACAGGGGCCGCGGGTCCGGCGCATTCGCGCCGAACCCATGATGCATCTCGTCCGTCAGATGATACCGGAGGACCTGAGTGCTGCCTTGATCTCCTCTTCCGCTTCCTTCGAAAGATCGAGCAACGGCGAGCGGACCGTGGCGTTCTTGAGAATGCCGCGCGCGACCAGTGCGATCTTCAGCGCCACCGTGCCTTCCATGTGAGAGCCGCGATGATAGATGGCCTTGGTCACCGGCAGGAGCTGGTCGTGGAGCTTGCGCGCCTTGACGTAATCCTTCGCCTTGCCCGCCTCGATGAACTTCACCAGGAGTTCCGGGGCGACATTGCCATAGCCAACGAGCGCGCCATCGACGTCGAACATCGTATGCAGCAGATATTCGTCATGGCAGGTGAGGATCTGCAGATCAGGAAACTCGTTGCGTAGAACTGGAATTTCGGTGTCCCAGCGCTTCATGTTACGCACGCCGTTCTTGGTGGCGACGACACCTGGCTGGGCGGCGATCTCAAGCTGGGTCTTGAGATTGTAGGTCGCCTTGGTGACATCAGGATACTGAAACAGGATGCATTGCAGGCCGGATCCTTCATGGATGGCCCTGTAGCGATCCTGCGGTGCGCCGTCCTGATATCCGAACCGCAGCCAGCCGTGGGAAGGATAGACGAGTGCGCCGATGGCGCCGGCATCGGCCGCGCGCTTGGCTTCCTTGGTGGCAACCTCCGTGCCTTCGCCCGTGATGCCAGCGATGATCGGAACCTGCCCATCGACGGCTTCGACCAGCGTCTCGATGAGCTTGACCTGTTCGTCCTGCGTCAGGAACGTGCCCTCACCGGCATGGCCGAGGCAAACGAGGCTTTTGACGCCCTGGATGGAGACCAGCCAGCGGGCCAGCTCGGCGTTTGCGGCGTAGTCAACCTTGCCATCCCTCGTGAATGCGGTGACGGGCGCCGGGCTAAGGCCGCGCAGGTCCATCACCGACGTCTTCTTTTCCGTTGCAAGCTTGGGATCGTGAACCGTCATTGGAATCCTCCTCCGTTTTGGGATCGTTAATGGGAACGTTCCCACTATCGTTTTCGAAAACCCTGGAGTCAAGTACGATTTTGAGGCATTTATAAAAGCGCGGCATGCGACGGTGCGGCATAGGGATGACAGATGGCAGTAGACGAGACAGACAAACTACGTTCAGCACGCATCACGATTCACGATGTTGCGGCCGCGGCGGGAGTTTCAAAATCGACAGTTTCCCGCATCCTCGACGAGCGACTTCCGCAATCCGATAATGAGACCGCTAAGCGGGTCAGGAAGATCGCGACCGATCTCGGCTATGTGCGCGATGTGTCTGCCGCCAGCCTCAGGCGCGGCAAGACGATGACGGTTGGGGTGATCGTTCCGCGGTTGACGGACACTGTCATGGCCATGCTTTACGAGTCGCTTGCCAAGGCCTGCAGCCGCTCGGGCCGATTTGCCATTGTCGCAACGACGGACGACAGGCCGAAGGCGGACAGGCTGGCGGCTGAATCGCTTCTCCATAGAGGCGTTGACGCGTTGATCCTTGCCACAGCCCGCGAGGATGATGACTTTCCAACCATCCTGACTGAGCGCGGTGTGCCCTACGTGCTGGCACTCAGAACCGACGGCCGCAGCCTCTCCTCGGTCGGCGACGACCGGCTTGGAGGCTATCTTGCGACACGCCATCTGCTCGACCTTGGGCATCGGCGGATCGGCCTGATCGCCGGCCCGTCCTATGCATCCAGCGGCCGCGGACGTATGGAGGGCTACAAACAAGCGCTCCTGGAGGCGGGCATCAACATTGATCCGGATTTCGTCGTCGGCTCGACCTTCGGCATCGACTCGGGCGCGGAAGCGGCGGCCACGCTCATGAACCTGAAGAACAGGCCGACCGCTATTTTCGCCGTGAACGACAATACCGCCATTGGCGCCCTTTCGATGCTGACGAAGATGAGGCTTTCGGTTCCGGGCGACATATCGCTGGTCGGATACAACGACATCCCCATCGTCAGCCATTTGCCAACCCCTCTCACGACACTCCGGGTACCGTTCGATCAAATCGCTTCGGAAGCGCTCGATCTGCTGGCCGCAAACACGATCGCCGAAGATGATCGCATCCGGATTTCGGCTCCGACGCTCATTCCGCGTAAATCGACCGCGCGGGTGAAGGTCTGACAGGGCCGCCGGCGCCCTCGATGACACGCCACATAGAAATCCCGATTGCCTGACGGCGCGCAAAATTGTATTTCCCCGGCATGACGGACATTCTTTCGACCTCGCGACACGAGGCAGGTGGCGCATTTCTCGTTGCGGCCCTTTATCATTTCGTTTCCATCCCGCGCTTCGAAAGCCTGCGGGAGCCTTTGCTTGCACTCTGCGAGGCGAGCGGCGTCAAGGGGACGCTGCTGCTCGCCCATGAGGGCATCAACGGCACCATCGCCGGCACGGATGCGGGCATCGGCGCGGTGCTGTCCTTCCTGCGCGCCCAGCCGGAATTTGCCGGCCTGGAGCACAAGGAAAGCCGGGCATCGAAAATGCCGTTCGTACGGATGAAGGTGAAGCTGAAGAAAGAGATCGTCACCATGGGCGTCGAGAATATCGACCCCACCAGGGTCGTTGGCACCTATGTCGCGCCCAAAGACTGGAACGCGCTGATCTCCGACCCCGACACCATCGTCATCGACACGCGCAACGATTACGAGACCGCGATCGGTCTGTTCAAGGGCGCGGTCGATCCGAAGACCAAGACCTTCCGCGAATTTCCGGAATGGGTGCGCCAGAACGAGGGCCTGCACAACAAGCCGAAGATCGCCATGTATTGCACCGGCGGCATTCGCTGCGAAAAGGCGACAGCCTTCATGAAGGAACAGGGTTTTGACGAGGTCTTTCACCTGAAGGGCGGCATCCTGAAATATCTCGAGGAAGTGCCGGCCGAGGAAAGTCTGTGGGAAGGCGCCTGCTTCGTCTTCGACGAGCGCGTCTCCGTCGAGCATGGTCTGAAGGAAGGCAATCACAAGCTCTGCCATGCCTGCCGCCAGCCGATCACAGCGGAAGAAATCACCTCGCCCTTCTATGAAGCCGGCGTTTCGTGCAGCCATTGCTATCACGAGCGCAGCGAGGAAGACCGCGAACGTTACCGCGAGCGCCAGCGCCAGATTGCCCTTGCCCGCAAGCGCGGCCACGAGCATATTGGCGGCTGATTTTCGAGAAAATCCGTGAAAGCTGAACCGTTCTAGGCGGCAGTGTCGCGTTCCCTGTCCGGGACGCGGGCCGTTTGCGCCGCCAAGCGCCTGCTGATTTCAGCTTCCGGCATCGGCTTGCCGAAGAAATAACCCTGCAGTTCGTCGCAGCCGAAGAGTTTCAACGCCGCCCCCTGCTCTTCCGTCTCGATGCCCTCCGCCGTCACCGGCAGGTCGAGGGATCGCGCCAGCGCCACCGTCGCCTGCAGCATGTCACGAGAGCGGCTGTCCGTCAGCACATCCATGGTCAGCGACCGGTCGATCTTGATGCGGTCGAAACCGAATTGGCGGAGATAGCCGATCGAGGAGAAGCCGGAGCCGAAATCATCCAGCGCCACCTTGACGCCGAGCCTCTTCAGCCGCTCGATCGACTGACGGGTGCGCTCCGGATTTTGGATCATATACCCCTCGGTGATCTCCAGCGTCACGCGTTCCGCTTCGATCTCCGCATCCTTGAGGACGTGACGCACATAATCCGCGAAAGCGGGGTTGCGGAACTGCCCCGGCGAAACATTGACGGCAATCCGCAGATCCGGCCATTGCCGCGCCGCGGCACACGCCTTGCGCAGCACAAGCAGCCCGAGCGCCTCGATCAGGCCGCTGGTTTCAGCAATCGGAATGAAGGCGTCGGGCGAGACCGGCCCGTAACCGGGCCTGTTCCAGCGCACCAGCGCCTCGACGCCGGTGATCTCATGGCTCACCGCATCGACCAGCGGCTGATAGGCAACCGTCAGCTCTTGTCTGTCAATGGCATTGCGCAGGTCGAGTTCCAGCGCATTGCGCTCCTCGCGGTCGGTATCCATGGCCGTCTCGTAGCAGATCATGCGGGCGCGGCCGGCTTCCTTGGCCTTGTACATGGCGAGATCGGCGCGGCGCACCAGTTCCTCGCGGTCGATCCGGCCCTCCGGCGAGCTGGCAATACCGATGCTGGCGCCGACGACGATCACGCGGCGGCCGATCTCCAGTGGCTCGGAGAAGAAATCCAGCACCTGTTCGGCAAGTCGTAGCGCCGGTGCGTGGTTCAGCTCCCTGGACGGAAAGGCGATTGCGAACTCATCGCCACCGAGCCGCGCCAGCGTCGCATTCGGCGGGATCAGCACATTGAGACCGGCAGCGACGGAGCGAATCAGCTGGTCGCCGGTGCCATGGCCATAGGCATCGTTGATTTCCTTGAAGCCGTCGAGGTCGAGATAGAGCAGAAGGACATTGCTGCCGTCGGCGCGGGCGCTGTCAACCAGCCGATCGACATCGAGGCGCAGCCCTTCGCGATTGAGAAGGCCGCTCAGGCGGTCGCGCAGCGAACCCTGGCGCGCCAGTGCCTCCTCCGCCCGCAACCGACGCCCCGCCAACGACCCCAGGATCAGCAGCACCACAAAGAACATGCCGACGAGGCCGAGAGCCCCGAGCACCAGAGGACGCGCTTGCTGGTAGCTCGTGTCGCCCGGTCCGCGCGAGTTCCAGACCAGCCGGCCGAGCGATTTTCCGAGCGGATCGACGATCGAAACGGCGTAGCGTGCCTGGGTGTCCGGCGGCACGAGGCGCAGCCCGCTGATGATATAGGTATGGGAGAGCATCTTGAGCTTGGCGGCATCGAGATGCCGGGCAAAGATCAGGTAGCGGCGCTTGCCCTCCGGCACGGGAATGCGGCCGGATGTCTCGCGGATCGTCGCCACACCGACGGCGGCAATACCCCTGGCGGTCGTTACATAGCCGCTCGCCTCCGGCTCGCCGGTTACCCGCGTCTTGCGCACCTGATCAACAAGAGCCCAGATCGAGGCATCGAAGAAATTCCCCGCCCCTTCGGCCATCGGTTTTCCGTCCCGATAGGCAATGATCGGCTTGTTGGCGTCATCGACCACCAGCACCGTATCGAACAGGGTGCCATCGGAGGTCATCTTGCCATAATTGCCGACGATCCATTCCCGGCCGTCTTCCGCATAGACATGTTCGGCGGCGGCGTCTCGCGCCGCATAGTCATGCAGTGTCGCGTCGAGCTGGCCTTCGAAGGTCTTCAGCGCCCCAGCCGTGGTTTCCCAAGAGCGTTCGTCGTCCAGCTTGTTGGAATAATCCGCAACGCGGCTGATCGCTGTCAGCACCATCAGCGTGACCACGGTAACGACCAGCGCGAATGAAAACAAAACGGCCGTCACGATGGAATGACGACCGAGCTGCTTGCTCCGCCCGAATGACCTGAAAACTGCTCCCAACACGCTTCTCCTTGAGCGGCGAAGTCTGCCGTCAGGTCTTCAAGAAACGGTTAAAGCGAGCCTATGATTCTTACAGGAAATGGTTGTATTTTTATCGCCATGGTGGTCGATCAAGCAGCAGCGCGGATCGCCTGCGCAAAACGATCGAGAGCAGCCCCGAGTGCGCCGTTTTTCTGCGCCTCCACAAGGATCGCCGCCTGCGCCTCATCGCTCTTGCCAGCAAGCGGAACGCGCAAAAAAGCCTCCGGCACGATGCGGAGCGACATGGTTTGCAGCACGTCCGTTAGTTGCTCCAGCACGAGATCGCCGCGATGCGAGGCATGTGCGAACATCAGCGGCTTGAACGGCACCTCGTCGCGAGACACCAGCCAATCCAGCGCATTCTTGAACCCGCCGGGAATGCCATGGGCATATTCCGGGCAGGAGACAATCAGTCCGTCGGCATCGCGGATCTTCTCCGCAAAAGCTGCGACAATGGCAGGTATCCTGCCGCCCTCGTCATCCGGATTGAAGATCGGCAGATCGCCGATGAAATCACAGATCTCGATGGAAACGCCGTCGAGCGATGCGACGCACAAAGCCTCAAGCAGCCTGCGGCTGGTCGAGGCCTGTCGTAAGCTGCCGCAAAGGGCGTAGAGGGAGAGTTGTTTGGCCATAAGGACCTTTAATCCGAAGCGCCGATTCTGGCGATAGCCACCCTCCCCTTGATGGGGAGGGTCGGACCAACGGTCCGGGGTGGGTGATCTTCTGCGGATACCGAGCATCACCCCCCACCCGCGCGTTCCGCGCGACCTCCCTCCTCAAGGGGGAGGTAGAATCACATCAATCCGCCTTGTGGTTCCCCTTCGGGAACTGAGCGGCGAGTTCGCTATACCACTTGCCGCTCTTCTTTACCGTGCGTACCTGCGTCTCGTAATCGACATGCACGAGGCCGAAACGCATGCGGTAGCCTTCCGCCCATTCGAAATTGTCCATTAGGCTCCAGGCGAAATAGCCACGCATCGGATAGCCGTCCTTGATCAGGTCGGCGACGATACCGAGGTGGTCGACGTAATAGTCGAGACGCGGCTGGTCATCGACCTCACCGTTGACGATTCCCATGTTGTAGCAGGCACCGTTCTCGGTGATGTAGCATTCCGGCAGCTCATAGCGCTTGTAGAGGTCTTCGACGACATGCTGCAGGCCGGGCGCATAGATTTCCCAGCCGATATCGGTCTTGGCGGCGCTGACCGGGGGCGCTTCCTTCGTCCAGGGGAAATCGCCGCTCTTGGCCGCATCGTCGAAAACACGGTTCGGTGTGTAGTAGTTCAGGCCCCACCAGTCGAGCTTCTGGTTGATAGTCTTCAGATCGCCGTCCAGGACCTCGGGCATCCGGTCGCCGAGCGCCTCGACGAATTCCTTCGGATACTCGCCCTTGAAGATCGGATCGAAGAAAGCACCATTGTGGAACTGATGGGCGCGCTCGACGGCGGCCTTGTCTTCGGCACTATCGGAACCCGGAAGGATCGAAGCAGCATTAAGCACGATGCCGACCGGCACCTTCGGCGCTTCGGCGCGGATCGCCTCGACGGCAAGACCATGCGCGAGGTTCATGTAGTGCATGGCGTAAAGTGCCGCCTGCATGTTGCGTTCGCCCGGGGCGTGGATGCCGTAGAGGTGGCTCAGCCAGACGATGCACCAGGGCTCATTGAAGGTGGCGACGGAATCGAGACGGTCGCCGAGGCGGGCCATGACGGTCTTGGCATAACGCTGGAAGGCATGCGCCGTCGAACGCGCCGTCCAGCCGCCATCGCCGGCGAGCGTCAGCGGCAGGTCCCAGTGATAGAGCGTAGCGAAGGTCTTGATGCCGCGCGCCTTGCAGCCGTCGACGAGACGATCGTAGAAATCGAGGCCCGCTTCGTTCACCGGGCCGGTGCCGTCGGGAATGATGCGCGGCCAGGCGATCGAGAAGCGATAGGCTTCGACGCCCATATCCTTGATCAGGTCGAGATCCTGTTCCAGCCGATTGTAGTGATCGCAGGCGACATCGCCGTTGTCGCGGTGATAGACGCGGCCGGGCATGTTGGCAAAGGCATCCCAGATCGACGGCTTGCGGCCATCCGCCTTGGTGGCGCCTTCGATCTGGAAGGCCGCGGTGGCAACGCCGAAAGTGAAATCGCCGGGGAAGCGGGCTGCGAGAAGCTTCGGATCGATCATGATGAAAATCCCGTCTGTTGTGGCTTCGTTGACGGCGGTTTAGCCAAGCCGAATGGCAAAGTACAGCGTCGGCCGAAGAAAAACTGCAACGTTGCAGCCAATGAAATTGAGCCGGCTATCGGCCTCCCGCAACCATCGGTCGACTATCTCCGCCTATGCTTCAGCGTGGCCGATAACACCAATGTCAACAGTCGTGACTTGTCTTTTCGGTTTGGACCAATTGGAAGTAGCAAACATATCCCATGTGAAAGGAATCAAATGCTTCCAGCGATCCATACCTTGCAGCCCCATCTGCTGAGCCTCCTGCGCATCGTCTCCTCGCTCGTGCTGTTCAGCTATGGAACACAGAAGATCCTGCATTTTCCAGCGGCCCAGAATGTGCCGGCCACGGGCTCCCTACCCTGGATTGCCGGCCTGCTCGAACTCACGCTCGGCTTCCTTGTGCTGATCGGCTTCCAGACGCGCATTGCCGCCTTTGTACTGTCGGGCCTGATGGCTTTCGCCTATTTCCTGCGCCATGCGTCGCAGAGCTTTTACCCGGCGCAAAATGGCGGCGTGTCGGCCATCCTGTTTTGTTTCATCTTTCTCTATCTGGTCGCTGCTGGCGCCGGACCTTTCAGCATCGACGCGCTGACCAAGCGTAAGCAGGCGGTCACTGTCTGAGTGAAGGCCCGTTCCGAGGCGGCGTCCTGCGCCGCCGCGGAATGTCTTGGTCTCAGACCTTGACCCAAGCACCATTGCGCTTCGAGGAGGCAACGCAGGCCTCGACGAAAGCGACACCCTTCACGCCGTCATCGACGGTCGGGTAGATCACGGCTGGATCGACCGCCACGCCCTTCTTGGCAGCATTGATGGCGCGCGCGGCTTCGGTGTAGATCGTCGCGAACGCTTCCAGATAACCCTCCGGATGGCCCGACGGGATGCGCGAGACGCGGGCAGCCGCAGCGCCCGAACCAGCGCCATTGCGCGTGATCAGCCGCTTCTGCTCGCCGAATGGCGTGTACCAGAGATAGTTGGGGTCGGCCTGCGTCCATTCGATACCGCCCTTGGTGCCGTAAACCCTGAGCTTCAGGCCGTTCTCGTGGCCGGGCGCCACCTGGCTGCACCACAGCATGCCCTTGGCCGGCTTTTCCGAACCCTTGGCCTTGAAGCGCAACAGCACATGGGCGTTATCGTCCAGACGGCGGCCTTCGACGAAGCTGTCGAGATCGGCAGCAAGGCTGTCGAGCTCCAGGCCGGTAACGAAGGAGGCGAGATTATAGGCATGCGTGCCGATATCGCCGGTGGAGCCGCCCGCGCCGGATTGCGACGGGTCAGTGCGCCACGCCGCCTGCTTCTGACCGGACTGCTCGATATTCTCCGTCAGCCAATCCTGCGGATATTCCGCCTGCACGATGCGGATATCGCCGAGCTCGCCATTGGCGATCATCTCACGCGCCTGACGGATCATCGGATAGCCGGTGTAGTTATGCGTCAGGATGAACAGCGCGCCGCTTTCGTCCGCCACCTTCTTCAGCTTCTTGGCGTCGGCGAGATTGGAGGTCAGCGGCTTGTCGCAGATGACATGGATACCACGGCGGAGAAACTCCTTGGCGGCGTCATAGTGAACATGGTTCGGCGTGACGATCGAGACAGCCTCGATGCCGTTCTTCAGCTTGGCTTCGCGGATCGCCATGTCGCGATAGCTGGCATAAGTGCGGGACGGATCGAGGCCGAGATCGCGGCCCGAGGCCGCGGCCTTTTCCGGCGAGGACGAAAGTGCGCCGGCGACAAGATCGAACTGGTCGTCAATGCGCGCAGCGATACGGTGCACCGCGCCGATAAAGGCACCCGCGCCTCCGCCCACCATGCCGAGCCGAATGCGCGGCTCGCGCGTCTGTTCCGATGATCCTTCGATTGCCATAGGTTCCTCCTGAATGAAATTAGTCTTCTACCTTCCCCAGCAAGAGAAGGTCTTGGCGATTTACCGTTCCCGGCCACCCGCCTCGCCCTTCGAGGGCCCTGCGGGCCACCTCAGGGTGAGGCTAACCTCTACGCCCGGCAGCCAGACTCCCCTGCCTGCCAGCACCACAGATCGCTCTTGCGGAATCCCGCGCAGAACTCGCTCCGCCCTCATCCTGAGGTGCGGAGCCTCCTGAGCCCTGCGAAGGAGTGAAGCCTCGAAGGACGAGGGTGGCCTCCATCTTCTCCCCGCTGGTGAGAAGAGAAAATTACGACAGCCCCAGCATACGCCGGTTGGCCGCATGGTCCGTGCCGCTGCCGGCAAAGTCGTCGAAGGCCTTCTCCGTCACGCGAATGATGTGCGATTTGACGAATTCGGCGCCCTCGCGCGCGCCGTCTTCGGGATGCTTCAGCGCGCATTCCCATTCGACCACGGCCCAGCCATCGAAATTATTGGTCGTCATCTTCGAGAAGACCGCGCCGAAATCCACCTGGCCATCGCCGAGCGAACGGAAGCGGCCGGCGCGCTCGACCCAGCCCTGATAACCGCCATAAACGCCCTGTCGGCCGGTCGGATTGAATTCCGCGTCCTTGACGTGGAACATCTTGATCCGGTCCTTGTAGATATCGATGTTGTCGAGATAATCGAGGCACTGCAGGACATAGTGCGACGGGTCGTAGAGCATGTTGGCGCGCGGATGGTTCTTCACACGCTCCAGGAACATCTCGAAGGTGATGCCATCATGCAGGTCTTCGCCCGGATGGATTTCGTAGCAGACATCGACGCCGTTTTCATCGGCATGGTTGAGGATCGGCGTCCAGCGGCGCGCAAGCTCATCGAAGGCGGTTTCGACCAGGCCGGCCGGGCGCTGCGGCCACGGGTATATGAAGGGCCAGGCGAGAGCTCCGGAGAAGGTCGCATGCGCCTTGATGCCGAGGTGCTTCGACGCCGTCAGCGCCATCTTCACCTGCTCGACAGCCCATTCCTGCCGCGCCTTGGGATTGCCGCGCACTTCCGGCGCCGCGAAACCGTCGAAGGCCTCGTCATAGGCCGGGTGGACGGCGACGAGCTGACCCTGCAGATGGGTCGAAAGCTCAGTCACTTCAACGCCGTTGGCGCGCGCGACACCGGCGAATTCGTCGCAATAATCCTTGGAAGAAGCCGCCTTCTTCAGGTCGATGAGCTGGCCCGCCCAGGTCGGCACCTGTACGCCGACATAGCCGGCATCAGCCGCCCATTTCGTGATCGAATCCCACGAGTTGAACGGTGCCGCATCGCCTGCGAATTGTCCAAGAAACAGGCCGGGGCCTTTGATCGTCTTCATGCGTAATTCCTCCCTGATCGCGTTCTGTAAACGTTTCCGGTCCATCTTAACGCCCAGTTCCAGATGAACAAGGCGCAATTTCCTCGAGAAACAATAGGGCCGTCCGGCCGAAAGTCGAATGCATCGAGACCTAATCATGGCCCGTTGCAGACAGCAAGAGGTACGTGCCGCAAAAATCGTCGCGCCATGCTAAACTCTTTAGCGGAGCACATAAAAAACGCCCGCCGGAACCGGCGGGCGCATGTGTTCAAATCAGCCGATCAGAACGGCGAATCGGGGAAATAAAAATCCTTGGCATTGTCCTTGGTGACGAGGGTCGCATCCAGGATATAGCTGCCGCGAACCGGAACCTGATCGTAGAAGTTGGCAGCGGTCAGCTCCATTGCGGTGCCCACCATTGCCGGCGGATAGAGCACGTCGACAGGGATCAGCTTGTCGCCATCCATGACCTTCTTGATCATATCCTTGGAGCCGGCGCCGGCGATGACATATTGGATGTCAGTGCGCTTGGCCTGCTCGATCGCCTGCAGCACGCCGACGGCCATGTCGTCATCCTGGCACCAGACGACATCGATCTTCGGAAACTTCGTCAGATAGTCCTGCATGACCTTGAAGGCATCGTCGCGGTTCCAGTTGCCGTACTGACGGTCGAGAACCTTGACGTTCGAGCCGGCGATACCCTTGTCGAAACCGTCCTGGCGCTGCTGATCGATCGGGATCGGCAGACCGCGGATAATGACGACCTGAGCGTCCGGCGTATTCTTCTTGATATATTCGCCCGCCGTCTGGCCGAGCGCCGGATTATTGCCCGCGACATAGAGGTCGCGGACGGAATTGTCGTTGCTGCTCGGCGCGCGGTCGACGAGGGTGACGAACTTGCCCTTGTCCTTGACTTCCTTGATGGCGTTGACGAGCGGATCAGGGTCCGACGGCAGGATCACCAGCGCGTCGATCCCTTGAGTCTCAAGATCCTGTACCGCATTGGCCTGACTTGCCGCATCCGGCGAAGTCTTGACGATGACGGTGAGCCCCGGATGTTCCGCCATCAAGAGTTTGGCGACGCGTTCGGCATGGAACACCACACCCGAGGTCCAGCCATGATCCGCCGCCGGAATGGAGACGCCGATGGTCACCTTCTTGTCCTCGGCATGGACCGCACCGGCCAAGGCGACCAACGCCACGGCCAGGCCAAATAGTCTTTTACGCATGTTTTATCCTCCCAGATAGAGACAGGGCCTTGTCATAAGAACCGGGCGCCCCCTGACCCGGTTATTCACGATTTGCGCGCAAGCGAACGCTGAACCAGCATGGCGATGATGATGATCGCACCCTGGATGGCGCTCAGCAGATACTCGCTGATGAAATTGGAAAGCAGCATGATGTTGCCGACGAGCTCGAGGATGAAGGCGCCGCAGATCGTGCCCCATACCCTGCCCGCGCCGCCCTTCAGCGCCGTTCCGCCAACGACGACGGCCGTAATCGCCTGTAACTCCCAGAGAATGCCCGTTGTCGCCGACGTGGAGCCAAGCCGTGGCACATAGAGAAGCACGGCAATCGCCACACACAGGCCCTGGATGACGAAGGCGACGGTGCGGACGCGATTGACCGCCACGCCGGAATAACGCGCAACATCGCGACTGGAGCCGACGGCGATGACATGCCGCCCGTAGCGGGTACGATAAAGAATGAAGGCCGCAACACAGGTGACGGCAAGGATGACCACGATCGGAACCGGCACGCCGAGCACGGAGCCATAATAGGCAGGCTTGTAGAGCGCCTGCACCTCAGCCGAGCGCAGGGTGATCGCGCCGCCCTGCGATAACCAGGTCGTCAAGCCGCGGTAGACACCCATGGTGCCGAGGGTTGCGATGAACGGTTCGATCTTGCCCATGGTCGTGATGAGACCATTGGCGAGGCCGCACAGGACACCGGCGACGATTGCGAACAACACGGCGGCCGCCAGCATCAGGGTTGGATCTGCGATGACGCCCGAGTTCATCAGGAGGATCATCAGGCTTGCGACGAAGGCGACCATCGCGCCGACCGACAAATCGAGATCACCGGCCGAGATGACGAAGGTCGCTCCCACTGCGATGATCGCAATAAAGGCGCATCTCGTCGCGACATTGGTGAGATTGGTCATGCCGATGAAATTCGGATTGACCAACGCGCCGACGATCAAAAGCAGCAGCAGCGCTGCAAACGGGGCCACGGCCCGCAGATCGACATCCCGCCATGAGCGGCCGCGCCTACTGGTCTTCTCGCTGCTGTCCTCGCCTACGCTCATATCCAAAACCAACCTCCCGTCCCATCATTGCTGGGAATTCGCCCGTATTTTTTGCCGCCGGATCAGGCAGCCGTCTTTTTCTTCAAACCCGCCGCGTAGCGCATGATTTCCTGCTCGGAGATCTCCTCGCCTTCGAGCACGCCGACGATCCGGCCCTCGCGCATCACGGCAACCCGCGTGCAAAGCCCTATGACCTCAGGCATCTCCGAGGAGACCACGATGATCGAGTGGCCGTCGCGCGCCAGCGCCGAAATGAAATGATAGATCTGCTGCTTCGTGCCGACGTCGATGCCGCGGGTCGGCTCGTCGATGATGATGATCTGCGGCTCGGTCTCCATGACCTTGGCCAGAAGCAATTTCTGCTGATTGCCGCCGGACATGCGGCCGGCGACGATATTGCCGTCACGCACGCGGATATCGAAGCGGCGGCGTGCCCGCGCCAAGGCATTGGCCTCGCTTGCGGCGCTGAGATAGCCGAACTTGCCATGCCGATCGAGGGATTGCAGGGTGAGGTTCGCGGCCATGCCCGAATTGAGAAGCAAGCCCTTGGATTTCCGGTCCTTGGTCATATAGGCAAGGCCCGAGCCGATCGCGGCGTGAACGTCATGCGCCGGCACGGATTGCCCATTGACGATGACGTCACCGGCGAGACGCGAGCGCAGCCCGACCACCGCCTCCATCAACTCGGTGCGACCGGAGCCGATCATGCCGGAAAAGCCGAGGATCTCGCCCTTGCGCAGCTCGAAACTCGCATCGCGGACATAGCCCGTCGAAATTGAGTTGACGCTGAGCACGATCTCTTCGTCGACGTCGGGCTCGTGCTTGGCGGGATAGAGGCTGGAAAGCTCGCGCCCGACCATCAATTGGGCAATCGATTCACCATCGAGCAGCGATGTCGGCGATGTCTTCACCCATTGGCCGTCGCGCAGGACAGTAACCCGGTCCGTCAGCTCCATGACCTCATCGAGCTTGTGAGAGACGAAGACGAAACTCGTTCCCTGGTCGCGCAGCTTGCGCACCTGCTTGAACAGGAAGTTGGTTTCCTCCCGCGACAGCACGGCGGTCGGCTCGTCCATGAAGACGATCCGCGCGTCCCGGCTGATCGCCTTAGCGATCTCGACCATCTGCTTATCGGCGATGGAAAGCGTACCGATCATCGCATTCTCGTCGACATGCGAACCGAGCAGGTCGAGAACGCGCCGCGTTTCCGCCCGCATATGCTTGCGGTCGAGAACGCCGAAACGCGTGACTTCGCGGCCGAGAAACAGGCTCTCGGTGACGGTCAGATGTTCGGCAAGATTAAATTCCTGATGGATGATGACGATGCCGAGCGCTTCGGCCGCACCGTTCGGCGGCAGCTTCACCGGCTTGCCGTCGAGCAGAATCTCGCCGGAGCTCGGCTGCTCGAAACCGGAGAGAACCTTGACGAGCGTCGACTTGCCGGCGCCGTTCTCACCCATGAGTGCATGGATCTCGCCAGCCCGCAGATCGAAATTGACGCTGAACAAAACCTGCACGCCGCTGAAGGACTTGCAAATCCGCCTCGCGGACAGCACCACCGCGCCGTCGACGGCCTCCGAAACCATCACTTCCTCCCTGTGGCTCCACCCACTTTCCATGCTATGTAAACCTTTACATATGGAGTGTAAAGGTTTACATCGGTTGATATTGCACAATTCTTCGCGGTCGCCTTTGACCTCCACGGAAGTCTGTGTAGTGTCCGGTCCGAGACGAGACCCAAGGCAGAGCGCAGTGTCGAATTCCACGCCCGCAACCATCGAAGACGTCGCCCGAATTGCCAATGTTTCGATCGCCACAGTCTCCCGGGCCATCCATATGCCGGAGAAGGTCGCAAATTCGACGCGGCTGAAGGTCAATCAAGCGATTGCGATCACCGGCTATACGACCAACGCCATGGCGCGCAGCCTGCGGCTCGGCCGGTCGAACATGATTCTGGTCGTCGCACCTGATATCGGCGACCCCAATTTCTCCAATATCCTCATCGGGCTGGAAAACGAGGCACGGTCGCACGGCTACGGCATCCTGATCGGCCACACGCAGAACGATGCCCAGCGCGGACTGGAATATCTGAAATTCCTGAATTCCAACCAAGCGGCGGGATTGATCCTGTTCACCGGCATCCTGCCCTTCGGACATCAGACGATGACAGCGCGACTGCCGCCGAGCGTCGGCGTCTTCGAACCGGTCTTCAACGGCGGCATTCCCTATGTCGGCGTGGACGATATCGCCGGCGCCCGCAAGGCCGTCGACTTGCTCATCGCCGAAGGCCACCGCAAGATTGCGTTCATCGGCGATTCCCGCACCCGCCTTGCCTATAGCCGACGGCGCATGGGCTATGAGGCCGGGATGGACGCCGCCGAGATCGGCGCCGATCTCCGCATCGTCTTCGAAGGCGACGGCACCATCGAGAGCGGACGGCTGGCCGTCGAGCAGCTTTTCATGCGCGACACGCTGCCGACAGCCTTCATGTGCGTCAACGATCAGACCGCAATCGGCGTGATGATCGGGCTGAAGGCGCGCGGCTACGACGTTCCCAAGGATTTCTCAGTGACCGGCTTCGACGACGTGCCGCAGGCCGTCTTCATGTCACCATCGCTGACGACGATCAGACAACCGCGCACCGCCATCGGCAAGCAAGCCATGGCGCTTCTGCTCGAACTCCTGTCGGCCGGTGAGCCCCCCGAGGCGGAAATCCTGCTGCTGCCCGATCTGGTGGTCCGCAACTCGGTCTCGGCACCGTCACGCAGCCGGCGATAGGGTACGTAGCGATGCCGCTCGGTAGGATCACCCTTTATGTCCGCGATGTAGAAGCGACGATCGGCTTTTACGAGAAGCATTTCGGGTTCAAGCCACTGAGGCTCGAAGGCGATCGGATTGTCGAGCTGCTGGCGCAGGATGGTGGCGCCAATCTGATGATCCATCTCGCTGGAAAGGCCCAGAAGATGGGCCAGGTGCTGGTGAAATTGGGCTTCGACGTGGAAGATGTCGAAGCTTTCCGCACCAAATGCGCCGCCGAGGGGCTTGAATTCGGACCTTTGCATCAGGCGGACGGCTATGTGTTCGCCAACGCCAAGGACCCCTCTGGAAATCCCATAGCGATTTCCAGCCGCGCATTCAGGCGGTAGCTCGGGAGGCGATGAGCATCGCCTCCCGGATGTCATCGATCCATCAAACGTAACGGTTGACGATGTTTTCCAGCAGTTCCTGCTTGCCGGACTTCGGCTGCGGATTGATATCCTTGGCCTCGACCCACTGTGCGATCTGGTCGAGCGAGTACTCGCCGCGGAGCAGCTTCTGGCCTTCAGCCGAATCCCAGCCGGCGTAACGGTCGGCGAGCGGCTGCGAAAGGGCCTTGTCCTCGATCATCTTGGCCGCAGCCTTCAGGCCACGAGCGCAGCAATCCATACCACCGATATGGCCGATCAGCAGGTCTGCCGGATCGAGCGACTGACGGCGCAGCTTCGAGTCGAAGTTGGTGCCGCCGCTTGTAAAGCCGCCGCCTGCCAGAACCTGATAGTAGGCCAGCGACATTTCCGGAACATTGTTCGGGAACTGGTCGGTATCCCAGCCGGACTGGTAGTCGTTGCGGTTCATGTCGATCGAGCCGAAGATGCCGAGCGCGTTGGCAAGCGCCAGTTCATGTTCGAAAGAATGGCCGGCGAGGATCGCATGGCCCTGCTCGATGTTGAGCTTCACTTCGTTTTCGAGGCCGTTCTTCTTCAGGAAGCCATAGACGGTCGCGACGTCGTAGTCGTACTGATGCTTGGTCGGCTCCTGCGGCTTCGGCTCGATCAGGATCGCGCCCTTGAAGCCGATCTTGTGCTTGTATTCGACCACGAGGTTGAGGAAGCGGCCCATCTGGTCCAGCTCGCGCTTCAAGTCGGTGTTGAGCAGGGTTTCATAGCCTTCGCGGCCGCCCCAGAGAACGTAGTTTTCGCCGCCGAGCTTGTGCGTCGCATCCATGCAGGTCTTCACGGTCGCAGCCGAGAAAGCGAAGACATCCGGATCCGGATTGGTAGCAGCGCCCGACATGAAGCGGCGGTTGGAGAAGAGGTTTGCCGTGCCCCACAAAAGCTTGACGCCGGTATCGGCCTGCTTCTGGGCGAAATAATCGACAATCTCGTTGAGGTTCTTGGTGTTCTCGGCGAAATTCTTGCCTTCCGGACGCACATCGGCATCGTGGAAGCAGTAATAGGGCGAACCAAGCAAAGTGAAGAATTCGAAGGCAACGTCAGCCTTCAGCTTGGCAGCTTCCATCGTCTCGTTGAACCAAGGACGCAGGAAGGTCTGGCCGCCGAAGGGGTCGCCGCCCGGCCAGGTGAAGGTATGCCAATAGGCAACGGCAAAGCGCAGATGATCTTCCATGCGCTTGCCGAGAACCACTTCGTCCTTGTTGTAGTGGCGGAAGGCCAGCGGATTGGTGCTGTCGGGGCCTTCGTATTTGACCTTGGCGATATCGCCGAAAAAGCCGGTGCTCATGTCTTGTCTCCTTGGAATGAAATTTGATCTTGGTTGATTATTTCAACGCGCGCTCAATGGCTTAATCGCCGGGTAGAGCGCGCGGTAACGCTTGTAGGCATCCTCATAGGCGCCGGTCAGCGCCGTAACGGGCTCGATCGTTCCAGCCGTTTCCGGGGCCGAGCACACGGCGACCGGATCGGCACCCGTCGCCGCAATCAGGCCGAGACGGGCAGCACCGAAGGCCGCGCCGAAATCGCCGTCGGCCGGCAGGTCGACGGGAACGCCAAGTGCTGTCGCGATCGAGGCGAGCCAGTAGCGCGAGCGCGAACCGCCGCCGATGGCGGTGACGCGGGCAATGTCGGTGCCAGCGGAGCGCAGCGCTTCGAGATTGTCCCGGATGGCGAAGCTGACGCCTTCGAGCACCGCCTGCGTCAGCACGGCGCGGCCGCTCTCATGACCGAGGCCGATGAAGGCGCCGCGGATGGTCGCGTCATTGTGTGGCGTGCGCTCACCGGAAAGATAGGGAAGGAAGGTGACGCTCGACGGCGCCTTCAGCGTGTCTCCGAGTTCGCCGGTGAGGTCGGCGGCGGATTTGCCGGTGACGCTCGAATGCCAGTTCAGCGCATCGGTCGCCGACAGGATGACGCCCATCTGGTGCCAGGTGTTCGGCAGCGCGTGGCAGAAGGCATGCACGGCGCTTTCCGGCTTCGGCAGGTAGGAGCCGTTGGCGGCGAAGAGCACGCCCGAGGTGCCGAGCGAGACGAAGGCGGCGCCATGGCTGACCGTACCCATGCCGCAGGCGGAAGCGGCATTGTCGCCTGCCCCGCCAGCCACGACGACGTCGCCCGCAATGCCCCACTTCGAGGCCAGCTCGCCGCGCAACTTACCGGCGGCGTCCGTGCCTTCGACCAGCGTCGGCATCTGCTTTTCGTCGAGGCCGGTCGCGGCCAGCAGCTCGGACGACCATTTGCGCTTGCCGGTATCGAGCCAGGAGGTGCCGGCGGAATCCGACATTTCCGAAATGTGCTCGCCTGTCAGCCACAGGCGCAGATAGTCCTTCGGCAACAGCACCCAACGCACCTTGGCGAAGACATCCGGCTCATGCTTGGCAACCCAGGCGAGCTTCGGCGCGGTGAAGCCGGGGAAAACGATATTGCCGGTCAGCGCCCGAAAACGCGGATCGGCGTCGAGGGCCGCCGCTTCGTGATAGCTGCGCGTATCGTTCCAGAGGATGCAGGGGCGCAGCACCTTGTCGTCGGCGTCGAGCAATGTGGCCCCGTGCATCTGGCCGGAAAGCCCGATGCCACGCGCAGCCGCCAATTCCTTCGGATGCGCAGCCCTCAGGCCGGCGACCGCTTCTTCGGTGGCGCGGATCCAGTGCGACGGCTCCTGCTCCGACCAGCCCGGATGCGGACGCGATACGTCAAGCCCGCCATTGGCCGAGCCGATGATCTTCTGATTACCGTCGATCAGCATCGCTTTGACGCCGGACGTTCCGAGATCGAGACCCAAATACATCAGATAATACTCCCTAGAGTCCGCCGTTCACGGCAGATTGTCCTTCACGAAAATGTCGAGGCGTATGCGCTCCTGGCCGGCAATGAAGCCCTGGCCATCCGCCGTCGCCTTCAGGACGCGGATGGCGCTGCGCACCTCATGGCCGGCATCCTGATTGAGCACGGCATCGATCGTGCCGTCCTGCAGCGCCGCGCGCGTATGTTCGGTGAGTTCATGCGCCACCACCGTCAGCCCACGCCCCTGCCCGGTCGCCTTCAGCGCCCTGATCAGGCCGCGATTACCGGCGCCGAGACTGTAAATACCAATGATATCGTTGCTGCCGGCAAGCGCCTCGGAGACCAGCCCGCTGGTGATCTCCGGATCGTCGCGCCCTTCAAGCACCGGCAACAGCCGCAATTGCGGAAATTCCGCCGCCATCAGGGCGGCAAATCCCTCAAGGCGCTCGCGATGGTCGCGCACAAGCATGGAGCCGGCGAGAACCGTGATATCGCCCTTGCGGCCACCAAGAAACCGGCCAAGCAACCGGGCTGCCGTCCGGCCGGCGGCAATATTGTCGACGCCGGCATAGTGATGCCGCATGGAACCGGTGAGATCGGAGACGAGAGTGACGACGGGAATGCGCGCATCCACCAATCGGTCGACGGCGGCGCGAACCTCCGGCGCATCGGTCGCCACAAGCGCTACGCCAGCGACATCTTGTCCATGCAGCGCATCGAGCGCCGCCACCAGCGCCGGCGGATCGAAGGCGGGCACTTCGACGATGCGGATCTCGGTGCGCTCGAGGGACGAACGTGTCATCGCCTGGCGCACCTCGGCGTAAAGGCCGTGCATGAAGGAATTGTCACCGGTCGGCAGGATGAAGACCAGCGGATAGACGCGACCCTTGGCAAGATTGGCCGCCGCCACGTCGCGCACATAGCCGATGTCGCGGATCGCCGCTTCCACCTTCTCGCGCGTCACGATGCGCACGCCCGGGCGCTGGTTCAGCACCCGGTCCACAGTCGCAAGGCTGACGCCCGCGGCAGCGGCGATATCGTACACAGTGGGTCTCATCAGCTCCTCCTGACGAGATGCTTACCGCCATTTCTGATGTACGTAAATCAGAAATTTTTTGCGCTGATATTTTCCTGTCAATCGCCACAACGAAAAAGGGCTCCTCGATGTGAGGAGCCCATTCATTGCAATAGGATAGGACGAAATCAATGGCCTCCGCCGCCGCCGCCCGCTGTCTTCGGCTTGCTCAGCATCAATACGCCGAGGATCATCGCCAGGAACAGCACCGTCAGCATCAGGAAGATATCGCTGAAGGACATGATCATTGCCTGCTGCGTTGTCATGTTGACCATCTGCCTCAGCGCAGCTTGCTGGCCGTCCAGGCCCGAGGCGGTGAAGCTGGTGGCCATGTTGTTCAACTGGTTGACGGCAACCTGATTGCCCCATTGGATATTGTCGCGCAGATTGAAGTAATGCAAATCCTGGCGGTTCGTCAGAAGCGTGTTGATGATGGCAAGGCCGACGGCGCCGCCGAGATTACGCGTCAGGTTGAACAGGCCGGATGCACCTCGCATGCGCGCGGGCGGCATGGTTCCGAGCGCGATATTGTTGATCGGCACCATGCAGAGCATCAGCCCGAAGCCGCGCAGGATCTGCGGGATCAGCAGCTCGTAGAAATCCCAATCCGTCGTCAGATGCATCATGATGTAGGTGCCGGCCGAGAAACTGGTAAAGCCGATGACCATCATGATGCGCAGATCGAGCTTGCTCGACAGGAAGCCGGCAAGCGGCGCCGTAAAGAACATCGTCAGGCCCGATACGAACATCGTCTCGCCGATCTGCAGCGAATCGTAGCCGCGGATGCGGGCGAGATAGAGCGGGTAGATGTAGGTCAGACCATAAAGACCGATGCCCATCACGAAGGAGAACACCGAGCCGAAGGAGAAGTTCTTGTTGGCGAAAGCCTTCAGATCCACCACCGGGAAATCCACCGAGAAAGCACGGTAGAAAAAGATGATTGCGCCGATGCCGGAAGCGATGGCGGCAATGGTGATGTAGCTGTCGTTGAACCAGTCGTTGGTGTTGCCCTCTTCCAGCACATATTCCAGCGCGCCGAGGAAGACGCCCATGGAGAACAGGCCCCACCAGTCGAACTTCTTCATCAGCGACAGCTCGGGCTTGTCGAAATCGATGTAGTTCCAGGTGACGATGGCGACGACGATGCCCGGTGGGATGTTGACCAGGAACAGCCAGTGCCAGGAGAAGGCATTGGACAGATAGCCGCCAACGGTCGGGCCGATGGTCGGCGCCAGCGTGGCGATCAGGCCGATGATCGGCGAGACGATATTGCGCTTCGACGGCGGGAAGATGGTGAAGGCAGCCGCGAAGACAGAAGGGATCATGCCGCCGCCGATGAAGCCCTGCAGCGCGCGGTAGATGATCATCTGGTCGATATTGGTGGCGGTCGCCGCCAGCGCGCTGGCCATGGTGAAACCAGCCGCGGAGATAGCGAAGAGGTAACGCGTCGAGATGATACGCGCCAGCGTTCCCGACAATGGGATCATGATGACTTCAGCGATCAGATAGGCGGTCTGCACCCAGCCGATCTCATCCGAGCCGGCGCTGAGGCCGGCCTGGATTTCGCTGAGCGACGCCGAGACGATCTGAATGTCGAGGATCGACATGAACATGCCGAGCACCATCGCAAGGAAGGCGATGAGCTTTTTCGGGTCCATGTGTTCATCCGCCGCGGAAACGGCGGGCGCCGGCGCCCGCGGAGGGGCGCCTGCGGTAGTGCTGGCCGACGACATGATATGTCTCTCCCGAGCTTACTTGTCCGGCGCCGTGCGGGTGTCGACATCGACGACGACACTCAGGCCGGCTCGCAGGCGACCGCTATCGAGCGCATCCTGCGGCAGGGCGATGCGAACTGGCACGCGCTGGATGATCTTGGTGAAATTGCCCGTCGCGTTTTCCGGCGGCAGCAGCGAGAAGACCGAGCCGGAAGCCGGCGAAATCGACTCGACCGTGCCGACGATCGGATGATCGCTATAGGCATCGACCTGGACGTTGACCTTCGAGCCGGGAACCAGATGCTGGATCTGCGTTTCCTTGAAGTTGGCGTCGATGTAGAGCTGGCGGGTCGGAACGATCGCCATCAGCTTCTGGCCGGGAGAGACGAGATCGCCTTCCTGCACGGAGCGGTTACCAACGACGCCGTCATAGGGCGCCTTCAGGACCGTGAAGGAGAGATCGCGGGCAGCCTTGTCACGAGCAGCTTCGAGGCCCTTGATGGTGCTCTCGGCCTGGGTGCGCTGCGCCTGCAGCAGGTTGATATTGGCCTGGGCCGATGCGATGGCGGCATCGCCGCCGACGAGATTGGCCTTGGCCTGGTCAAGCGCGATATTGGCGCTATCGAGAGAAGCCGTGGTGCCAACCGACTTCGCCTGCAGTTCGGCGGCGCGAGTCTGGGTGATCTGTGCGCCACGTACCGTTGCTTCAAGCGCGACCTTCTGGGCCTGCGACTGGGCAAGGGTCGCCTGACCGGCGGCAATCTGCGCGTCGATCGTGTGCAGCGACAGCTGCTCGGTGACGAGCGAGGCCTGCGCCTGTTCCAGCGCCAGCTTGTAGTCGCCGTCATCGAGCGTGGCGAGCACGTCGCCCGTCTTGACCTGCTGGTTGGCAACGACATTCACCTTGGCGACATAACCGGTGACCTTCGGCTGAATGGTCGCGATGTCGCCTTCGATATAGGCGTCGTCGGTGGAAACCATGAAGCGGCCCGTCGTCCACCAGTCATAACCGTACCAGCCGCCGCCGACGAGCGCCAGAACGACGACGATGGGCATAACCAGGCTGCGCCGCTTCTTCTCGGCGGGCGGTGGGGCCACCTCGGCCGGAGATGCTGGCGCAGCCTGGGCGGGGGCTGGATTGCCGCGGGTTTCCGCGGCGGGAGCTTCGGCCGTTACACCGGCTTCCGTTGCTTCCATTTCGGTATCAGCGGCATCGTTCACGATGCGTGCTACGTTGTTACCATGACTAGACGACATTGCCCTACCACCGGAGAATCTGGGTAAAATAATCGAACTGAACGGTTCGGTTCAGTTGACATAGATCGTTTTCCACTCCATATCAAGTGGTATCGAACCACTGAGTTCGATTTATTTGGCGAATCTGATTAAGGTTCTCCAAAAATGATTGAGTGTAAGGAGACCATGAAGCACGAACCGCAAAATGTCGCCGTCTTGAACGCACCCGCATCCGGTGGACGATGGGCCGCCGGTGAAGATCCGGTCAAGCGCCAGCAAATTCTGGAGGGCGCCAAGCGCGTCTTCATGAAAATGGGGTTCGATGCCGCGAGCATGAACGACGTCACGCGCGAAGCTGGCGTCTCCAAGGGCACGCTCTACGTCTATTTCGCCAATAAGGAAGACCTGTTCTCCGCCATTGTGAACAGCGAACGTGCACATTTCGTCGAAATCGTGCGCGCAGCGCTCGCCGAGGATACCGACATCGCGTCAAGTCTCCTTGAGTTCGGCAAGGTGTTTGCGACCCACGTCACATCCGACAAGATCATCAGCGCCATGCGAACCGTCATCGGTGTGCGTGAGCGCATGCCGTCTCTCTGTCAGCGCTTCTTCACCGGCCCGGAAAACCTGCGTACCGTGTTGCGCAGCTATCTGGAGCGCAAGGCCGAGGCAGGCAGCGTCGAGATCGAGGATTTCGACATGGCCGCGCGCCAGTTTCTCGAGATGGCCAGCGGCGGCTATTTCAAGCTAAGGCTGTTCGGCGACATGGAAGCCCCTCCTTCGAAAGAAGAGATCGATTATGTCGTGCGCGGCGCCGTGCGTGTCTTCCTGGCCGCCTATGGTTCCAAACAGAAAGATTGCGCCTGACGGCCAGCCGATGGCTAGCAGGTCTTGCCATCAACTCCGCAATCACGATCAAATCCCATCGCCGGTCGACGCCTAACAATGAGCCGGCAACCAGGGAGTTAGACATGAGCGCGATTGGACGAGCGATATGGTTCATCGAAAGCCATTTTGCGTCGGACATCTCGCTCGACGAGATTGCCGACACGGCCGGCTTGTCGCGCTACTATCTGTCGCGCGTCTTCGGACTGACCACCGGCCATTCGATCAGCGGCTATATCCGGGGGCGGCGCCTTAGCGGGGCGGCTCTTGCGCTGATCGACAGCTCATCGACCATTCTCCAGGTTGCCCTCGATGCGGGCTACGGCTCGCATGAGGCTTTCACCCGTGCCTTCCGCGAACAGTTCGGCATGACGCCCGACAGCTTGCGCAAACAGGGGCACGCCAGAAACCTTGCCTTACTGGAGCCAATCAGAATGGACGAGACCCACCTCCCCAAGCTCGACGCACCGCGTTTCGAGACCCGCCCCGCAATGCTGCTTGCCGGCCTTGCGGAAACCTATGCCCATGAGGCCACGGAAGGGATTCCCTCGCTCTGGCAGCGGTTCAACCAGCATTTCGGCCACATCCCCGGCCAGGTCGGCAATGTCGCCTATGGCGTCTGCACTCAGGCTGAAGGTGAGACCGAAAGCTTCCGCTATATGTCCGCCGCCGAGATCAGCGCGGCCGACGACCTGCCGGAGGGCTTTACGACCCTGAAACTGCCACAGCAGCGCTATGCCGTCTTCACGCATCGCGGCCACATCTCCGGCATCTCTGCTACCGTGCATCAGATCTTCGGTGACTGGCTGCCGCAATCCAGTTACCAGCACGCCAGCCTGCCCGACATGATGGAGCGCTACGACGACCGTTTCGACCCTCAGACCGGCATGGGCGTGACGGAGATCTGGATCCCCCTGAAGGCATAGAAGCAGCTGCGGCGCCTACGAAAATGGCGCCGCCGCTTGCACCTGTGAATTCGCTCCTTACATTACCGACGATTATTGAGGAGCCGGAGCTGGGGGTCAGCGTTCGGCAAACGCTGACCAAAGGAAATCGTTAATGGACATTGTTGGCTTGATCCAGGATCCGAGCGCATGGGTTGCGCTGATCACGCTTGTCGTCATGGAGGTGGTCCTCGGTATCGACAACCTCATCTTCATCTCGATCCTGACCAACAAGCTGCCGCCCGAACACCGCGAGAAGGCACGCAAGATAGGTATCGGCCTCGCGCTCATCATGCGCCTTGCCCTGCTCGGCACCGTCGCCTGGATCGTGCAGCTGACGACGCCGGTCTTCGAACTCTTCGGCCACGGCTATTCGTGGAAAGACATGATCCTGATCGGTGGCGGCCTCTTCCTCGTCTGGAAGGCCACGAAGGAAATTCATCACAATGTCGATCCCTCCGAACATGGCGAGGACTTCATCGCCAAGTCGACGACATCGACCTTTGCCGCCGCCATCGGCCAGATCCTGCTGCTCGACCTCGTCTTCTCGGTCGACAGCATCATCACCGCCGTCGGCATGACGCCGCATCTGCCGATCATGTTCGTTGCCGTCATCGCCGCCGTCACCGTCATGCTGGTCGCCGCCAACCCGCTTGCCAATTTCATCGAGAAGAACCCGACCATCGTCATGTTGGCGCTGGCCTTCCTGCTGATGATCGGCACGACGTTGATTGCCGAAGGCATGGGCTTCCACGTTCCCAAGGGCTACGTCTACACCGCCATGGCCTTCTCGGCCGCCGTCGAAGTGCTGAACATGGTCGTGCGCAACAAGCGGAAAAAGGCGACTGGCGGCCATTGAGGAAAAGGTCCGCACCCGCATATGGGTGCGGCGCTCACTCCTGGACGTGGACATCGACCCATTCGCCGATGTCACCCCGACCGTAAATATCCACCTTGATCCATATGTTGCCGCGAACGATGTCGTTCGCGGCATCGTCGGTGATGGTACCACTTGCGAGCATTACTTCCAGACGCTGGCGGTTGGCGGGGTCCGAGAAGAAGCTGTCGCCCTGATCACCCCGATCGCGGCGGCGGTAGGCGTGATAGTTCGCGCGATCCTGCCGGATAATCTGCCAGGGCAGCTCCAGCCGCTCTCCCTTGGAATTATACAGATCGTCGTGACCGATATAGGCCCGGTAGCTATCGAGAAGACGGGCAGAACCATCACGCGTTATCGTCGATTGGGCGGCGGCTGGGCTGAGCATGGTTCCCACGAATAAAAAGCTCAAGATGAATTTCTTCATCGCTTTCTCCCATTGGTCAATTGAAGATCAATTCTGCCACTGTCGCAGAAATTGCAAACGAAAAATAATACGTCCGCCTTTCTATTCAGGCTTTTCCGAATGGAAAGAGGAGAAGAGATCGTGACAGACGAAGCAGCGTGCCGGCACCGCGCTTGCGTCCGCGCCGTGTCGCGACGCACTTTCCCTTGACGTCATCCATTGAATATGGCCTAAGGCCAGCCAAACGGAAACGCGGAATTGAAGCGGCAAGACGCCCTTTTCCGGCCGGTTTCCTGATCCAGATAAACATCTCCAGCCGGGCAGCGCCTATCCCACGCAGCGGCCTGGCTTTTTCTGACGGGCAAACAAAATGACCACTTCAGGCGTTCGCGTCCGCATCGCACCCTCCCCGACCGGCGAGCCGCATGTCGGCACCGCCTATATCGCGCTGTTCAATTATCTCTTCGCCAAGAAGCATGGCGGCGAGTTCATCCTGCGCATCGAAGACACCGACGCGACACGCTCGACGCCGGAATTCGAGACCAAGGTGCTCGACGCGCTGAAGTGGTGCGGCCTCAAATGGTCGGAAGGTCCCGATATCGGCGGCCCCTACGGCCCCTATCGCCAGAGCGACCGCAAGGACCTCTACAAGCCCTACGTCGAGAAGATCGTCGATGCCGGCCACGGCTTCCGCTGCTTCTGCACGCCGGAGCGCCTGGAGCAGATGCGCGCCGCCCAGCGCGCCGCCGGCCTGCCGCCGAAATATGACGGCCACTGTCTGAACCTTTCGGCTGAGGAAGTCTCGTCGCGCGTTGCCGCAGGCGAGCCGCATGTCGTTCGCATGAAGATCCCGACCGAAGGCTCCTGCAAGTTCCATGACGGCGTCTATGGCGACGTCGAAATCCCGTGGGATGCCGTCGACATGCAGGTTCTGCTCAAGGCCGACGGCATGCCGACCTATCACATGGCCAACGTCGTCGACGACCATCTGATGAAGATCACCCATGTGGCCCGCGGCGAGGAATGGCTCGCCTCGGTGCCGAAGCACATCCTGATCTATCGCTATCTCGGCCTTGAACCGCCGGTCTTCATGCACCTGTCGCTGATGCGCAATGCCGACAAGTCGAAGCTATCAAAGCGCAAGAACCCGACGTCGATCTCCTATTACACGGCTCTCGGCTATATTCCCGAAGCGCTGATGAACTTCCTCGGCCTGTTCTTCGTCCAGATCGCCGAAGGCGACGAGTTGTTGACCATGGACGAGCTGGCCGAAAAGTTCGATCCGGAAAACCTCTCCAAGGCTGGCGCGATCTTCGATATCCAGAAGCTCGACTGGCTGAACGGCCGCTGGATCCGCGAAAAGCTCTCGGAAGAAGAATTCCAGCAGCGGGTGCTGACCTGGGCGATGGAAAACAGCCGCCTGCAGGAAGGCCTGAAGCTGTCGCAGTCGCGCATCTCCAAGCTTGGCGAACTGCCGGATCTCACCGGCTTCCTGTTCAAGTCCGACCTCAATCTTGATCCCGCTGCTTTCGCCAGGATCAAGTCGACACCGGAAGAACTGCTGGAAATTCTGAACACGGTGCAGCCGGACCTCGAAAAGATCCTCGAATGGAATGTCGAGACGATCGAAGCCGAACTGCGCGCCATCGCCGACCGCATGGGCAAGAAGCTGAAGGTCATCGTCGCGCCGCTCTTCGTCGCCGTATCGGGCTCCTCGCGCTCGCTGCCGCTTTTCGATAGCATGGCGATCCTTGGCCGCTCCGTCGTGCGCCAGCGGCTGAAACTTGCCGCCCAGACCGTTGCGACCCTCGTCGGCCCGAAGAACTGAACCGGACGTAGAACCATGAACGACAAGACCGAAACATCAGCCCTCTCCTCCGACGCAACGGAAGTTCGCGCCCAGAAGCTGAAGCTGCTGCGCGAAAAGATCGGCGACGTCTATCCGGCGCATTTTCACCGGACGCTGACCAATGCCGAACTGACGGCGAAATATGAGGGCCTGGAGCCGGACACCGAAACGACCGATGTCGTCACCGTTGCCGGCCGCGTCTACTCGTCGCGCAATTCCGGCATGTTCATGGATATCCATGACGCCTCCGGCAAGATCCAGATCTTCAGCCACAAGGACGTCACCGGCGAAGACGCCCGCGCCCTGCTGCCGATGATCGATATCGGCGACATCATCGGCGTCACCGGCGTCGTTCGCCGCACCAAGCGCGGTGAGCTGACGATCAATGCGCAGCAGATCACCATGCTGACCAAGTCGCTGCTGCCGATGCCCGAGAAGTGGCATGGCCTGTCCGACATCGAGCTGCGCTACCGCAAGCGCCATCTCGACATCATGACCAACGAGGAATCCAAGCTCCGCTTCCAGCAGCGCAGCCGCATCGTCTCCGGCATCCGTCGCTTCATGGAAGATGACGGCTTCATGGAAGTCGAGACGCCGATGCTGCATTCGGTCTATGGTGGCGCAACAGCCGAGCCGTTCAAGACGCATCACAACACGCTGAAGCTCGACATGTACCTGCGCATCGCGCCGGAATTGTTCCTGAAGCGCACGCTGGTTTCGGGCCTCACCGACAAGGTGTTCGAGATCAACCGCAATTTCCGCAATGAAGGCGTCTCCACCCGGCACAATCCAGAATTCACCATGATGGAATGCTACTGGGCCTATGCCGACTACGAGGACATCATGGACCTCGTCGAGCGTCTATTCTCGACGCTGGCGATGTCGATCCACGGCAGCACGGAATTTGCCTTCGGCGACAAACAGATTTCCTTCAAGGGTCCGTTCCGCCGCGTGCCCATGCCTGACGCCGTCAAGGAAGCGACCGGCATCGACTTCCTGGCGCTCAAGACCGACGAAGAAGCTCGCGCCGCCTCCAAGGCCGCCGGCTTCGCCGTCGAAAAGGACGCCACCTGGGGCGAATGCCTCGCCTTCATCTTCGAAGAGAAGGTCGAAGGCACGCTGATCCAGCCGTCGCACGTCACGCATTTCCCGAAGGACATCTCGCCCTTCGCCAAGGAAGTGCCGGGCGAACCGCGCCTCGTCGAACGCTTCGAGACCTATTGCAACGCGTGGGAACTCGGCAACGCCTTCTCGGAACTCAACGATCCGGAAGAGCAGCGCGCCCGCATGGTCGAGCAGCTCGAACAGGCGCATGCACGCGGCGAGAAGCAGAAGGAATTGGACGAGGAATTCCTCGACGCTATCGACCAGGGCATGCCGCCCGCCGGCGGCCTCGGCATCGGCGTCGATCGCCTGATCATGCTGCTGACCAACTCCCCGTCGATCCGCGACATCATCCTGTTCCCGGCACGCCGCGCCAAGGCGGACTGAGCCGGCTTCGCCAAGCCAGCATAGAAAAAACAAAGGCCGCCATGGTTACCCTGGCGGCCTTTGTCGTTCATTCGATAGCGCCTATGCGTATTCCACCCAGACACCGCCCGCATCGGCGGAACGCACGCAGTTCTCCACCCATCGCACGCCCTCAAGGCCGGCATGGACATCGGGAAAGCCGAGCCCTTCCATTCCGGCCGGCGTGAGGCCGCGCTGCCCATCGATGGCAAAACCGAAGCGGCGGTAAAGATTGGCCCAGGCTTCGAACAGACCCTCCGGATGACCGCCGCCGATACGGTCGTCGATCCGAGCCTCCGGATAGAGATAGTCCATGCCTCGCTCGAGGACACGCACAGGCTCGCCCTGGATCTCGTAGGAGAGCTGATTGGGACGCTCGTCCCACCATTCGACGCTCGCCTTCGACCCGACGATGCGGACCTTCTGGCCATGCATGGAGCCGGCATTGACGGCGCTCGACCAGACGGTCGCGAGCGCGCCGTTGTCATATTCCATCAGGGTCACGGCATTGTCCTCAAGCGGCGCCCGGCTCTTGACGAAGCTCTGGCGCGTGCACATCAAGCGCTTGATCTTCAGATGTGGCAGGATGACTTCCGAGATATAGAGCGGATGTGTCCCGACATCGCCGAGCACATAGCTCGGACCGGCGAATTTGGGATCGACGCGCCAGCGCGTGGATGGGTTCAGCTCCTCGACCGCCGCACTATGGAAACCATGGGCGAACTGCAGATTGACGATACGGATCTCGCCGAGATCGCCGTTCTTCACCATGGCCCGCGCCTGTTCGATCATCTGGTGCCCGGCATAACCATAGGTGACGCCGACGATGCGGTTCCGCACCTCCGAAAGCGCCTTCAGCTCTTCGGCCTCGGCAACGGTGAAGCAAAGCGGCTTCTCGCAGACGACATGCAGATTATACTCGAGCGCCGCCTTGCAGATGGCGAAATGGGTGTTGTTCGGGGTCGCGATCGAGACAGCCTCGATGCCATCTGGCCGCTTGGCCTCTGCGGCAAACATGGCCAGATAATCCGGATAGCTGCGCGCTTCGTCGAGCCCGAGCTCCACACCGAAGGCACGGCCGCGCTCCGGGTCGATATCGAAGGCGCCGGCCACGAGTTCGAATATGCTGTCCCTGAGTGCCGCCGAACGATGGATATAGCCGATCTGGCTGCCGCGCCCGCCTCCGACCATGCCCCAGCGGATCGGCTTTCTCTTCAGTCCTGACATTACCCTATTCCCTGTTCCTAGAAGCCGACCGACCGCAGATAATCGCGGCTTTCCTTCACATCCTCGAGGCTCCCCGCAACGCTCAACGGATCGCGCTCCTGCTCGACAGTGATGAAACCGCGATAGCCGATCTCGTCGAGTGCCCGCTTCACCTCGGGATAGTCGATGATGCCCCGGCCGATCGGGCACATGACGCCCTGGGCGCAAGCCTCGAAGAAGCGGATCTTCTCGCCGAGCACGCGCTCGAACACAGCCTGGTCGATATCCTTGAAATGGACGTAGTCGAGCCGGTCCGCATAGCGGCGCAACGTCTCCACGGGATCCATGCCGGCATAATAGGTATGACCGGTATCGAGGCAGAAACCTGCCATCTCCGCCGGTAGGTCGCTCGCGATCCGCTCGATCTCGTCGGCGAACTCGATATAGCCGCCGGCATGGGGATGGATGACGGCGCGGACACCGTATTTGTCCCGGGCAAGCTCGGCGATGGCCTTGATGTTGGCGACCATGCCGGCCCAGTCGTTGTCGGTGAGCCGTGGCGCGCGGTCGGAATGACCGGCGGCGTAATCCCTCTCGTCATGACCCCAGTCCATGACGGTCAGATAGGGCGTCTTGAACCGCTGTCCGTCAACCTGCTCCGGCTGTGGCAGCCTGGCGATCACGGCGCAGATCTCGTCCGTCTGCCGGAGCAGGTTCTGGCGATTGTCCGGAGAAACCAGATCGTCGAAGATCGTTCCGGCGACGATGAAGAGATTGCGCTCGGAGAGTGCCTTGGCGACCCGCTGATGGTCGAGCGGCACATAGCCATACGGCCCAAGTTCAAGACCGCCATAGCCGGCAGCGGCAGCTTCGTCGAAGACGCGCTCCCAGGCGGGCAGGTTCGGATTTTTAACGTCATCCACGCCCCAGCAGCATGGAGCAGTCGTAATCGTGATGGTCACGGGGTCATTCCCTGTCTGATATCGGTAAGGTCGAACGGCGGCCGGTGATCAGGCGCGTTTCGCTGACCAGTATTTGTCGACGTATGTCTGGATTTCCGAGCGCATGAACTTTCCGGAAGCGTCAGCCCGCTCTTCCCAGCCGAAGACGCAGGCCGTGACGATACCGTCGAAGCCGACCGCCGCCAGCGACGAGAAGAAGACATCCCAGTCGATCTCGCCCTGGTACATGTCCATGTGCTGGTGGATCGTCACCTTCGCGCCCGGCGGATTGACGATGTAGCGAAGGCCCGAGGACGCCTTGTGATTATAGGTGTCGGCCACATGCACATGGTTGATCAGCGGACCCGCATCGCGGATCATCTTCGCCATGTCATCGCCGAAATAGAAGGTGTGCGGTGCGCAGTAGAGGAACTTCACCTTGTCGGAACCAATCGTCTTCAGCATGTCGATCGCCGGATGCAGCGTCTCACACCAGTCTTCCGGATGCGGCTCCATGTTGAGGGTCACGCCTTCCTTTTCGAAGACCGGAACGAGTTCCTCGATCGAGCGCCACCAGGCCGCCTCGCTGTGTTCGTGGGTATGCATGCCGCCGCAGCAATTGGAGCGGTGGCTTCGGTCGGGCGAAGGGCCGCGGCCGAACTCCGAGTTCATCGTGTCGCAATCCATCTCGACGGCGATCCGGATCGCTTCCTTCCAATAGCTAACTGCCGCCTGCCGCTCATCTTCGTGCGGGCTTGCCCAGCGATACATCGGCAGGAGCGATGCGAGCTTGACTCCGTGGTCCTTCAGCGCCGACTTGAATTCGGCGATGCGTTCCTTGTGGGCACGCGGGCGCACCCACCAGGGAAGGAAGTCGTCGCGCGGCGACAATTCGATATGGTCATAGCCAAGCTCCGCTGCCTTGCGGCAAAGCTGATCGAGCGGCAGGTGCCGGTGCATATGCGGGTCGAGTGCGATCTTCATGGGGCTCCTCCGTCATCCGCTCAACCATGAGAGGGCCAGCGGATGATCTTTCGTCTGGATCGTTTTAGGGATTCGGTTTTCCTCCCGAATTGCCCGGAGGATAGGCCCGCGCCATGCCGGCTCTCCAATCCTTCCTTGATCAAATTTGATCATTGGCGTAGGGCAGCATGGATGCAGGGCTGAACTGGTACGGTCGGAGGAGTGGGATGACGAAGGTCACCTTGAAGGATGTGGCGGAAGAGGCCGGCGTCGGTACGGCCACGGTCGAGCGCGTCGTCAATGGCCGTGGCGGCGTCCGACCCGAAACCGTGGAAAAGGTGTTTCTCGCCGCCAAAAGGCTGAACTACCGGCATGCGCTGTCGAATGCCCATCGCGGCCTGATCCGGATCGAGGTGATCCTGGTGCGGCCGGAAACCAGCTTCTATTCGCGGATGAACCAGGCCTTCGAGCGCATCGCCGCCTCGCTCGACCATGGCATCGTCGTTCACCGCACCTTTGCCCGGGAAAACGACCCGGCGGACTTCGCCCACTATATCGCCAATCCAAAAGTGCGCAGATCGGCGCTGATTGTCGTAGCACCAGACCATCCGGACGTGGTTACCAGCGTCAGACAGGCGCGAGACCTTGGGATTCCCGTCGTCCAGATCATGACCTGCCCGGCGCCGGAGCTGCCCTATGTCGGGATCGACAACTATGCGGCCGGCCGCACCGCCGCGTACTATATGTCACGCATGCTGGCCGGACAGGCGGGCGCCTTCGTCGCGCTCTGCCATAGCGGCGCCTACGAGAACCACAAGGAGCGCATCCGCGGGTTCTCCGCCTATCTTGCCGAGCAGGGCTCGAACGCCCACGCCTTCACCGAGGTGATGTTCGATCTCGACGACGAGCACAATGCCATGGAGCTGCTGCGCAATGCACTTGACCGCGACCCCAGCATCATCGGCGTCTACAGCGCCGGCGGCGACAATGTCGCGGTTGCATCCGTTCTCCGGCAAAACCGGCAACGAGGGATCTTCTGGGTCGGCCATGAACTCACCGAGCAGACACGCAGCTACCTGCGCCAGGGCATCCTGTCGATCGTGCTGGATCAGGCGCCGGAGATCCAGGCGCGCCGATCGATCGACCTGACGTTGAAGACACTGGGCCTGATCGACGTCGAGGTCAGCGCCGAGCCCGTGCGCTTTCTCACCGTAACCTCGGAGAACCTCTGAACCAATCGCGGTTACGGGTGGCCATTGCCTCCAGATGGCGTATAAGTCCCGCCAACTGCGGTGACGTCTTCGCCGCCCCAAATCAAAGGTGCCAATCCATGACCGACAACACGACCGCAGACACCGATAACGAACAGCAGCGGCTGGCCGATCTTGCCGAGATCGGTGATGTCGATCTGTCTCAATTCGTACCGGGGACCTTCGGCTGCCACGAGGCAATGCATACGGCCTCACTCATGCTCGACATGACCGACGATCACCTGCTGCAACACCCCGCCATCCTCGCCGATCCGGAATTCTACCGTCTCGCCGGCAATGTTCACGAGGCGCTGTTCGCCCTCTATCAGGCCATCGGCGAAAAGCATCTGGCGGACTAAGGATCTTCATCGTCGGCCCCGAAGCGGCGACGTTAGGCCGGCTCAGTTCGTCACCGGCGACGGCCGGCTGCTGGCGCCCGTCATTGTCGGGTCGAGACCCAGCGGCGGTGCCGCCTTCGGGTCGGTGGCATCCACGCCGATGAATTCATCGCCTTTGTCAGTCTCGGGCGGTACGTTGCCGGTCGTCGCGGGCTCGTGGGGTTTAGGCGGAGCATGGGCGGCTTCCTTGGCTGCCGCCTTCTCTTCCGCCGCCATTGCGGCCTTACGCTTATCCGTCTTGGCGTCGCCCTTTTCGTTCTCGGCTGCCAGCGGATTGTCGCAATCGCTGTAATTTTTCAACGCCGCCAGCGTCTCGTCGATATCGGTGGGCAGCATGTTGATCTGCTCGCCGTAGAACAGGCCCTGAGCACTTGCGCCGCCATTGTAATAACGAGCCGTGACCGGCGCTTCGACGGCGCCACCCGCGACCTTGTCGGGATGCGGCACATAGACGACATCGGCGCCCAGCGCCCGGCCGCGAATATCAGATCGCAACGTCGGCCCATTCTTGTCGAGAACCACCACCTGAACGAGATCCGGCTTCTGCTCCTCATAAACAGCCTTGGCGACACGTAATGCTGTTTTCACACGCGTCAGGCCATCGGTCGGATCCGTGCGGATATATTTGCGCACCCAGAAGCGATTTTCCTTGCGGATGGTGATGAGGCTAACGTCGCTGCACTCGAGGCCATTTGGGGAGGCCGAGACAAAACCCTGGAGCCTGTCCTTGCCCAGATAAAGCGCGAAAGCGCCGGAGGAGCCTATCAACAAGGCCACTCCGCCGATGAGGACGACAAGCTTCCGGGGGGACCGGAACATATGCAGTAAGGCGCTCACGCCAACTGCTCCAGCATAAAGCACTCCAACGCGACAAGGTGATTGATCCTCACGTTAGGGATGTGGCGTTTCGGAATGCTTAAAACAGAGATGAAACTTGTGTCACTCTCGCTGCTTTTACCAAAAAAGGTCCAGATTTTTCAGACCGATGCCGGTGCTTGCCTTCTACGGTTCGGCCATGCTCTAACCGGGACATGGCGTTCACCTTGAGACAGCTTCAGTATTTCGTCGCCGTGGCGGAACAGGGCTCGGTCACCCGCGCCGCGCAAAACCTGTCGATCTCGCAATCCTCCGTCACCGAAGCCCTGAAAGAACTGGAAAGCGATCTCGGCGTCGAGCTGTTCGACCGCCATCCCCGTGGCCTCTCCATCACCCATAACGGCCACCAGTTCCTGCGCCACGCAACGAAGATCCTCGCGACCGTTTCCGACGCCCGCACCAGCTTTTCCGGCCAGCAGAATGCGACCGGCGGCACCCTGAACATCGGCGTCACCTCGCTCGTCGCCGGCTATGTACTGTCCGACCTGCTCGCACGCTATCGCCGCGCCTGCCCCGGCGTCGAGGTCAGCGCCATCGAGGATAATGGCGGCTATCTCGAACATCTTCTGGTCGGTGGCGAGCTCGACGTCGCCGTCATGGTCATTTCCAACCTGCGCGACCGCATGGCATTGCAGGCCGAAATCATCGAGACATCCCCCTACCGCCTCTGGCTGCCCATGGGTCATCCCCTCGTTTCCGCCGATATCATCAGCGTCGCCGACATCACCCGCGAACCGCTGATCATGCTGACCATCGACGAGATCGAGGAAAACACCGGCAAGCTGCTGACAGCACTTGGCGCCCGCCCGCATGTGGCCTTCCGCACCCGCTCCGTCGAGGCCGTGCGCAGCCTGGTCGCCACCGGCGCCGGCGTGGCGCTGCTGCCGGACCTCGTCTACCGCCCCTGGTCGCTGGAAGGTGATCGCATCGAAAGCCGCGACGTCTCCGGCTCGCTGCCGGTCGTCCAGGTCGGCATGGTTTGGCGAAAGGGCTCCAGCCTGCCCCAAGCCGCCCGCGATTTCGTCGGTGTCGCCGAAAGCATGCGCTCGGGGCGGCAGCGATAGGCGAGCGTGATCCCGAAAAGTGTGAAGCGGTTTTCGAACGAGATCACGCTCAATCAAATAAGGGAACCTATCGGAAATTCCGATATCGACTTTCTGATAAATGAATTTGCGAATACGGCAAAATCGCGTCACCTTTTTCTCCGGGAACAAAACGCCAGACACTGGCTTCAGTAGCAACTGGCTCAAAAACCGGGAGACTCCGATGAAGCATTTGCTGAAATCATGCACTGCTGCACTCGCATGCCTAAGCTTCGCCACGCAGGTCATCGCCGCCGAACCGCTGAAGACGCTCGGCAAGGGCGAAGGCGCCGTCAGCATCGTTGCCTGGGCCGGCTATATCGAGCGCGGCGAGAGCGACAAGAATTACGACTGGGTGACCGGCTTCGAGAAAGAGACCGGCTGCAAGGTCAGCGTCAAGACCGCCGCGACATCGGATGAAATGGTGGCGCTGATGAACGAAGGCGGCTTCGACCTCGTTACAGCCTCGGGTGACGCGTCGCTGCGTCTCGTTGCCGGCAAGCGCGTCCAGCCGATCAACATCGACCTGATCCCGAGTTGGAAAAACCTCGACGACCGGTTGAAGAATGCTCCCTGGAACACGGTGAACGGCGTCCACTACGGCGTACCCTATCTCTGGGGGCCGAACGTGCTGATGTACAATACCGATGCCTTCAAGGATCAGGCGCCGAAGAGCTGGAACGTCGTCTTCGAGGAAATGACCCTGCCGGACGGTAAGTCGAACAAGGGCCGCGTCCAGGCCTATGACGGTCCGATCTATATCGCCGACGCCGCTCTTTATCTCATGGCCCACAAGCCGGAGCTCGGTATCAAGGATCCTTACGAACTCAACGAAGACCAGTATAAGGCAGCCCTCGACCTGCTGCGCGGTCAGCGCAAACTGGTCAGCCGATACTGGCATGACGCGATGATCCAGACGGACGATTTCAAGAACGAAGGCGTCGTCGCCTCCGGCTCCTGGCCGTTCCAGGTCAACCTGCTGCAGGCCGACAAGCAGAAGATCGCCTCGACCTTCCCCGACGAAGGCGCGACCGGTTGGGCCGATACGACCATGCTGCATGTCGACAGCGAGCACCCGAACTGCGCCTATATGTGGATGGAACACTCGTTGCAGGCCAAGGTCCAGGGCGACGCCGCCGCCTGGTTCGGCGCGGTACCCTCGGTTCCCGCCGCCTGCAAAGGCAACGAGCTCTTGACCGACAGCGGTTGCGCCACCAACGGCTATGACCACTTCGACAAGATCAAGTTCTGGAAAACCCCAGTCGCCAAGTGCACGAGCGAGAGCGAGTGCGTTCCCTATCATCGCTGGGTTTCCGACTATATCGGCGTGATTGGGGGCAGATAGCTCACGCCGATCACGGCGATCGCCTCTCCACCGCAAGGGGTGGCGATCCCGCCGGGACGATGAGGGGAGCGGCATACCAAGCCCCTCGTCGCCTCGCCAAGCCCTCCTCTGAAGGAAGAGGGCAAGGTGGAAATATATGCCCGTCATCTCTGCATATCCTTGGAGCATCCCATGACCGCCGTTCGTTTCCAGCAGGTATCGCGCCATTTCGGCCAGGTCCGCGCCGTCGACCGCGTCGATCTGGAGATCGCGCCCGGCGAATTCTTCGCCATGCTCGGCCCCTCCGGCTCCGGCAAGACCACCTGCCTGAGACTGATCGCCGGCTTCGAGCAGCCGACCGGCGGCCATATCGAGATTTTCGGCGAGACCGCCGAGGGCGTGCCGCCCTATCGGCGCAACGTCAACACCGTGTTTCAGGACTACGCCCTGTTTCCGCACCTCAACATCCTCGACAACGTCGCCTACGGGCTGATGGTCAAGGGTATCGGCAAGGCCGAGCGGTGGAAGGCTGCCGAACAGGCACTGGAAATGGTGAAACTGCCGGGCTATGGCGCCCGCCGCCCCGGCCAGCTCTCCGGCGGCCAGCGCCAGCGCGTGGCGCTCGCCCGCGCGCTCGTCAACAAGCCGAAGGTCCTCCTGCTCGACGAACCGCTCGGCGCGCTGGACCTGAAACTGCGCGAGCAGATGCAGGAGGAGCTGAAGAGCCTGCAACGGGCGCTCGGCATCACCTTCGTCTTCGTTACCCATGACCAAGGCGAGGCGCTGTCCATGGCTGATCGTGTTGCCGTCTTCAACAATGGCAAGATCGTGCAGGAAGGCACACCGCACGACATCTATCAGCGGCCGAAGACCCGCTTCGTCGCCGATTTCGTCGGCTCCTCCAATGTGCTTGCGCCCGAGACCATGTCATCGCTCGGCGGAGAACGCCGCTGGGCAAGCCTGCGGCCCGAGGCCATTCGTCTTGGCGACAGCGCCGGCCTTGCCGCCACCGTGCAGGCAACCAGCTTCCTCGGCGCCGCCACCCGCCTCTCCGTCGAAGCATACGGCACGCGGCTGCATGTCACCGTGCCGGCCGGCCAGCCGATCCCGGAACCCGGCGCCTCGATCCGCCTCGCCTGGGCACCTGCCGACGTGCACTATATGGACGACGCCGCATGACGATGGCGAGCATCACCACAGCTGCGCCGGCTCCCACCTCGATCCTGCCAAGCCGCGGCGGGTTCTTCGGCCGCCTTTCGGATCTCTTCTGGCGCCGCCCTAAACTCTTCCTTTTCCTGATGCTGACGCCGCCGCTCCTCTGGCTCGGCATTATCTATATCGGCGCGCTGATCGCCCTGCTGTTGCAGAGCTTCTTCTCGATCGACGACTTCTCAGGAATGGTGAACTACGAATTCACGCTCTCGACCTACGCGCAGCTTCTGAATTCCGCCAACTTCGACATCATTGTCCGCACCGTCGTCATGGCAGCGCTGGTGACCATCGCCTCCGCCTTCGTCGCCTTCCCCATCGCCTATTATGCGGCGCGCTACGCACAGGGAAAATGGAAGGCGCTGTTCTATCTCGGCGTCATGCTGCCGCTCTGGTCGAGCTATCTGGTCAAGGTCTACGCCTGGAAGCTGATCCTCGCCAAGGAGGGCATCCTGACCTGGCTTTTCGGTAAGCTCTACCTCGGCTGGCTGCTCGATAGCCTACTTGCTTTGCCCGTCATCGGCGGCAATTCGCTTTCGGTGAGCTATATCGGCACCTTCCTGGTCTTCGTCTATGTCTGGCTGCCCTACATGATCCTGCCGACGCAGGCCGCTCTCGAGCGCGTGCCGGCCAATCTGCTCGAAGCCTCCTCCGATCTCGGTGCAGCGCCGAACCAGACCTTCCGCACCGTGCTGCTGCCGCTGGCACTGCCCGGCATCGTCGCCGGCTCGATCTTCACCTTCTCGCTGACATTGGGCGATTACATCATTCCGCAGATCATCGGCTCGTCGCGCCTCTTCATCGGCCAGGCCGTCTATGCGCAGCAGGGCACGGCCGGCAATGTGCCGCTGGCCGCCGCCTTCTCGGTCGTACCGATCGTCATCATGGCCATCTATCTCTGGATCGCCAAGAAGCAGGGGGCCTTCGATGCGCTCTGATCGCGGCCAACGCGCCTCGCTACCCCTGAAGACTGCCGCCGGCTGCGGCCTGCTCTTCCTGCACCTGCCGATCCTGCTGATCTTCGTCTATGCCTTCACGACGGAGGAAAAGAGCTATCAGTGGCCGCCGCCGGGCTTCACGCTGCAATGGTTCGGCATTGCCTGGAACCGACCGGATGTCTGGTCGTCGCTGGCACTGTCGGTGCAGGTTGCCACCATCGCCACCGCCATTGCCCTGGTGCTCGGCACGCTTTGCGCTGCCGCCGTCAGCCAGACGAAATTCTTTGGCCGTGAGGCGATCTCGCTGCTGGTCATCCTGCCGATTGCGCTGCCCGGCATCATCACCGGCATCGCGCTGCGCTCGGCCTTCAGCCTGTTCGACATTCCCTTCTCGGTCTGGACCATCGTTCTTGGCCACGCCACCTTCTGCGTCGTCGTGGTCTATAACAACGCCGTCGCCCGCTTCCGCCGCACCTCCGGTTCGCTGATCGAGGCCTCGATGGACCTTGGCGCCGATGGCTTCCAGACCTTCCGCCATGTCATCCTGCCGAATATCGGCACGGCGCTGCTGGCCGGCGGAATGCTCGCCTTCGCCTTGTCCTTCGACGAGGTCATCGTCACCACCTTCACCGGCGGCCAGCAAATGACGCTGCCGATCTGGATGCTGCAGGAGCTCATTCGCCCGCGCCAGCGCCCCGTCACCAATGTCGTCGCCATGGTCGTGGTGCTCGTCACCTTCCTGCCAATCCTGGCAGCCTATTATCTTACCCGCGACGGCGACCAGATCGCCGGCGGCGGCAAATAAAGGGAGATTATTATGGATACCCAGATGCTGATCGGCTCCCGCTTCGAGGCCGGCACGGAGACGGAAGAGCATATCCTCAACCCGAAGACCGGCGAGACCGTGCTCGACTTGCCTGAGGCATCACTCGGCCAGATCGATGCCGCCGTCGACGCCGCCGAAAAGGCCTTCACGAGCTGGTCACAGACGACGCCCGGCCAACGCTCCGCCTATCTCCTGAAGATCGCCGACGCCATCGAGAGGGAGGCTGAGGGCTTTGCGGCGCTAGAAGCACTGAACTGCGGCAAGCCGATCAATGCCGTGCTCAACGACGAAATCCCGGCCATCGTCGATTGCTACCGCTTCTTTGCCGGTGCGGTACGCAACCTGCATGGCCCGGTCGCCGGCGAATATCTGCCCGGCCACACCTCGATGATCCGCCGCGACCCGATCGGCATCGTCGGCTCGATCGCACCCTGGAACTATCCGCTGATGATGATGGCCTGGAAGCTGGCCCCGGCGATTGCCGGCGGCAACACCGTCGTTTTCAAGCCTTCCGAGCAAACGCCACTGACGGCGCTGAAGATGGCAAAGCTGCTGGCAGACATCCTGCCCGAAGGCGTCGTCAACGTCATCCTCGGCCGTGGCGAAAGCGTCGGTAACGCGCTGATCAATCATCCGAAGATCGGCATGGTCTCCATCACCGGCGATGTCGCGACGGGTAAGAAGGTATTGCAGGCCGCTGCCAAGACAGTGAAGCGCACGCATCTCGAACTTGGCGGCAAGGCGCCCGTCATCGTCTTCGACGATGCCGATATCGACGCCGTCGTCGCCGGCATCCGGACCTTCGGCTATTACAATGCCGGCCAGGACTGCACCGCCGCCTGCCGCATCTATGCCGACGCCAAGGTCTACGACAATTTCGTCGCCGACCTCACCTCCGCCGTCTCCAGCATCAAGTTCAACCTCGCCGACGACACCGAGAACGAAATCGGCCCGTTGATCTCCAAACGCCAGCGCGACCGCGTCGAAAGCTTCGTCACCCGCGCCGCCGAACACAAGCACATGGAAATCACCACCGGCGGCAAGACGTCCGGCGAACGCGGCTTCTTCTACGCTCCGACCATCGTCGCCGGCGCGACGCAGGATGACGAAATCGTCCGCCGCGAAGTCTTCGGCCCCGTCGTCTCCGTCACCCGCTTCACCAATCCCGACGACGCCGTCACCTGGGCCAATGACAGCGACTACGGCCTCGCCTCCTCCGTCTGGACCAAGGACATCAGCCGCGGCATGCAGACCGCCGCCCGCCTGCAATATGGCTGTACCTGGATCAACACCCACTTCATGCTGGTCAACGAAATGCCGCATGGCGGGCTGAAGCAATCCGGCTATGGCAAGGACATGTCGGTCTACGCGCTGGAGGACTACACGGCCGTGCGGCATGTGATGATCAATCACGGGTGAGGAGCGGTTCGGCGCAGCCGAAGCAATCGACCCACTGGGTCGATTGCAGCAACGAACGCCCTGAGCCTAAGCGAAAGGCCGGCTGGTGCCGCAGATCGGGAGCGCGCATCCAGGTCTGAGCCTCACCAGTTCCGCATACCTTCACTCACGTCGCGTAGGGGTTAATCTTTACGAGGCACGGCCCTTGTGCGGCGATCCCTTGCCGCCTGGGTAAAGGCGCGAAGCGCTTTTTTCTGGAAGGCCGCGCTGAAGCTGCCGAGGCGACCGTTCGGATCGAAGTAAAACGATCCCTCCATCAGGTCATGATTGTACTCGTCAAGTATGACCCATAACGGCATATCGTCGAGACCGGCCCGGCGTCGCTCGATCTGCGGGACTTCCAGTGCCAATCGATCGGCCGCGGGCTGGCTGGAGGTAATCGGCAGGATGAAAAGATTGGTCTTGCCGTCCTTATCTGTGACGACGGCGACCAATGAGACTGGGCGGGGCTTGCGTCCTTCAGTCTCGCGGGCCTCATGTTGCCAGCGCCAGAGATAATCATAGCGCCAAATATCCCCCGCCTCGGGCCTAGTCACGCTCCATATCCTCGGCCTCGCCGCTCAAGACACTTTCGAGCAGAGCCAGATGCTCAGCAGGCATTTCCTCGACGGCATAGCTGCGACGCGGATCATTGGCGAAGCGCGCCTCATAGGCTTCAATGCTCATCAGCACGTACCGCGTCTTGCGATGCTTGGTAATTGAAACAGGCTCCTGGCTGGCGGCGGCAAGCACATCGCCCAAACTCTGCTTCAGATCCGTGGATGCATAAGACTTCATCAGGCAACCTCCAATGGTCTATTTTAGACAAAATAGACCATTTAGATCATATAGACAATATCTATGGGAAACCGGCCCAATTCCGTCAGATGGGTTGCCGATTGACAACCCGAGTTATCTAGCTGCATCGGAACAATTTCCCCTTTCAAGCGTCTCTACTGAACGCAACGCAGAGGAGATTTCCGCATGCTGAAATGGGCCATTATATTTTTCGTGATTTCCCTGATCGCCGGCTTTTTCGGCTTTTCGGGCGTTTCCGCCGCAACGGCGACGATTGCCCGTGTGCTCTTCGCGATCTTCCTGATCGTCTTCCTGGTGTTCCTGATCCTGGCCGTCATGGCTGGCAACGCCGTACTGTGACAATCGGCAATGCCTTGAAGGGGCGAGCTATACCAAGCTCGCCCCGACATTGATCGCCAGCGCCAGGATCGTCGTGTTGAACAGGAACGACAGGATGGAATGCAGCAGCACCAGCTTGCGCATGCTGACCGAGGAAACGCCGATATCGGCGGTCTGAGAAGCGACACCGATGGTGAAGGAGAAATAGAGAAAGTCCCAGTAGATCGGCTCCTCCACCGGCGCGGCGAACACCAGTCCCTCCCCCTTGCCCGGCCCGCCATAAAAGCGGTGTGCGTAGTGGATGGTGAAAAGAATGTGCAGAAATGCCCAGGAGATCAGGATCGTCACGATCGCCATCGCCACGCGGAAAAACGCGACGTCGGGTGGTGCATCCTTGATGCCGAGCAAATCCAGGGCGATGCCTCCAATGCTGGCAACCGCCGCGGCGATCGACAGGAACAGCAGCAACGCATCCGAAAAATCAAGATCGGCGGAACGCTTGCGGATAAGGCGCGCGTCGGCCGTCAGCATGCGATAGAGGCTGAACACGATATAGATGATGGCGGTCGCATTCCACGCGATGAGCATATTGCCCGCGTTCACTGTGCGCGAGGTCAAAAGCAGGAAAACCGCCACGCCGATCGCAATGGCGACGAGGATCACCTGGTGCTTGCGCAGCAGCACGAGGCCTCTGGAACGATGCAGCTGTCCGTCCACGCCCATGGCGTTCTCCCGATTGCAACTCGTCTCTCAGACATCGATTCGCCGATGAGAGTGGCAAATAAAAGGAGACCCCGCAATGCGGAGCCTCCGATCCGAAGGAAGATGGCGCTCAGGCTGTCCAGCCGCCGTCGATGACGTGGATCTGGCCGGTGGTGAAGCCCGCCTCGTCGCCGGCGAGATAGGTTACCAGCGCCGCGATTTCCGTGGCCTTGGCGATGCGGCCCATCGGCTGGCGAGCAATGAAATCGGCCATTGCCTTTTCGTAGTCGCCGGTGGCGCGCAGGCGATCATGCAGCGAAGGGCTGTCGACCGTGCCAGGGCAAATAGCATTGGCGCGGATGCCCTTGGAGACGAAATCGGCGGCGATCGACTTGGTAAGCCCAATGACGGCGGCCTTGGAGGCGCAATAGGCAAAGCGGTTCGGCACACCCTTCACGCTGGAGGCGACAGACGCCATGTTGACGATTGAGCCCTTGCCCTTTTCCAGCATGCCCGGCAGGAAGGTACGGCAGGTCGTGTACATCGCCTTGGCATTGAGGTTGAAGGAGAAATCCCAGTCCTTCTCTTCGCAGTCGAGGATGGTGCCGGCATGCACGAAGCCGGCGCAATTGAAAAGCACGTCGATCGGGCCGATCTCGCTGGCGTAAGCCTTGACCGCCGCGCCGTCGAGCACGTCCAAAACATGCGTGCTGGCGCCTTCCAGCGTCGAGAGCGTCTGCTCGTTAATATCGGTGGCGTAGACATGCGCGCCGAGCGAGATGAAGCGTTCCGCCGTCGCCCGGCCGATGCCTTGACCCGCCGCCGTGATGACGACCTTCTTGCCTTCCAATCCGTGACCCATAATCCTGATCCTTTCCTCCATGGCTTGATTCCGATCCGGAGAAGCCCAAGGCCATCTCCGGATAAGAACAAGCAAAAACAGACAGCTAGAGCCGTTCCACACTAGCCTTCAAACGATTGCGCAAAGCGCCGGTTGAGTTTGTCGATAAGGACTGTATGCCGCTCGGCGGTGCACAGTCCATGGGTAATAATGTCCGAAGCCTCGCTTTGAAACGCCATATAGCCGTCATGACGTGGCCGGACATAGGCGCCCTCCAGCGTGGCCCGCGTGTTGCGATAGAAATCGAGCGCCGGCACGTTGACGGCATCGCTGACCCAGGCATGCGAATGGCCCGGCTGGCCGTTGCTCGCGGCATAGGTTGTCGCCTGCACCCGCCCGCCGGCGATCCAGCGCGCAAAGGCTTTTGCCTCTTCCGGCGCCCGCGTCGCAGCCGAAACGGCAATGCCCGTACCGCCGAGCGCAGATCCATTGGGAACGCGGCCGTCGATCACCGGCATATCGGCAAAGGCGATACGCGCCGGTCGGAATCCGGCGAAGGAATAGCTGACATAGCCGTATATGAAGGGGGAGACATCATAGGGGCTATCCGGCTCGCCCATCAGGTCGAACACGGCGATGGGGTCCATCTCATAGCAGCTGATATCCATGCCACTGAGGACCCGCGCCATCCAGTCGAGCACGACTTCGCCATCCGCCCTGGCGATAAATTCCGGCCCTTCGATATTGCAAGGCGTGCCGAGATGCGCCGCGAGGGTGAAGAAAGTCATCAGCACATGCGGCGAGCGCATCGGCAGGATCGCCTTGCCCTTCGCTGCAAGCCGCACGATCTCGGCGAGATCGGTGATCGGCCCACTCAACCGATCGGGTCGGTAAGCCTGAACTTGCGTTGCCGCATCGATCGGGAAGGCCCATTGCCGGCCCTGCCAATGATAGCTCGGATAGGAGCGACCGACCGTACCGGCGGCGATTGCGGCAAGTTCGCCGGCATGCTCCACGTCATCGAGCGGCAGCAGGCAGTTTTCGCGAGTGATCTGGCCGACATGCGGATGATCGATGACGATCAGGTCATAGGCGGCGGCAAGCTCTTCGACCGGAAAGGTCTCGAAATCCTGCAGCGAACGCTTTTCCCAGGCGATCTCCACACCAGTCTTTTCCAGCCAGAGCTTCGAGCAGGCCACCATCGGATCGTAGCCGCGCGGATGCGACCAGGTCATTCCCTTGAGCTTCACCATCAGCCTGCTGCCTTGCGCTCGACGATCAGGATATGGTCGGCGGCGAGCACAACCTCGTCGCGCTGATTGAGCACCTCGCAACGCTCGACCACCCGGCCGGATGCCGGGCGCTTCGGATCGTCCTCTTTCGCCGATATCGTCACCCGTGTGCGGATCGTGTCGCCGATGTGCACCGGCCGGATAAAGCGCAGCCGGTCGTAGCCATAAGAGAAGGCGACAGGGTTGATCAGCGAGGCCGTCAGCCCAACGCCGATCGAGAAGATCATCGTGCCATGCGCGATACGCTGACCGCCCGGCAGTGTCTTGGCGAACTCCGCATCCATGTGATGCGGAAAGAAATCGCCGGTATGGCCGGCATGGACGACAAAATCCGTCTCGGTGATCGTCCGCCCGGTGGTTAACCTGACATAACCGAGTTCGTAGTCTTCGAAATGGATCGTTTGCTCAGCCATCGCTCACACCTTCGGAAGTTCGGCAATCGGCGTCGCCGGAGCGGCACTCGATTGATAGGCGGCTTCGACCAGCGCCATGGTCTGCCAGGCATCCTCGACGGAGCCGATCAGCTCTTTGTCCTCGCCAGAGGCGAAACGCTGCAGGTTGGCCATGCGGTTGACGAAAGCATCCGGGAACCAGGCGCCTTCGAGCTTCACCTCGGCCCAATCGCTCCCGCCATCAGGCTTAATCCACAGCTCGTCGGGCTCGCCGCGCGGATAGTCGAGATTGACGCCGAGCTTGATATAGGCCGCACCCTTGGTGCCCGAGATGCGGAACTCGCACGCCTGGAACTTGCGGCCGAAATCATGGTCGTGATTGACCGAGAGCACGCAGCGCACCTTGTCACCATAATCAAGGATCGCGGCGGTGCGCGTCTGCGCCATCTCGTGGTTCGGATGGCCGATGGTCTTGGCATGCACGCCCAAGGGATTGCCGAGCAGGCCGCGAATGAAATCGAGATAGTGGATCGAGTGCATGGCAATCTCGATGCGCGGTAGGCCTTTCAGAAACGCCCAGAGCCCCCAGGGTGTCGCCAGCGCCAGCCAGGCATCGAAGTCGACGACCTCGCCGAGATAGCCTTTCTCGACCGCATCATGGAGCGCCAGCATCATCGGTGCGAAGCGAAGCTGAAAATTCACCGCCGCCTTGATATCGCGTTCGCGGCAGACCTTCAGTATCTCCGTCGCCCCGGCAAGATCGCTACCCATCGGCTTCTGGATCAGGGTAAAAGAGCCGCGCGGCAGCTTGGCAAGAATGGCGGCATGGGCGGCGGGCGGCGTCGCCAGGTCGAAGATCGCCCCTTCGACAGCCAGCGCCTCGGCCTCGGTCGTGAAAGCGCGGATGCCCCATTGATCCGCCAGGGCCTGCGCCTTTTCCGCATTTGGATCGTAAAGCCCCACAACCGGAAAGCCGCTCTTTTTGTAAGCCGGCAAATGGGCGTCGCCAACGATGCTGCCAGCACCGAAGATCACGATGGGACGTGGGGTACTGGGCTTGGGCCACCATTGGCGGAGGGATTGGGGATCGAAGGTCATTGTGCATCCTCAAAAGTCGCAGGCATTCGATCTTCGGCTTGGTAAGGCGAGGCGAAAATATTGGCCTGGGAGTTCGCGGAAACTATGTACCCCCCTCTGTCACTTCGTGACATCTCCCCCACAAGGGGGGAGATCGTTCGGTGCGTTTTGCACCACCCCAGGAAACGAATGGCTGCGTTGTCAGCAGATTCGATGCCGGCTGATTGCAAGAGATAGCCGCGAGTTACCAATCTCCCCCCTCGTGGGGGAGATGTCAGCAAAGCTGACAGAGGGGGGTATCCTTTCCGCAATCTCCCCACCCGCGAAATGGGGGACTCTCGTTGGAAATTATCCATGATGAAACACCTCCTCCATCATCGCCCACCACTCGCCTTGCTTGCGGGTCTCGAACGGCTTCTGGCAGGGGATACAGACCGACCACCATTCCTGATTCTTCGGGCTTGCCGCCATCTTGGCCATATCGGCCTCGAAATCCGTGCCGACATATTCCCAATAGCCGAAGAGCAGGTTTTCCGGCTCTTTCAGGAAGATCGAATAGTTGGTGATGTTGCATTCGGAGATCAGCGCAAGAACCTCGGGCCAGACGGCCGCATGCAGGCGCTTGTATTCCTCGACCTTTGCCGGCTCCAGGCCGATCACCATCCCCATCCGCTGCATGACCGTGTTCTCCCTCAGCCGTGAATCTCTCTGGTGAACTCACCGATCGAACGCGCCTTCACCGCCTCCCAATCCCAGGCGATGCCGATGCCGGGCTCGGAGGGCGCAAGCGCCTTGCCGTCGACTATGTCCATGCCCTTGGTGGTGAGGTCGTCAAGCTGCGGGATATATTCGACATATTTCCCGTTCGGCACGGCGCAGACCAAGCTGACATGCAGCTCCATCAGGAAATGCGGGCAGACCGGAATGTCGAAGGCTTCCGCCGCATGCGCCACCTTCAGCCAGGGTGTGATACCGCCGATGCGGGCGACGTCGACTTGCACGATCGAGCAGGCGCCTTTCTGCATATATTCGCGGAAGTGCCGGATCGAATAGATGGATTCCCCAACCGCAATCGGCGTCGGCGTCGAGCGGGTCAGGCGGATATGACCATCGAGATCGTCGGCCGGCAGCGGTTCCTCGATCCAGGCGAGATCGAGCTCCTTCAGCCGCGCGGCCCGGCGGATTGCCTCGTCGACGGTAAAGCCCTGATTGCAGTCGGTCATGATTTCGAAGCCGGACCCCAGAGCCAGACGCATCGCCGACAGGCGATCATAATCCTCCGAGCCATGCGGCTTGCCGATCTTCACTTTCGAGCCGGAGAAGCCCTTGGCCTTCGCCTGCAGGGCGTCCTCGACCAGGGTTTGCCTGTCGATGTGCAGCCAGCCGCCCTCTGTCGTGTAGAGCGGGCAGCGATCTCTGGCGCCGCCGGCGAGCTTCCACAGCGGCAGGCTCTGCTTTTTGGCGCGCAGGTCCCAGAGCGCGGTATCGACAGCGGCAAGCGCCAGCGCCGTGATCGCGCCGATGGTCGTTGCGTGCGTGGCGAACTCCATTTTATGCCAGATCGCCTCGATGCAATCGGCATCCTCGCCGATCAAGAGCGGCGCCAGATGATCGGCCAACAGCCGCATCACCGACGATCCGCCGGTGCCGATCGTATAGCTGTAACCGGTGCCGACTGTGCCATCGCTGTCGGTGATGGTGACGATCGGCGTTTCCTGGCTGGCGAAGCTCTGGATCGCATCCGTCCGCTTTACCTTCGGCGGCAGGTCGACCATGCGTAGTTCAATTTTCTCGATGCGGGCCATGTCTCGCCTCCCTCGCTCAGATCGCCAGGCTCTTGCCGGTTTCGATGGAGAAGAGATGGGCTTGACTGAGGTCGAAGCTCATCTTCAGCTGCTCGCCGCTCTTCAAGCCACGCGGATTGAGCATGCGTGACACCCATTCGCGGCCGCCGAACTCGACGAAAACAAGGGTTTCGTTGCCGAGCGGCTCGGTGATGGCGACCGGCAGCGTCACCTCATGCACCGCCGCTTCCGCGCCCGAATGCAGACCATGGCCGGTGGGGAAAATATCGTCCGGGCGCAGGCCGAAGGCGACCTTCTCGCCATCCTTGACCCGATCCGTGAATTGGGCCGGCAGCGGCAGCCTGTCGCCATTCTTGAACACCAGCGCGCCGGCAGACACCAGCGCCTCCTCGATATTCATCGGCGGCGAGCCGATGAAGCCGGCGACGAAGCGGGTAGCGGGG